>JBEKUD010000308.1:0-4359 GCA_049515395.1 Candidatus Sulfotelmatobacter sp. | reverse complement strand
TCTGTTTTTTCAGAGTCTGGGCTTTTTCGACCCGCGTCCACCCAGAGCCGTCGGCTGCGACAGCTTCCGTCTTTGGGAGGCTCTGGCGGCGGGATGCGCGACCATAAATATTGATCTTAACCATTACGGCGTCCAGCTTCCGGTCATGCCAGAGGACGGCACTCATTATCTTGGCGTCGATTTTTCTCGTCTGGACGATTTCGTAGACCGCCTACGGGAAGACCCCTCTCTGCTTGAGCGCGTCGCCGGCGCGGGTAGACAGTGGGCGGAGACGCACTACTCTCCGAAAGCCGCCGCTCAGCGGTTTCTGGCTCAATTCTTCCCAGATGTTGCCGAAGAGATCGGCGCGGACAAGGGTCCGAGACTCAATACGAAAGCGTTGGCTCGATGCTTTCACAGTTAAAAAACCTCTTGAAGCAGCGCTTGCACCGCACGTTCCCCGACCGCCTGTTACGCCAGATGGCTTTCGAGGCGCGGGCGTCGTTAAAATCGGCCGCGAAGAGCTACGCCACCGCGAAAAGATATCGGGAAATGGAAGGGATAAGGGTCAATATCGGCTGTGGAGGGCGGATCGCAAATGGGTGGGTCAACCTCGACATGCTTGCCGATCCCCGGATCGAGTACTGGGACTGCCGAAAGGACCTTCCCTTCAAAGACGGGACTGTCGCGGCAATCTATACGGAGCATTTCCTCGAGCATCTCGAGTACGCCGATGAAGCTCGAAATTTCCTTCAGAATTGTCGGAGGTGCCTAAGCGATAACGGCGTTCTGCGGATCGTCGTGCCGGACGCGGCGCGGTATCTAAAGCTCTATACCTGTGACGATTGGGAGGGACTTGCGAAGCTGCGCCCGCTTACCAAGGAGGGGGACAATTATCGTGACTACTGGCTTGGAGATCTCTACTCCACAAAAATGGAACTGATCAATGCGATCTTCAGGCAGCATGGCGAGCACAAGTATGCCTACGACGCTGAGACATTAATACAGCTGTTACGGAGCGTCGGGTTTTCTAGAGTCGCCCAAATGAGTTTCGAAGCGTCCTCGGATCCGGCAATGCCTCCGGACACACCTGAGCGTCAGTCAGAAAGTCTTTATGTTGAGGCTACGAAAACGTGAACTAACTTGTTCAACCTTCAACAGGCGGTGCATAGAAAATAGAATGCTCCCTAAAGCTGCTGGACTATTTGAGAAGCTGCCGCGGACAATGCGCAGGCACCGCTTGATGAAGGATTGGATGCGACTCACCGGAGAGGATCCTCTTCAGCTTGTGCGCATACGAGATGACGCGCTTGGCTATGCCGATCTCAGCGACGGATTCCTTCGACTGATTGTGATAGATGGAGAGTACGAGAAGGACTTTTTCCGCGTAGCGGATGCTTTGCTTCAGCAGGGTGGCGCATTCCTGGACGTCGGGGCCAATCACGGTTTGTTGAGCTTTGGTTTGGCGCGAAAGTTAGATGGCCGCGTACGGTTTCATATGTTCGAACCGAATCCCAAGTTGCTGGAGTCCATTAGAAAAAGCCTGGAGCTGTACCCGTCGATGGTGACGGAAGTAAATCCTGTTGCTGTTTGTGAAGCGGACAGCATTGTTCTGTTCCATGTTCAGGAGGACCAAACGGGGGTTTCGCACATCGTAAAAAGCGGTGGCATTCCCATACAATCCATAAAGCTCGACACATATCTCAAAGACAAGTGCTTGGATCGCGTGGAACTCTTAAAACTCGATATTGAAGGTTATGAGCTCGCCGCTCTTCGGGGCGCTGAGCATGCACTGAGGAATCACTGTATCCAAGCAGTGTATTTTGAGTATGTTGAAAAATTTGTCCGTGTTGCCCCCCCTGCGAAGCTTATCGAATTTCTTGATTCCTTGTCGTACGAGGTCTGTTTCTGCCGCGAGTGCGATATAGCAGGCCAAAGCGTAACTCCCGCTCTTACTGTAAAAGACGGCTTGCCGGGTCATGGCCTTCCGCTTCTTCCAATCAAAGGACGGGAACTGCCCGCGGAGACCGACTTACTCGCATTGCCACGAGAGAACCTCACTCGAATTTAGGTTCTCCACCAGATGCTCTCTGTCGAAACCTGACCCCACAATGTTTGGTCGAAGGAACTCCAGCGATGCGTCGACGCACTAGCTAGCGGCCAGACACGAGCGGTGGGAATTGGTTGTGGCGGACAAGGGAACCGGTGAACCGGTTGCGTACCGGCTCGACCTTCGCGGTATCCGGCCTCGCGCACGGTTCGAGCGGAAACTCTCGTTTACACTCTCGTTAGTCTGCCCCAGCATCAGCGAGGCGACAGGAGACTTGATCGTCTTCGTGACGAGACGAAGTGCGTGATAATGATTTCCGGGGTGTTCGGGCTCATCGCCTCGCTCAAGCTCATGCACTTATTTCACCAGAACTTTTGACCGTGGAGTACCTCGTACGTTTAGCGGAGGATTCACAATTCTCGAACCATGCTGGATTCGGAACATCGAACCCGAACTGGCCCGCGCACCGTATTGGGCCACAGCGCGGATTTCTGGCGGATCTGCGACTGAAACAGCCGCGCAGTCGGATCTTAAGCGCGGCTTTCCGCGGGCGAGATCGCGCAATGCAACAGTTCATTGAACGTCAAGTCGTTCGAGCCGAAAAATGATTACAAACTTGCGGCACCAATTTGTCCTTGGGCTGAAGCGAGCGCTGTACGGCCGGCGCGGCGAGCCCTATCGGATAGAAGGCCATACATTGCGTTACATTCCTGGCACGCGCCCGATTCGGTTGTGCTATACCCGTTCGCAGAACGGCATCGCTCGCTACGATGCTTTGCAGGTCCTGTGGCTCAGCACCCATTTAACAGAGGGAGACACCGCGATAGATATCGGCGCGCACTATGGCGTATATAGCATCCTGATGGCAGCAATGTGTGGTCAAACCGGCCATGTCGTGGCCTTTGAGCCGGACCCCTACGCGCGCGAAATGCTGGTGAAGAATCTCAATCTTAATCCGAGCATCAAACGACCGACGGTCGAATTGTGCGCATGCTCAGACAAAATCGGGGAAGCAACCCTCTTCAGTCGGGGTGGCAATTCGCAATCCTCGCTTGCACGGTCTGCAGTGGAGTTTTCCGCAGCCCACAAATCGGAAGAAATTCGAGTGTCTCTTGTGACTCTTGACTCTTATTTGTCAGAGCACAACCTGCCAGCCCCCCGTTGCGTAAAAATCGATGCGGAGGGGGCGGAAATCCGTATTCTGAAAGGTGCGAAACAAGTTCTTTCGAGCAACGCCGACTTAGTCTGCGAACTTCACCCTTATGCGTGGCCGGAGTTTGGTGATACGCTCGCGGAACTCAAAGACCTGGCTGCCGCGGCTGGCCGTCGCGTTCGGTATCTCGATCAGGGGACCGAGATCAGCGGACAGGCAGAGTACGGCACAGTGCTTTTGGAACGTTACACCTAGCTTCATACCTCGGGTCGGAGAAGCCAGTTTCGAACATCCCAAAGTTGCGACGACGGGTTCTTCACGTTGTCGAAAATCTCAACCGCGGCGCGGTAGAGAATTGGCTTGTGCGCATGTTGAAGCATGCACGCGAACGGGGAATCGATGTCGATTGGACTTTCTATTGCATGATCGGACAGCCGGGATCGATGGACGAAAAGGCCCAAGCGCTCGGCGCATGTGTGATCCATTCGCCCGTTCCGATCGTAAAGAAGATGGACTTTATCCGTGCTCTACGTAACCAGTTGCGGCGTGGAGGGTACGACGTCTTGCACTGCCATCACGACATCGTGAGCGCAGTCTATTTGCTGGCTGCGTCGGGGATGTCTATCCGTCGGCGGATTGTGCATGTGCATAATGCAGACGAAGTAGTGCCCACCCCCAGCCTCTTCAAGCAGCGCTTCTATCGCGAACCGATGCGACGATTCTGTCTGTCGACGGCCGATCGCATCGTCGGAATCTCCAACCATACTCTGGACACGTTTCTGGCGGGACGTACGCGACGTCCCCAACGCGACCTTGTGCACTACTACGGATTGGATCCCATGCCGTTCGAGAATGTTGCCGCCGATCGCGCCGGGTTTCGCCGTCAATGGGATCTCCCCGAGGATGCGCTGATTCTTCTTTTTGGGGGACGATTGGTTCCAGAAAAGAACCCAGTTTTTGCTGTGGATGTGCTCGCCAATTTGCGTTGTATCGAGCCGCGGGCTGTCGCCGTCTTCGCCGGGGCGGGATCTCAAGAGCCGGAAGTGTCGGGGCGCGCGAGAGAACTCGGGTTGGAGAATTCGGTGCGCCTTCTGGGCTGGCGAAATGATCTTCCCGAAATCATGAGTTGCAGCGACTGGTTCATCCTTCCGCACCCGGAGCACCCTGTGGAGGGATT
>JBEKUD010000307.1:0-4373 GCA_049515395.1 Candidatus Sulfotelmatobacter sp. | reverse complement strand
GTTTCGCCGAAGACCCACGTCTCACCCGTTTAACCCAACTTGCGCTTGCGCTTCCCGGATCAACCCGACAAGTCCGTGGATCGCACGCGCAGTTTCTAGTCCGAAAAAAGACCTTCGCCTACTTTCTCGATAACCATTACGGTGACGGCATTGTCGCGGTCACCTGCAAGGCATTGCCGGGCGATAAGGAGCTAGCTGACGCTCAGCGCAACAGATTTTATCTTCCCTCCTACACCGCATCTAGGCGCTGGGTCGCGCTTCGGCTGGGTATGGGCAAGGTGGATTGGGATGAAGTGAAAGAACTGCTGTTGGGCAGCTACGCACTGATCGCACCCAAGCGATTAGCGGAACGAGTAAAGAATCTTCTCTAATCGGCAGCCTCCGAACTCGTGCATAATAGCGTGGCATGTGCGCCCTTTCCGACGACCCCTCGAAATCGTCAGTTCTGGATCGCGAGCCCGCTCAAGAGAAAAGCCCCGACGACTCCGGCCCTCGCATTCGCTGCCCCGCTCTGCGGCTGGTCGCCCCGCAAGGAAGACCTCTGGTCCTGTAGCTGCGGCTATGAGTGGGATGCGTTTGAAACAGGAGGAGTGTGCCCGGCGTGCCTCCACCAGTGGACTTCCACACAGTGTCGCTCGTGTAAGCGGTGGTCGCCACACTCCGACTGATATGTGCACTGAGCCTCTCGGAGCATCGGTTTCCTTCGGAGGCATTGCCTGGAGGGCATTCACGTCTACTTTGACAACGTGGGGGGCGCGATTCTGGACGCGGCGCTGGCGCAACTGGCGCCCGGCGCCCGTATTGTGATCTGCGGGGCGATCTCTCAGTACAACAATACCGGCCCAATCACGGGGCCCCGCAACTGCAGCAGCAGGCCAAGTCGTTGGAGGAAGAAGGGCTACAGAATAAGGTGGGGCACTTCTGACTAGTAGACCTGCGCAACTCCTCGCGAGCGCCGAAGCGCCAGAACCTGCTCCAGCCTCGAAGACATTAGCGGAGTATGGGTCGAGCTGAGGGTGGCAGTCGGTGAACTGCGGCTCTATCCGCTCATGTGTTTGATCCGGGCGCGTCACAACAGGGGCTTCAGACTAATCGCCGAGGATTTGTTGGTTCTCGACCCTGGACCTAACGATTTTAGATAACTCAGACGAAAAGGATCCCGAATGAGTACAACAAGTGCGCCGCGCCCGAACTCAGCTAAAATCGTTCCATGACGATCAACCCAGCCAGTGTTTCACAGCTTCTTCGCCACTACGGGTGTGGCCCGATTCCGTTTGTCGGGACCGAAAACGCATTTTACGAACGGCATCTGCTTTTTGACCGAGTGATCGATCCGAAGGTGGCGAGTGCGCGCGAGCGCTTTGAGGCGTTCTCCCGTTCGGTACGCGACCTGCTCGCGCAGCGCTGGGTGCTGACAAAGACAACTTACGAGCAACAGAATGCCAAGCGGATTTACTACCTTTCCATGGAGTTTCTCATCGGCCGTTCGTTGGCCAATAATGTCGGCAACCTTTTGCTCGATCCGGTTGTTCAGCAGGCGGTTCAAGAAGAACACATCGATTGGCTTGAACTGATCGAGCAGGAGCCAGATGCGGGCTTGGGGAATGGGGGCTTGGGCCGCCTAGCCGCGTGCTTCCTCGACTCGATGGCCACCATGCAGCTCCCAGCCACGGGCTATGGTCTGCGCTATGAGTACGGCATCTTCAAGCAATCGATCGTAGATGGCTGGCAAAGAGAGAACGCCGACAATTGGCTCCGCGACAGCGATCCCTGGGAGGTCGAACGCCTGCACGAGAAGGTGGAAGTCAAGCTGAACTGCTCCTTTATGCTGCGAGGGGGTAATTTTAGAGTCATCCCGGACCGGCCGTCGATCCTGATCGGCATACCCTATGATCGTCCGGTGGTGGGCTTTGGGGGAAAAACGATCAACACTCTTCGCCTCTGGGCTGCAGCTGCGCCGGATTACTTCAATTTTCAGGAATTCGGTACCGGCGACTTCGTCGGCGCGGTGGGCGAAACCCTCGAAGCGGAATCGCTGACCCGCGTGTTGTATCCAGACGATTCCACGACGGCGGGGAAAGGGCTGCGCTTCCTGCAGGAGTATTTCCTGGTCGCTTGTTCACTGGCTGACCTGGTGCGCCGCTTTCAGCGCCACAACACCGATTGGGACAAGTTGCCGGAGAAGGTCGCGATCCAACTCAATGACACTCATGCTGCCATGGCGGTCGCTGAACTAATGCGTATCTTACTAGACGACGCGCGCCTGGGCTGGGTTCACGCTTGGGAACTTACTAAGAAAACGCTCGCCTACACAAATCACACTCTTCTGCCAGAAGCACTGGAGAAATGGCCGGTTACGTGGTTTGAGATTTTTCTACCCCGGCATCTGGAGATCATTTACGAAATTAACCGGCGGCTCCTGGTCGAAGTTCGTTTTCGCTTCCCCGGTGACGAGGGTCGCGTGGAGCGTGTGAGCCTCCTGCAAGAGGGCAAGCAGCGCAAGATCCGCATGGCTAACCTCGCGATCGTCGGCTCGCACAGCACTAACGGAGTGGCCGCTGTCCATTCGAAACTATTGCGGACGACGACGGTCAAGGATCTAGCCGAAATATTTCCCGAGCGCTTTAGCAACAAAACGAACGGGGTAACACCGCGACGCTGGTTGCTCGGGGCCAACCCAGCGCTGGCCGGCGCCATTACACAAGTCATTGGCGATCATTGGATTACCGACCTTAGCCAACTCAACCAACTCAAGCCATTTGCCGAAGACCGCAGCTTTAGTGAAATGTTCCTCACCTCAAAGCGCGAGGCCAAGGTGCGCTTTGCCAATTGGCTCAAGTCGACGTCGGGGCAGATCGTGGACCCGAACACGATCTTCGATTGCCAGATCAAGCGCATCCACGAGTACAAGCGGCAATTGCTGAATGCGCTGCGGATCGTGGTCATTTATAACCGCCTGCGGGAAAATCCCGACGCGGATTTGATACCGCGCACATTTTTCTTCGCCGGTAAAGCGGCGCCAGCGTACCGGTTGGCCAAGCTCATCATAAAATTCATCAACAACCTTGCGGGTACGATTGACGGCGACCCGGCCGTACGCAGTCGGCTTAAAGTCGTGTTTCTCCCCGAGTACAATGTTTCGCTGGCGGAACGGCTGATTCCAGCCAGCGATGTCTCGAACCAGATCTCGACTGCCGGTTACGAAGCCAGCGGAACGAGCAATATGAAGTTCATGATGAATGGAGCCTTGACCGTCGGAACACGCGACGGCTCGACCATCGAAATGGCGGAGGAGGCAGGGGAAGAAAATCTGTTTCTGTTCGGCCTCACCGTGGAACAGGTTGAGAACAGTCGCGCCTGGTACAGCCCCTACTGGCACTATGAAAATGAGCCCGAAACTCGAGTGGCTCTGGATCTCATTTTCTCGGACCACTTTAGCCGTAACGAACCAGGCGTGTTCGATCCGTTGCGCGAGACGCTCCTCACGTTCGGCGATTACTACATGCACCTGGCGGATCTTGCGTCTTATTGCCAAGCGCACGAGCGCCTCGGCGCGTTATATGCCGATCCCGGCGGATGGGCGCACAAAGCAATTCTGAACGTAGCCAGCTCCGGACAATTTTCGAGCGACCGCACCGTTGCGGAATACGCAGCCGATATTTGGAAGGTGGAACCATGCCCAGTACTCTAGAAACACAATCAATGACAGGCGAGGCTAACGGAATGACGATGTCGCCGCTCGCCGGCAAACCGGCTCCGACGGAGATGCTCATCGATGTGGCTCGCCTGGAGAAGGAATATTTTGAGCGCCATCCCGATCTTTATGATCCCAACCAGTTAGTTAGTCAGCTTCGTTACTAGCGGACACCGCGGCTCGCCCCTGCACGCCACCTTCACCGCAAGCGCATATCCTCGCTATTAACCAGGCGATCGAAGTCTCCGATTGAGTGGTTAAGCCGGGAACCTCGCCCTCGATTTTCTTCTGCTAGACTCGTGCCTGGAAAATCCATTAAGTTTGAAAAGAGGATACTTTGTGACTGAGACGCCCTCTACAATGCTTCCGTTGGGTACAAGCGCACCCAACTTTAGCCTTCCGGATCCCAGTGGCAAGTTGGTGTCGTTAGATGAATTCAAGGATGTGCCAGCCCTCCTGATGGTGTTCATTTGCTATGATTTGCTATCACTGCCCTTATGTGAAGCACATCCAGAGGCGCGTCCGGTCACTGGCGCAGATCTACGCACAGTGCTGAAACCCTTTGTTATCGTGATGGAAGAGAAGGGCATAAAAGTTCACATACATCGCCGTTTTGCGGTTTCTTATTGCATAGCGGCCAACACTTCATCGAGCTGGACAGTAGCGAAACGAGTGGCAT
>JBEKUD010000306.1:0-4397 GCA_049515395.1 Candidatus Sulfotelmatobacter sp. | reverse complement strand
TATAAATCTTGAGGAGGAACGATAATGGCAAATCTAACCAATGCGCTGCAAGAGCTTCGAGAACAGCGCAAGCAAGCGCAGTTGCACATGGAGAAGTTGGATCAAGCAATTTCGGTGATCGACTCGCTAAACGGTTCGGGAACATCCCGGACGACAACCCAACCGAAGCGAATAATTTCGGCAGCCTCGCGCAGGAAAATGGCACTGGCGCAAAAGGCGCGATGGGCAAAGATTAAAAAGGGAGCGAAGCCCGCAGCAGGCGCAGCGAAACCCAGTTCTTCAGCATCTGTGAAGCGCACAATCTCGGCAGCAGGGCGCAGGAGGATCGCAGCATTTCAGCGAGCGCGGTGGGCGAAGTTGAAAGCTGCGAACAAAAAGTAGACGACTCCGAAGGATTGGGAACCTGCTGCGAGGTCTGCGGGAGGCTTTCCCATCCTCCGCACTGCCGAAAACCGGATACGAAACCCTCTTGAAATTCCACAGGCATCGTGTGACATAATACACCCGCCTCTCCGAAGAGCCGTTCCCGCCAGTTGAGACGCAACACCCCTTGAGGCGAATGGCCTGAATCCTGCGAGGTGGTTCGTGAAGTTAAGATGCTACCTGTTGTCCCTCCTGAGAATCCACCATCCGGACTGTGAGCATTGCAATGTGCGTGAAACGTGCGGACATGAAATGCGAAAACGGCTGGAAGAATTGAATTGGCGGACGCAGCCGTATTCGCCAAACAATGGCGATCATGGAGAGGTTGTGGAGGTCTTCGATTCCAAGCCCAGCGAAGTTGTAGCAAGGATGCCTATTTCGTTGGCGCACCAACGGAAGAAGGCTGGTTAAAACTGCTGCGAGTTATGCGGCAGACTTTGTTCTGAACAGAACTGAGGCGCAAGATGCGAAGCAACCACTGCACAAGGCACTAGTCGGCATTCTGTCAGGCAGCGTTCAGTAAACTCAGACGAACTTCCTCCGGCAAATCGCGCTCCAGTTCGTGAATGCCAGTCATGGTGCGCCAGCGACCATTGGTTGGTGCCCAAAGACTGATCGGGGCTGGGGTGCCTCGCCATTCAACAAAAACTGTTGGCGCACGGTCGAGGGCGACCCTATCATTCCCCCGATGTAGCGGTTCGCAAGCGCGTGCTGCTGATCACCGCCAGCATCCTCGCGACACGGAAGCTGGCGCAGTACGAGCGGGAAGCGGGTGCCCGCGACGATCTGCGCAATCGCCGATTCTATTCGCTTCCTTCAAGCAGAAGATCGCAGGACTGCGCATTCCAGCGAAAATCACACCCGAAGCCGGACGATTGCGGGTATTCTTAGAATTCGGTTCACACCCAAAGACACATGGCTAACGCAGGAACTGGGCTCAAGCTCCCCAACGGAGACACCGTCAAAACCCGTCCGCAACGTCGCCTCACTCAGGCGGAACTCGATGCTTTTTTGGAAAAAGCGGCTGACTTGCTTCGTGGCGGCATCGACCACTCAGAATTCCGTGGATACGTCTTTGCCCTTCTCTTCTACAAACGCATCAGCGACGTTTACATCGAAAATGTTGTCGCGCTGGAGAAGGAGCTTGGCGATCCCGAGTTGGCACGGGACCCTCGAATGCACGATTTCGTCGTTCCCGCTGACTGCATCTGGGACACGGTCGCCCGTACTACCGAGCTAAAGCTCGGCACGGCGCTCAACGACGCCATGCGTGCAATCGAGCGTGCGAACGAGCCGAAGTTCGACGGTATCCTTGCGAATAGCACAGTCGATTTCAATGCACAAGACCGCCTGCCGCGATCCAAGCTGGTCACAATCATCAATCACTTCGGCAGCTTGCCCCTCGACCGGGCAAGCGTTCACGATGACCTGTTCGGCAACGCTTACGAGTACCTGATAAGGAACTTTGCGTCCAAAGCTGGCAAGTCGAGCGGCGAATTTTACACTCCGAGAGAAGTCGCGTACCTCATGGCTGAAATCGTGGAGCCCCAGCCTCAACAGCATATATGCGACTGGGCTGCGGGGTCTGGCGGGTTGCTGCTGCAATGTCGAAATTATGTGGAGCGTCATTTCAGCAAGAAGGAGGCTGAGCGCGTCTTCTTGTACATGCAGGAAAGCAATCCCTCGACGGCGAGCATTTCGCGGATACGCGAACCAGCACGCCGCCGTGTTCGAATGTGCCTTCGAAGATTGCGGGAATCTCAGTGTTTGCTACCAGTTCTCGGGTGGTGCGTGTCGCCTCGTCCAACCCGCCATCGCCGCTAACCTCAACTCCACCCGGAAACATCTGGTGGGCAAGCAGACCAACTTCCTGACCCTGCTGCATGATTGCTTCGACAGCGGCGTCGGGCTCCGTTGCCAGTTCCGGCTGGTGAACTTGCCAGTACAGGCGCTTCAGGCATTGGACACCGGCCACGAATTTGGATTTTGAGATTCTCAATGGTTACGGCAAGAATGGGCTAACGAACGGTTTACGTTGATTCACTCAGTTTGCTGCTCCCTTCGGCTGTGGTAGTTTTCGATACGCCTCTTTAAGATCACGGTCAAAACTCCTCATAGTCTCTTTGCCGAACTCATCCTCGACCGCTTCTTCCATGAAGAGGATGAGCGCGAGTATTCGGAGACTGAACGCTTGGCGCTGAAGCCACTCCCTCACCATTTGAACGCCGGGGTCGGTCATCGTCATGCCTCCCTCTTCTTGACGGGATAGGCGTTTTCAGGGCATGATCCGTCGAAAGCGCCCCCTTCCATTTCGCCAGTTGCGGTTGCGAAACTCACGGGTAAGCCACACCTTACGCAATAATTGTGATAATTCCCATCGATACACCGCCAGTACCTTTGATTGATGGTGTGACCAAGCTCTGACAACCGTTCGTTCTCGGACTCCCATGTGTCCGCAGCCTGTCGAAGAGCATAATCTGCACGATTCGCCACCTCCTGCGGGTCAGCCCCACTTTCTCGTACCTCGGCAAGGATTTCCTCGTCCGATAGCTCAAGCACGGAGTCGGCTAAGTAATTCATGATTCTTTGCTGCCCGTCGTGACTCGTCTTAAAATCCATGTTCTTTGCCCCCGTTGTGGCGGTTTGTTCGGCTCAACTTCATCCGAATTCGCTTCTTTGCAGCCGCGTATTCTTTTTCGTTTAGACCATATTTCTGTTTGATCTGTTTTGGCGTCAAGCCGTCATACGTTCCCTGAAGCACTTGGGTAGCTTGCATGTCGTCCCCAAACTCGCTGAAGATGCCATCAACTTCTTCCATTGCGATTAAGCTCCGGTCTGCTGCTGCTTCGCTTGAAGGAATATTATCGAGCGGGGAAATTTCCTCGCCTTCGGCGTTCACTTTAACAATCTCGGTGAATAGCCACGTCTCTTGATCTCCTTCCTTCTTCTTCCAGCAATCAGCAATGCTCCGCATTGCCTCCGTAAGGTGCCGCACGAAATCGACACTTCTGTTCCATTGCCTATCCCCCGTTAATGTCTTAAGCTGGGCTTCCACAAGTAAGTCTTCCGCAGTCTTGCTGTGCGCCGCACGTCCGAGACCCCGTATCCGGTATGAAGCGGAACTCATGAGTCGCAGCTTGTCGGGATTGGTCAAGGCGTCTATCGCCCGACGCACCTCTAACGTAGTTAGAAAAGTCCGCAACGGAAGAAGAGTGATGTCGATCAAAACGGGAATATGAACTAACCCCTGCGGTAACGCCAGATCGCCCGGGCTCCGATAGGCAGGCGCTGCAAAGATTATCCCTTGCGAAGGCTCGATTTTGAGAATGTCTGATGCAAGATTTCTCCCACTTGTCTGCAGCAGGCGATAATCGGCGGCAACTCCGTTGCATTGCGGTGCGTCGTAGTCGATGATCACCACATTAAACGGTCCAAAGTCACGGTACAAACGCATCCCCTCCTCGGTATTCGAGGCTATGCGTACCGTATACCGATCTTCCTCGAAGAACCTTTTGAACAACTTAACCAAGGATTCGTGGGCGACCACCAACGCTGTTTTGAGGGCGGCATTTATGCTTAGAGGCAGTTCAAGGGGGTGAGGGGAGATCGGGGATTCGGGAGTTTGAGAGGGTGCAAGATGTTGGATCGTGTCGATGAGGGAGAGCAACTGTGTCATTTCGTCTTCTCCGCTTCTAATGAACTTCTAATGACTATTGCTCCCGGCGCGGCTTGATTTGCTGAGTTTTGTGAGTGGAAGGATTACCGAGGTAATACGGGCGAAGCCATACGTTGTCTGGCGGGTGCCTGACGGTCTCCGGGCGCTCGCTCGACGGTGCCTGACGATGATTCTTGATTGGACTCTCTTATCGTGATTCCCCGCAGTTCCCCACGGGCTATCTCTCCCCTCTTTTTGCGCTCGGCTTTGTGGCGCTGGAGACGAAATTCTGCTTCGTGGATGTTCTTGCCCACGCCAT
>JBEKUD010000305.1:0-4401 GCA_049515395.1 Candidatus Sulfotelmatobacter sp. | reverse complement strand
GGAAGCTGTCTGCCCTCATATTGAGAGAGCCAAGTACTCCTGTGCGTTGTTGCGGGGCCTTCGGATCAATCAGCATCCAATATTCGGTTCCTTTGACGCGACGGTCGATTTCGGCAGGATCCGACATCCATCGCACCAGTTCTTCCGGCGTCGGAAGGTAGGTAAGCAGGTGCGCAAAAATCTTCTGCGGAGCTTCCACGAAGAAGCGATTTGTCACGCCCTCCGGCTGGTAGAGCGAGACGGCCAAAGCCTTGGCTTCGGCCTTGCGGCGGAGTTCTTTCGACGGGTCCCAATAGGGCATCCGAGCGTCGAGCGGATTGAGAACGATGTCGCCGCGGCGCTCGTTATAGAACTGTTTCACAAACTCGCAGGCCGGATCGTAAACAATGGCGCTGTCGCCGCGAGCGTCCACCTGATAAAGCATCTGGCGAATGATGCTCGACTTGCCGGAGCCGGTGTCGCCCACAATCAGAAAGTGTTTGTTCTCGGCATCGCGCGGAATACGCAAGGGTAGCTTTGAATCGTTGGTCGTGATGCCGATGCCGTTGCCGCGGACCGCTTCGGTGAAGTCTTTGGCATTCATAAGAACGGGGCCTTTGAGGCGGCGCCCGTAGCGAAGTCCCTTGATGCGCCTGATATCCTTGCGGACGGAAAATGGAAGTTGCAACCCGAAGGCCACGAGGCCCAAAATGAGTTGCATCGTGAAGAGCTGGGCGAGAGGGATATCTGCATAGACCCAGTGCTCGATCCATTTGTGAAGAGCCTTGTTCGGGTAGCTGCGTGGTTGTTCGCGGAACAGCAGGCGGAGACCCTGCTGCCGCGCTTGCGACGAAGGTACAAGCGGCAACGGGCTGCCAGCGAATTGCGGCGTCCTCCCCGGCTCCACGTCGGCTTCGAGCGCAGTGCGCGGGCGCAATTTGCCATCCGAAACATAGAGGAGTTGATAATTGCTGGCGGGGTGTGTGAAACCTGCCAACTCAGTACGGAGATAGTACGGCAGGTAGTAGCGTTGGAGCGGTGAAAGGCCAAATTGGAAACGGAGGTAGACCAAGAATCCAGTCGCGATAACCGAGAGGAAGACCGCGCCGAGCGTGTAGAGATAGCAGCGTGGCGGCCAGAGGATCGATTCTCTGCGGCCCCACTGCTGGACGGCGGGCATGGCTATTTCTCCTTGTTCTGGCTGCGCTTGGCGAGGAGCTCCCGCGCCTTCGCGGCCTTGGTTGTCTGGACTTGGCGAAAGACGACGGTGAGCTGTTCCTGGGCTATCTTGTCGCCACGCAGTAGCGGTTCGAGCGTGTTCATCAAAAGCATCTGAATGCCGACGAGCTCGGTGAAGATGTGCATGTCCATCGGCGTGTGACTGCCAACAGCAACACCGCGCAGCAATAGTTCACGCGCCCATTCGCTCGGTGTCTTGCCCGCTCGCGATGCGGCTTCTTCGACTGCCTTCGCCTCATTTGTCGTGAGCTTGGTACTCAAGTTGCAAGAGCGCCGATCGCGCCCTCGCAGCTTCTCCGAACTTCGTTCGTCGATCACCTGAATCTCAGCCACAGTGAACCTCGATTGCTTTGTTTTGTCGGCATCTGTCCAGATACCGGTCGACTCCAAGCGCTTGTGTTTCCAGTGGTATCTGCCGAGATACCAAAGTATCTGGGCAGTTCCCTATCAGGGGTGGAGTGTCACAATTCTTCCGGTGCGAAGCACCGTTCTTGCTCCACCACGAAATTGAAAGCAGGATCACGCCTGAACCGCCCGCACAGAAGCTGCGGACTCTGCTCCGGCTGAGCGCTTCTTTGCAGGCCGCTCTGCCAACGCACCATGGCTCGGGCCTTTACGGACCCGCAACGTCGAGGCCACATCCTTGGCTTGTGGCGTCTTCAGGAAGTCCTGGAAGTCACGGTCTTTCGAAAAGACATAATTGAGCGCCTTATCCACAACATCGTCGGCGGAAGCGTGGATGAAGGCGGCGTACTGATCGACCTGCGCGGCGGTGGTCTCATCCAGCCGAATAGAAGCACAGATGTGACGGCTCTGGTTGATCTCAAGTAGTGGCATATTCGTTCTCCTTTATGGGTAGTGGAATCAAGGAATCTTTCTGCGGGCAACGGGTCAGGAAGTTGGCGGCAATATTCGTCGCCTTCTGGGTTCTAGGCTGCCGCATGTTTCACCTCGAACACCGGTTCGATCAAAAAACGTTTCGCATCGCGGTCATATCCACGAAGCGCCACTACTTCTCGGACGATGCGGCGGCCCGGCTGCCGCTCGATATGGACTACGAAATCAACGGCTTCACCGATCTCGGCTTCGGTATCGGAGAAGGTGGTCTGCGCGTGGGTGCGCATGACCAGATTGGCGAAACGGCGAAGGGCCTTCTCTGCCGAGTTGGCGTGAATCGTCGCCAGCGATCCCGCATGGCCGGTGTTGAAGGAATCGAGCAACGTTCGCGCCTCGATTCCACGCACTTCGCCGAGAATGATCCGGTCGGGTCTCCAGCGGAGAGCGGACTTCAAAAGGTCGTCGAAAGAGATGTTGGCCTTGAACGTATCGGTCTGGCATTCGACCGCCAAAATGTTCGGCTTCTTGATGTGAAGCTCGGAGGTGTCCTCGATGACGACAATGCGATCCTGTTCAGGAATGAAGTCAGCCAAGATCCGCAAGAGGGTGGTCTTGCCGGTGCCGGTTCCACCACTGATCAACAACGTCTTTCCGCTGCGAATTTGTACCGTTAAGAAGTCCGCGAGAGGGCGCGTCAGCGTTCCCCGAAGAATGAGGTCATCGACGGTGTAGTGGCGGCTGGTGAACTTTCTAATCGTCAGCATCGGAGCGGGGCATACGACCGGCGGAATGGCCGCCGCCAGACGGCTCCCATCCGGGAGATGCGCGTGCAGTAAGGGGTTGTCTTCATCGAGCTTCTTGCCGAGTTGGTTGGCGATGACTTCGAGGCCAGTGCGGAGCCTGCCGGCGTCGAAGGAAATGCTCGGTTCCTGACACAATATTCCGTCGCGTTCATACCACCATGAGGCATCGGGATTGCCCATGATCTCGCTGATGCTGTCGTCGAGCAGCAGCGGCTCAATCGGCCTAAGGAATGGAAGGATCAATTCAAAGCTCATCGTGGGAACCTCGATGCGTTGGAAGCCCAGCGGTTAGCCGGGCTTCCAAGAGTGAAGAGCAAGGGCTTACGCGGCCGCTTCCTCCTGGGGCGCATCCTCGTGCTGCTGATCTTCCGTCTGGTCGTCCGGGGCGCCCCTTTCACCGCGATCCAGCTTCAGGATCGAAGCGACCCGAATTTCCCATACGCGCCGTTTCGTGTCCGTCTTCTTGCTGTCGTACTCGCGGCTGCGCAACTCGCCCTCGACCTGGATATGTGCTCCCTTGGTGAGCGTCTTGGCGAACTCCGAAAGCTTGCCGAAGACGACGCAACGGTGCCATTCGGTGTGCGAGATGTAGCTGCCGTCTTTCTTGTAGGAGGACTTGGTCGCCAGCGAGAGCGTGGTAAAGCTGCCATTGCTGTTGCTGCGGGCTTCTGCGTTGCTGCCGAGGAAGCCGATGAGAGTTACTTTGTTCTGGTACATGATGGTCTCCGTTTGTTGAATTTCCCGATCTTGATCGGGGCACATTAAGCGAGTGGGCCATGCTCCCAAGTGCCGAAGCTCTGCATTTACGGAGGCTCCGGAGAAATCTTTTCGGCGTCCTTTCCGAACAAGATTTGGAGGGAAACCGAAACCCAGAGGGCGGCGCAGCCGAAGCAGAAGAGCGAGCTGCCGCAGGGCGCATGAAAAGCCCCGACGCGGTGCCCGAACAAAGGCGGGACACGTAAACGGCAGACACGCGCAAGAGCAAAGTTCTCATCTGCACACTGGCTGCGGAAGTTCAGCACAATTGCAGTCTGTTTCGAGCAGGCATATCCGGTACAAGAACGGCGCAATTCGCCACCATAGTTGCGCGTCGTAAGGCTTCCGTTCGCGGACTCGCCAAGGGGCGGGAACAGGTGGGGATTGCCAGCCGGATTGTCAGCGTACCAGGACATAAATAAGAATTTGGGAATGTCGTTCAATCTCTAGCTGAATGCCTGATCGGCCCGGAAGCGCACGATGGTCAAGCCGAGAGGATTCACGGCAAGCTCATTGTTCTTCACACTCTCGCGGAAGACGTAGGTGACGCTGGCGGTCCATCGCTCCCGCCTAAGTTCGGTGTGATCGGCGGGATTGGTGTACACCTTCTCGAACTCGATGCGCGCCGAATACGGCGACTGGCGCAGGTCGTCAAGGACGACGTTCTTGATCTCCACATCGACATACGGCAAGCTGCTGTCTCTGACGTAGCTCTGAATACTGTTGTCCTTGCGCTCCTGGTCGATGACGGCACGTTGCACGTCGCTGTTGAGGAAGTAAAGCGAGG
>JBEKUD010000304.1:0-6124 GCA_049515395.1 Candidatus Sulfotelmatobacter sp. | reverse complement strand
GACCGCGGAAGGTCATCATCTGACGCTGGTGACTCGCAAAGTTTCGGATTTTCGGGTGCTTAAAGCAGTGTTGAATCCCTGGACGTAAGAGACCGCGCGCCTCATAGGCTTGAAAAATCGTGGGCGGACGGCAATGATAGGCGGCAGAATCGTCCCAGAGGTGTGCGCCCGCGCGGGATCGGCTCGAGATGGGGGCTAAGGAGCATCCTCCTGCCGGCAAATCATCATTATTATATCGTCCGCTAGAGGGCGGGAAACGATCGTTTGCCGCAACGCCTATACAGCTACAAAACTCGCGATCTCCTATTGCTGGTGGCGGGGCACGAGACCACCGCCAATCTGATTGGCCAACGGGACGCTCGCGCTGCCGGAGAATCCAGACAAGATAAACAGGCTGCGGGACAATCCAGATTTGATCAAGGCGATTTGGAATGCCTCTCATGTAAGGACTAGGCTCCGAGGGGGCGTGTTTAGGCTAGGGATGGAGAACCCCGTTTAGTCGTCGTTCTCGCCTAGGGCACGGACTTCCGAGGCAATGCAGATCATCAAGGATGCCACACTGACCTCGAACAGATTCCGCTGCGTCAGTTTGACTGCCAGAAATAGAGACTTGGCGAGGTTGACATGCACCAGCCCTCCACACACAAGTGCGATCCAGCCAACGTAATACGTGACTCTTCCCGCCAACTGCATTCGAGCGATGTGGCCCATGGTGAGTACCCTCCAGTTAAAGAAGCCACTAAGAGATATTGCGTAAATAGCGGGTCCGATTCCACACCCGGACACTTAAAGAAAAAAGCGTCCCAGACTCAAGTCAGTCGTGGGACGCGAGTTTGAAGCGGATTTGAACAGCCCGTACGCCCTCTCTTGTTAACAATGCTGTTCGATGACCAGCGTAGTTCTACCCGAAGGGATAGGGAAATGGCCCACGCGTGCGAGAGCGGTCACGTCCGTGCCATGATTACCGCACATCGAATCCTTCGCGAAGAAACGGGCCCGCTAGTTGTCCGCTTCCGTACCCGCTGCTTTGCGCGTGCCGCAGAAGCTCTTGAGGGCTGTGTAGTTTCCGCCCGCGCTCCAGCGGGCCTTGATCTCGCGAAGCAACGGATACACCAATTCAGACTCAATTGACGTTGGGGGCTTAGCCCGCGAAAAGGGATGACCGCAGGGTTACAGGAAAAACAGCTTCCGGCTACGGATGCACGCAGATCTCCTTCCTGATTTTTTTCGTGGCTCTGATAACTGGAGGAGCCAATGGCCCAATTATTACGAAGCAATCTAAAGCTTGCTCGAGCTCGAAACGCCAACCATCCTCTTGAGTCCCTGCCAAATCCATAGCCTTTCATTGACTTGCCCTCACATCACGCCTACGATTGCACGACTCCATGATCGGCCAAACCATCTCGCATTACCGCATTGTTGAAAAACTCGGTGGTGGCGGGATGGGCGTGGTCTACAAGGCTGACGATATAACCCTCCACCGGTTCGTGGCGCTGAAGTTTCTGCCGGATGAACTGGCCAAAGACCCCCAAGCCCTAGCCCGTTTCCAGCGTGAAGCTCAAGCTGCTTCTGCACTGAACCATCCCAATATCTGCACGATCTACGAAATCGGACAGCAGGGCGGGCAGCCGTTCATCGCTATGGAGCGCTTGCCATCGAGATTGCGGACGCGCTCGACGCAGCACACGCAGAAGGCATAATCCACCGCGACATCAAGCCTGCGAACATTTTTGTCACCAAGCGCGGGCACGCCAAGATTCTGGATTTTGGATTGGCGAAAGTCAGTCTGGCAGGCAGTTCTTCGAGCAACATCGCGGCTCTTAACACGCAAACGGTGGACGCGGAGCACCTGACCAGTCCGGGCACCATGCTGGGGACGGTGGCTTATATGTCGCCCGAACAGACCAAAGGCAAAGAACTGGATGCCCGCACCGATCTGTTTTCTTTCGGCGCAGTGCTGTACGAGATGGCGACGGGAGCATTGCCATTCCAAGGCGAAACCTCTGCACTGATATTCAAAGCGATCCTCGATTCTGATCCGCCCCCGCCGATTCGTTTCAATCGTGATATTCCGCCCGAGCTGGAACGGATCATCAACAAGGCAATGGAGAAAGACCGCGAACTGCGCTATCAGGGTGCGGCGGAAATGCGCGGCGACCTGAAGCGGCTGCAAAGAGACAGTAGTTCCGGCCGTCGTCCAGCGCATGAATCCGACCATGGCCGAGAAGCACGAAGCTCGACGATGGTGGCCCCGGCGAGCGGACAGCATGCGAGCGATTCCGGGCGCATCTCGGCTATCAGTGCGGCTGTTCCGGTGGCGAGCCATGCCACCGAAAGCAAGAAACTGCTCGCCATCAGTGTGGCAGTCGTGTTGGCGGCTGCGGCAGGTTTCGGGATCTACAAAATGATGGCGGGACACGCACCCAAAGCAGCGGCGCCGGCGTTCCAATCCATTCGTCTTACCCGCCTGACAAACACGGGGAAGTCTCGTATGGCTGCGATCTCCCCTGATGGCAAATATGTGGTGCACGTGATCGAAGACGCCGGAAAACAGAGTTTGTGGGTCCGGCAGGTTACGACGGCAAACAACGTACAGATCGTTCCTCCCGCGGAGGTAGTGTACTTTGGCATGACCTTCTCTGGCGATGGCAACTATGTGTACTACGTCACAGCCGTTAAGAATGAATCCCAGGCATTTCTCTACCAAGTCCCCGTGCTGGGAGGAACTCCTCGGAAGTTAGTCGAAGATGTCGATGATCCCGTTGCCCTTTCGCCCGACGGCAGCCAGATCGCCTTTGCCCGTTTCTACCCGCCGAAAGGGACGGATGATCTTACGGTTGCAAAGGCGGACGGGTCCGATCAGCGCGTTGTGGCCAGCCGCAAGCTCCCCACAAGATACGCCGCATCCTGGTTCGGTTTGAGTGCCGGTCTCGGCTGGTCGCCGAACGGCCGGACTATCGCCACGCTCGCCTCCGAGGGCATGGGTGCCGCCGAGTGGAGCTTGGTGGATGTGGCAGTAGCCGGCGGGGCGGAAAAAACAATTTCGTCCACCAAGTGGTCCAGTCCTGGCCGCGCTACCTGGCTGGCGGACGGTAGCGGGCTCGTCCTCGACGCGTCTGATCAAAGCTCCAGCCTTTTGTCACAGCTCTGGTACGTTGCTTATCCCAGCGGCGAGACGCGCCGCATCACCAACGACTTGAACCGGTATATCGGAGTTAGTCTCACTGGCGATTCCAGCGCCCTGGTCACGGTGCAGGGCGAAGTCTCCTCCTCGATTTGGGTTGCTCCGCAGGGCGATGCCACGGTTGCCCGACGGATTACATCCGGGAGCGGGACCGGCGAAGGTCTATACGGCGTCGCCAGCCTGCCGAACGGGGGTGTGCTCTACACCTCAATTACAAGCGGGCATAGTGACATTTGGAGCATGAGTGCGGACGGCAGCAACCCCGCGCAGCTGACTGTCAATGCGGGCAACAACGGCGACCCCGCCGTTTCCGCCGATGGCCAAACGGTGGTTTTTTCCTCCGACCGCGACGGTCACCGCAATATCTGGAGGATGAACATTGATGGCAGCAGCCCAAAACAGCTTACCAACGGTGATGCCGACTTCACCCCGCAGATCACACCCGACGGAAAATGGCTGATCTACCAATCCGATCGCGCTGGGAAACTGCGGATTTGGAAGCAGCCCCTCGATGGTGGTACGCCTCAGCCGCTCATCGATCGCGCTGCCACCAAACCCACTGTCTCTCCCGACGGAAAGTGGGTCGCAATGAACGTTTTCGATGAGGCGGCAGGCCGGTTTGAGTTCGCCTATATGCCAATTGAGGGCGGCGAGCCAACCAAGCTTTCCTACCTGGTAGATGCCGCGTTTGGATGGGCACCGGATAGCAAATCTGTGTTGTCCGTGGATAACCGAAATGGCGTTTCCAACCTGATGAGCCAGCCCCTCGATGGCCACCCGCCCAAGCAAGTAACAAACTTCACCGAGGGCACGATCTTCAATTTCGCCTGGTCCGCCAACGGCAAGCAGCTATTTTTAGCGCGCGGCTCTGTAAACAGTGACGTGGTCCTGATCAGCAATGTGAAGTAAACAGGACTAGAGGTTCCAGGAGGTCTTGGCACTTATGCCGCCACATGTATTAGGCCTTTCTCAGCTCTGGAAAGACTCGGATCCCGACATCCCCATCCTGAAAGAAGCGAAAGCGGAGTACGCCAAGCTGCAATGAGCGGAACTAAGCTGTCGGAGTGCGATTTTGCTACCGGCTCCAAAGAGCTAGTCGAATGGCCGCCCGGTGAACGCGTTGTAAAGTTGTAAATCTGGACGGTCGGGATGTCTCTCCGCATCAGCCACGCCGACGCCTGCGACATCATGTCGGCTTGGTCATCGGGGAATATGGTGATCTGCTCGATGAACGGCTCGGTCCATGCCGCGTTTCGGTCGACGTACCAATCGCCGGCCTGCCATTCTGCAGCGGCCGCTGGCAGTGTCCCGGCCCAGAGACAGCGGACCATCAGTTAACCCTGAGTGCATTGTCTCCGTGGGAACTTGTCGGATACTCGGTGGTAGCCGATCGGCTACCGGATACCGACGCGCGGAGCATCTCGTCGCGGTCGGCCAAAACTCATCTTGTTGCAAACGCAGCAGAATTATCCAACAAACCCGCTCGGCTCGACTTGGCACCATGCTTGCCTTACACAATGCGTCACAGCAGTACTCAGCGAAGGCGCTGAAGACTTCTAGAGACAAAATTAAGTTTGAGCATCGCGGAGACAGATATGAGCGCACTTTATGACGAAGTTGCCGCCTTGGACAAAGGCGTTGCCGATCGGTGGAAGGCGCGGACACAGGACAATCCTGGACACAAACTTACGCCGGGAGATGTGGACGCGATCATATCGCCGTTGTTGAAAACGAAGAAGGGACCACCAAAAATTACCAAAACACAGGCCGAGGCAATTGTCACGTTCGTACGAGCAACTGATTTCGCCGAGGGCGGACTTGACAGATTGCGTTTTTGGGTTCGTTTCGCGGAGGATTCCATCGCCTTAGACCTGAGGCCTCTCATCGCCGATGACGAATTGTCGCCGATTAATAATGCGTTAGCGATCGCTTCACACATTTCGTTCACGAGTCCAGGCACAAAAATCACTTACGCACCCCACGACTACATGGCAATCGCTCAACTGGTTAAGCAGCGTAAGATTATGGTATTTCAAGCTGAAATGTCAGATTTATCGATGTTCACCAAAAATGACGGCGAATACCGGTCAGACTTCAACATGCTGATCATTTATCGCAAACTGGACAGTGATGCGTTCACAGCAACGGTTGTTCACGAAGCGACGCACGCTATCCGGGATTGGCGGGACGTCAGAACGCGGACGCATTTTAACGAAGCGGATGCTTACATCGCTGCAAACACCACACTCGACGAACCGTTTGACGGCGCACTGCAGACGGCTGCTTTCAGAGCCTCGCGGTTTGTAATCGAGCGAAAGGCTCAGCCCGGCAACAAGGATTGGCAGAAAGCATACGAAAATGTCGTGAAAGCATACGACGCCACTCACAGCGACGGTACGAATCTAGTTAGCGACACAGACATTGGAGAGAGCGACCAGTATAAAGCCATCTTGGATGCGATAGATAAGGCGGCGCAAGAGTTTGAGCACTGGGCCGTCGATGAACTCGATCGTGCAGTTAGAGATATGTCAGGGGCTCTAAAAGAGGTCATCCCCTAGAAATCTTAGTCGGTCGCCAGTGCCGACCTCATATTGGTCCAGGGACTCTCTCCGCTAATGAGGCAACCCGGCGGGCATTGCTCTCGCGCAAGGCGCTTTTCATTCCTTGACTTGGGTGTAAACGCAATCGGAATTTTTCGTCGAGCACATCGCCGTATGCTAGACTTCGCTCGTATTTTAGCCCTAAGTTTCTCTGAGGGACTGCCACATGATCAATGTCGGACCGCTAGAAGGAACCGGGATGAACGCGTCCAAGAATCCGTGCCTCGTCATGATCTGGTCCATGGTGACCGTCTACAACACCCTGTGGTCGTCACTTCCACCTCCTCCATACATGCCTGCCGAGGCCAGGCTAGCAGTCCTGCAGCCTCACCTAACTGCA
>JBEKUD010000303.1:0-4493 GCA_049515395.1 Candidatus Sulfotelmatobacter sp. | reverse complement strand
CATCCTTGATCGGTCACTGGCTTCACGCCATTTTTCTGCCGACCTGTTGGGTGGATTTGCCGGACTGGCACTGCTTCTGGCCGCGATCGGAATTTATGGTTTGCTGGCCTACATGGTCAGCCAAAGATCGCGCGAGATCGGTTTGCGGATGGCGTTGGGCGCTCCGCGGTCCGAGATCCTGAAACTCTTCTTACGTAAGGGGGTCGTGCTTGCTGGCGTGGGAATCGTTGCCGGATTGGTCTTTTCTGCATCCACTGCGTCGTTGATGGCAAGTTTGCTCTATGGTGTTCGCCCCCATGATCCGGCTGTGTTTCTGATCGTGCCTCTACTTTTGTTTGCCATTGCCGTTCTAGCCAGCTACCTTCCAGCCCGGCGCGCGACGAAAGTGAACCCGATGATTGCCCTTCGCGAGGCATGAACTCACCGTGTTTACGGCCCTTCTTGATAAGGAGAGTCACTTTAAATGAAGAGCGTTTTGAAAATGAAGAGCGTTTTGATTTTCGCATTGATTGTCACTGCCCCGTCCGTTGCTGGCGCAGGCGCCGGATTCGAAGACTTTGTCCAGTCCAGTGGCCGATGCTACGCGCGCCTGGCTTCAACTGGAGGCCAAGAATCTGACCGCAGCGGCAGAAGAGATGCCGGCCGATAACTATAGTTTTCGTCCCACATCGCAGCAGATGACATTTGCACACCTGATGGCGCACATCGGCGTTTCGAATCGCTTTATGTGCTCCGGCATCGCCGGCCAGCCTGCGCCCAAAGTTTTTAGGCATCGATTTCACCTCTTCGATCAGTTCCCGTGCCTTTCCTGCTTGCCCACTCTGCAGGTACGCATAAAGGAGGAAATCCATCGCGTGGAACTGGTGTCATCTCCCATGTGAGAGGATGCGGCGTTGCGGCTAGCCGCAATGGAAGCAAGGTTCGAATCAATGTCTTCTTGCCACATCCCGAGCCGCGCGAAAATGTGAGAAGGCATATGCAACGCATGAGGGGCGGATGGCGCGATCTTTGCGTAGCGACGGGCCGCTGGAAGTCCCAGCTCCGCCATCTCAGGATTGTCGTAAGCATGGATGAGGTAATGCGCCACACCTGGATTGTTCGGCTCCAGTGTAAAAAGCTTTTCTAAAATCGCAGCCGCCTCGGTTCGTTTCGCGTTGGTTGGATCAGAATCGTCAGAACCCATCAAAGCAAACGCGCAGAAGGCTGCAGCTTCGTGGTCGTCCGGGTAGCGACGATAGAGCCGTTCCATACCTTTCAGGTACCTCTTCCCCCGCTTTTCGTCCTTCTTCTCGGGGCTGGAGTAGAAGCTGCCCAGTACAGCGACATAATCGCGCTCCCTTGCTGCGGTCGCATGGAGAGATTTCGCAATCTTTATTTCGTCCCAACCTTGCTTAAGCTGATTGCTATCTCCCATCAGACCACGGAGAACCAGACGTATATGCCGCATCGGCCGCTAACCGGGCCAAGCCTGACTTCGTGCTCAGCCCTTCAATCGCTTCCAAATAAGGATGCATCGGTTTGATGCCGGCCGCCTCGACCGCCTTTTCGTCCATGCAGGAAGCTTAGTAGTCGCCTATCTTCTGCGTCGCAGCATTGCGTCTGGCTCCGCCCGCAGCTGCTTCCTCAAGAATTCCTCGCAGTCGCGTCGTGTTTTCATCTTGCATTTTGTCCGACCAGGCCCAGCTGGGTTGATCCAGTGGAATGGGATTCTTCTTCATCCAGCCCCCGCAGGAGTAGGTGTAGAAATCCGCGCATGGATCTACACTCCGATCCATCGAGCTGACATCGAGCACCGGATCTGGCTTCGCAGGGAGCTGCTGTTGAGCGTAGGCCATAGAAGAGGAAAAAACGGCTGCCATCCCGATCAAGCCAATGCGCGTAAATGTCACGGAATGTCCTCCTAGTTCACACAACCGCGCAGAATCGGATTGATTTTCTCAATCACAATCTTGACGGGCCAGCTGACATACTGTCGGAAGACCTCCCGGAGCTTTGCAAACATGTAAGGCATCCTAGCGCAAAGTTTTTCCGAGCATTTTCCTGGGAAAGAGTTTTTCAACAGCCACGCCTGTTAACAACGGTTGAGAGTCGACACATAGTCCGATGCAGAGGGGCTTGGCTCCCCTTTGTGGTGGCTAGGGTTTTGGTTAGAGAGTCTTCAATTCTCAATCCCCATCTGCGTCAAAAGAAATGCATAGTCAAACGCATCTTCTTTCAGCCGGTCGTAGCGCCCTGACGTGCCGCCGTGCCCGGCGGGGCTGAGGTTGGTCTTCAAGATCAGAACATTGTGGTCCGTTCTCAAGGCTCGCATCTTAGCTACATACTTTGCCGGTTCCCAGTACATCACCTGGCTGTCGTTGAACGACGTCTTCACCAGCATGTTCGGATACGCCTTTGCCGCGATATTGTCATAAGGCGAATACGTCATCATGTAATCAAACGCCGCTCTCTCTTTGGGATTTCCCCATTCCTCAAACTCGCCCACTGTCAGCGGCAGCGATTCGTCGAGCATCGTATTCATCACATCCACAAACGGTACACCCACCAGCGCCGCTTCGAACAAATCCGGACGCATATTCAGCACGGTGCCCATCAGCAACCCGCCCGCGCTCTCCCCTTCGATCGCTAGCCGATCCTTCGACCCATACCCGTGCCCCAGCAGATACTCGGCACACGCGATAAAATCCGTAAACGTCGTCTTCTTGTGCATCATGCGCCCCGCATCGTGCCAGGCCTTTCCCATCTCGCCACCGCCGCGAATGTGCGCTACCGCCACCACGACTCCCCGATCCACCATACTGAAGATGTTCGGATCGAAAAATATGTCGATCGAGATCCCATAGGACCCGTACCCATACAAAAACAGCGCCCCTTTCCCATCGAGCTTCTTCCCCTTCCCATACACCACAGAAATCGGAATCTTCACTTCATCCGACGCCGGCGCATATATCTGCTCGACTCGATATCTCGCCCGATCATACCCGCCCGGCACTTCCTTCTGCTTCAGCAGCGTCGACGTCCCCTTCTCCATGTCATAGGCGTAAACCGACTCCGGAGTGATCGCTGACTGATACCCATAGCGGAATTCGCTCGTGTCATAAACCCGGTTGATGTAAGACGAGGCCGCATACGCCGGCTCCGGAAACTCAATCCTCCGTGACTGCCCGCTGCGCAAATCGGTCACCCGAATCTGCGGTAGCCCGTTCTCCCGCTCATACAAGACGTAGTAGTTCTTGAAGAAATCCATCTCATCGAGCATCACGCCGGGGTCGTGCGCCACCACTTCCTGCCAGTTCTTGCTTCCCGGATCCGCGACCGGCGCCTTCACCAACCTGAAATTCCGTCCCGTATCATTAACGCGAATATAAAAAGAGTCGCCATTGTGGTCGGGATAGTACTCCACGCCCTGCTTGCGCGGCTCCATCACCTTGAACTCCGCCGTCGGCTGATCCGCCGGTATGTACCGAGCCTCGCTCGTCGTATGGCTCGCCGAAATCAAGAAGACATAAGCCTGGCTCCGCGTATCGCGGGCGTCAACTTCAAATCGCTCGTCTTTCTCCTCGTACACCAGCGTGTCATGCCCCGTCGTCCCCGCCGTGTGCCGGTAAAGCCGATACTGCCGTTTGGCCACCTCATCTTCCTGCGTATAAAAAATCGTCTTGTTGTCGTTCGCCCAAACCACCGACCCAACCCGCTCCGCGTGATCCACCAGCATCTTTCCCGTCTGCAGATCCTTCACCGCCAGCACGTACTGCCGGAATCCCGTATTGTCGAAAGCGTACGCCATCATGTTCCCATCAGGACTCACCTTGTAAGTCGCGATCGTCATGAACGCCTGTCCTTTAGCCAGCTCATTAATGTCTAGCAGCACCTCTTCTGCCGCATCCATGCTGCCCTTCTTCCGGCAGAGCATGGCGTACTGCTTCCCCGCTTCCGTCCGCCAGTAATAGAAGTACTCGCCCTTCCGGTACGGAACCTCGACATCGGTCTCCTTGATGCGCCCCAGCATCTCGTCGTAGAGCTTCTTCTGAAAGCCCTCAGTCGGCTTCATCACCGCGTCCGTGTATGCATTTTCCGCGACGAGATACGCCTTCACCTCAGGGTTCGGCTTGTCCCGCAGCCAGTAGTAGTTGTCCACCAGCTTGCGGCCGTTGATCTCTGTAACTTTCGGGACTTTCTTTGCCACCGGCGGTGCGGGGAGTGAAGAATCGTCAGCGGCGGTGAAGCACAAGACCGAAGCCAGCACCAGAACGATGAACTGAATGTGCCGAAAGATACGCCGGTGCATGGGACACTCCAGAAGTGAATTCGGATTGCGCGCGCCAGTATACTCGAATACTGCGCATGGCCGTGACGGAAACAGCGCAGACACAGCGACTCCGCAACCGAGAGGCTGCGAAGGCGGGAACCCGAGTGTTGTGGTGGATTTGGGTGTAGATGAGAAGGCGAGGGAGATTCGCGTGAGGTTCCGAGGGTCCAAATGTGGCAAGCAG
>JBEKUD010000302.1:0-4512 GCA_049515395.1 Candidatus Sulfotelmatobacter sp. | reverse complement strand
CCGCCGTAGCGGAGCGAAGCCCTGCACAGCGCAGCGGAGCGGAGGCGGCGCCCGTCACAGCCGTGACCCTCTGAAGCGGGGCGCTTTTTCATAATGCATTGACAGATTGAATCCGCAGCCAGTGTGACTTCGCCACTTGATCAGCAAATTCTCAGGCGGCCGGTGTTGGTTCCTTCGTCCACGGCCGATTACTGCCGTTTCCTCGTCACTCGCCAAATGAGGAACAATTTCCCACGGCACGATCACTCCTCGATTACGGCACTTCCGAAAGCCGGTCGGCTTCCCAGGGAGGTGTAGAAGCCGTAGAACGCTATCGCGGCCATCAGCAGAATTCCGGTCAGGCTGATGCCCGCATACCACGCAGACCCTTGGGTCGTCAGGGGGAAGGTCTCAAGGACACTGTAGAAAACGTAATTAGTAACTACGGTCAGCAATCCGAAGCGGGTCAAGAGAAACACCGCCAGACAGCTAAAGGTCACCCCGCCCATAGAGACAACGAGCTCAAACTGGCTGCCCGCGGCGAGCAAGGTGCTTAAGAGAAGAGCAAACGCAACCGCCGCTGCCCACTGTTTGCGCAGTAATGTCCGGAGAAGGAACAAGACAAACAGAACCGCAAGCCAAAAAACAGGCGCGCCCATCAAGAAGTGCGATGTAGCAGCAATCGTCGTCCGCGCACCTAGAAACTGCCAATCTGGGCCCGTGATTGGTTGCGCCGGAGGATGACCCAGCCAGGAGGGAACAAACCACAATAATCTTTGAAGGGCGGCCAAAAATGATCCAGAAAGACACCCAGCAAGCAAATCGCGTCCGACCAGTGGATCCCGAAAACCTCCCGCCAGCAAGCGGCTCCATGAGACCAGCGTGGCAGGCCAGCGCCGGCGCACATAGGGCTCTAAACCAATGTAAAGAAGCCACGTGAAGCAGAAAAACCCACAGCCCCAGACCAAGAACTCCATGAAAATAGCGAATTCGCCGAAATTCGGAAGGTGATGCGCGCCAAAAAACCAAGCCACCGCCCAGGCCACCAAAACAAAAGCTGCCGTACGATATGCGCCTCGGCGATCACCCCGGCCCAGGCGCAGGTTCCGTCGAGCGAGCATTCCACCACCCGCCAGCACTGCAAGAAAAAAAACGACGAAAATCACAAGAAACACCCATTCGCCGACCGTCCGCTCATACAGCTGCATGCGCCCTGCAGGGGTCCAAGGGCCAATCAGTTCGAAGTAAACGGGTTTACCCCGATATGCCGCGGCCTCAATCCGCATCAGGATATTGGGGCGCTCGGCTAGCGATCCTGTCCACGCAGCCCGCGCGTCGCTATCAACCGGGGGGGTCCACATCGGCTGCGCTGGAGTCCACTTGGAAGGATCGAGGCCCGCAGCAGAGAACAGCGATACCCAATCGGGTGAGGACGCCGCGCCTTCAGGCTTGTCAACCTGCGGAGGAACTTCGATGAACTGAGTAAGATGACCGCGCGGAGTGAGCCTGACCAGCGTCTGCCCGGATATATCGAGCGGTGGGTCATCGGTCCATACCGCTCCCAACATGGGTGCATTCGAGAAGAAGAACGAGCGCATAGCCGGGAGGGGCGGGGGACTGCCGCGATACCAAAACACAAACGCTCCGGTCTCGAGGTTGTCCCAACGCGTCTTAGATTTGTCATGTTCCGCAATGTAGCGCAAAAAGCGGCTTCCTTCGTAGAACCCCATCGCCGTGTCCGCCGGAGGCTGCGAGTAGCCGACGCCCTGTAGAATTTCCCGCGCCCGTTCGGCGAGCGCTTCCGGAGGTTTGTCGAGTGGCACGCGCCGGTAGAGCTTGGTTTGCGCACTCAATAGAATCGCCATGGTAACTGACACAATCACTCCCGCCAGCACAGCCCAAGCCACCAGGGGACGCAAACCTTCGGTTTCCCCCGAAGCGGCGACCATTTCGGGCGACGGTGTTTCCCCCGCCGCCAACGCAGCCGCCAGAGGATCGCCTCCCGGAAACGCGCCGGCTACCTGGCGGACCGAAGACGGCCGAAGCGCGGGATCTTTCTGCAGACAGCGTAGGATCGCCTTTTCCACGACCGGATCAATGTCCTTGACCACCGACGACGGCGTCCTGGGAGATGACTCCAGATGCGCTCGTCGCCACTCGATCGGAGTGGTTGCCTGATAAGGGGGGCGTCCGGTGAACAGCTCATAAAACACCAGCCCCAGCGAGTAGATATCGCTGCGAGCGCTGGCCTCGCCTTTCCCAATTTGCTCCGGTGCCATGTAAGCCGGAGTTCCCGCAGTTTCGCTGCGTCCAGCGGCATCATCGTGGCTTAGGGCCAACCCGAAGTCCGTAATACGCACTCGCCCCCGTCCATCCAGCATGATGTTTGCGGGCTTCAGATCACGATGCAGCAATCCGCAATCATGTGCGGCGGCGAGGCCGGCGCAGATTTGGTGCGCGGTCTCCAGAGCCTTGTCTGCGGGCAAACGGCCTATGCGGCGCAACAACGACGCGAGATCCTCACCGTCTATGTATTCCATGGTGAGAAAGTGCTTGCCGTTGACTTCGCCGATGTCGTAAACGCGACACACATTCGGGTGCGAAACCTGGCGAGCATTTCGCACCTCGGCATGAAATCCAGCCAGAGCCGACGCGTCATTCTGGAGTGAGGCGGGAAGGAACTTGAGCGCTACAACATTCCCTAGTTTAAGATCCTCGGCGCGGTAAACCTCGCCCATGCCGCCGCGCCCCAGCAGGGAGACGATCCGATACCGCTCGACGAGAACAGTGCCCGGCGAGAATCCTCCACTTTGCGGCGGGTGCGAACTTCGGGGAGCTAGTTTAGGCACAACAGCATTTCTATCCGGCTCCAGAGTCGGGGTGTCGAGAATGGAAACGGCGCGCCCGCATGAAGAACAGAAGCGGACGTTGTCGGAAGATACAGCCCCGCAGCCGGAGCAGGTGACCATTCCAGCGGATTGTACAGTGCGAACCGCGGCGGTGAAGCCTCATATCCGCCGGACTCTAGCAAATCGACCTTGAGTAACGGCGAAGTGTTGATGGATCGGAGGGTCACGTGTCGAGTTGTCGGCCAACAGGAAGCTATCCACAACGGGCTTCGGGGAGATCAATCGTGATGTCCTCGATGCCGACTTTTGGCCAGCCTAGTTGAGAGTCCATTGTGGGTATAACTTCCAGTCCTTGCGGCGAGTTTTCAAGGCTCTTGGCATCAAAGCCTCTGCGGGATTGGTTGCCGACTCGGCAACCGCGCGGTGATGGGAACGCTGCGGTATTATGGTCGGCGGCTGCAACAGAGAGACGGTTCCGGAGTCGGTTGGCAGGTACTCACGTCCATGTTGCGTCTATGAGTAGGCTATTCCGCAAGGAAAGCGCCGCCACCGATCCGAAATTCTGTGAGGGGTTTGAGATTCTTCTTGTAACCGCTAGCGACCGCGTATTCCTTCCCACCTTTAACGCGGAGACCACACTTTCCCGTCGAATACGGCTTGATCTCTACCACAAACGAGGTATTCACGAGCGCAGATCGATGGATCCGAATGAATCCGTACGGCTTCAGTTTTTCTGCCACCATCGAGATAGACTCGCGGAGCAGATAGGAGTCCGATTCCCGCTGGAGTGACACATAATTGCCCTCAGCTTGAACTGCGACCACATCTCCAGGATTGATGAAGAGAATCCTTCCTTTAGCTTTGATTGCGATCATCGGGTGACCGGGAGAAGACAGCTTCTGTAATTGCGGCAAAGCTTCGATCAATTTTGCGGCTCGCTCGCCCTTTGCTCTCCGAGAGGCGCGGTCCAAGGCTTCGTTGATACTTTCATTCGAGAAAGGCTTTAGCACGTAGTCTACGGTGTGCCTCTCGAAGGCTGCGACCGCGTGTTCAACGTGTGCCGTTACAAACACGATAGACGGCAATGAAAGGTTTCGTTCCCTAAGCTGGTCTACTAGTTGAGTGCCCCAGAGGGCCAGCATATTGATGTCGAGAAGCAAAACATCGTAGGAGTCCGTGGCCAATTTTTCGAGCGCTTCGCTCGCGTCGTTGGCCGAATCGAAATGCTCCACGTCGCTCCTTGCCGACAGGATATCTGCCAGAGCCCTTCGGGCCAGGGGCTCATCATCCACGATCAACACGCGCATGGTTTCCTCATTGCGGAGTGTCCTTATCCTTATCTGACTGGGGCCGCATCGTTCCATTTCGTATCAGGGCAAAATCTCGGCTTATTTCTGATCAAGTTTTGCAAAAAACTTTCGCATATCGTCAAGCAAGAGATCGGGCTGTTCCAAAGCCGCGAAGTGTCCGCCCTTCGGCATCTCCGTCCTTTGCACTACGTCGTAAGTCCGAGTAATCCAGCTAAACGGACACGCAAATACCTCCTTTGGAAAATCCGCGTACGCCACGGGAATCTCCAGCCTTTGAAGTCGCGCCATTTCTCCGCCGGTGAGCCGGTGTTCACGATAGATTCGCATGGCGGAGCCAACCGTACCGGTCGCCCAATAGAGCGTGACATCAGTCA
>JBEKUD010000301.1:0-8192 GCA_049515395.1 Candidatus Sulfotelmatobacter sp. | reverse complement strand
TCAATTTGCGAAATGCTGGAGCAGCGATAAACCAGGAAGCGCGGAAGATTTTCGAATGACATCCAACCCATGTCATCGATGTCAAAAAACATCATGGTCTCGATGCCCACACTCTGATCAAGAAGATACACGGCGGGAAGATCATTGCCGGACGTGCCGAGTGAGTTCCGAGTTGGCTGCCCCAGCAGCACGCGTCGCCAGCTTCCCGATTGTCCTTCCATCAAGGTGGAGGTTGAACTTAGCCAGGTGATGATTTGAGGCTCAATGGAGCTTTTCTGCTGCAGCCTCAGAGGCGCCGGAAGATGAAGCGTCGTCCGAAAGCGGATCCAGCGATCGGGATGATCGTTGCCCAAAGCGGTGATCTCGGAGTCCCAATCGTATTTCAAAGGTCCACCGTCGAGGGCCTGCGCCTCGGCTTTTCCATCGCATTGAACGCGCAATCCTTCATGTCGCACACGCAAAGAGACCAGAGGGAACGATACCCCGGTCAGCAGCGGAACTCCCGCTAGAGTGGACGGTTTCCAATCATTGCCAACACGCACGAAGTTTTGGTAAGTCAACGGTGCGCCGGCAGGCGATATCCGGAGACGCTGACCTCCAGCCTCAAGATCTGTGGACCCAGAAGCGTCTTCCGCTTCAACGGGAGCGAAAACGATTCCTTTGTGGAAAGTTGCGTAAGCCGACGATGAACTCACCGCGGTCGCCAGAAGCGTTCTTACGAAGACTCGCCGATCGAGAACATTCATGTGGCCGAAACCACGGTAGGAAAAATGATAAGTTGAGCTTTACTTCGAACGAATAACCCAGCAGAGCATTACCCCTCTCAATATGCAATTTTCAAGGCAAATTGAATCGTTCGCGGTCCGCTTGCATTCGTGATGGCGCCGAAGCCACAGGCGAAGTGTTGTGCTGCGCCATTGCATCCAGGAGCGCCCAGAGGAATAAATGGACTATTCAGCTGGGGACTTCCCGAAATGGGTTCGTAGATATGGCGGTTGAAGATGTTGAAGAACTCTGCCCGGAAGTCAACCATGGCCTTCTCACCGAAGATTCTGGTTTTCTTACCGAGCGTGAAGTCTTCGTCACGGCTGCCGAATGTCCGTGCCGCGGAAAGGGAACGGGGTTCGTCGCCAAACGTCAAAGGAGCCACGAGCGAAAATGCAGCAGGATTCCAGAACGGCGTCGAAAAGGGGTTAAAACTCGAACTTTTGTTGGTTTCACTCACTCCCGGGATGACGTTTACGCGCGCAGCTCCCGTAAAGTGACATCCGCCAAACAAGACGTCGCCAGCCGTGCCTCCGCACGGGCCATATACCTCTGTAGGTTGTCCTGATTTGTAGGAGCCGATGCCGGCGACGTACCAGCCGCCCACGACGCGGTCTGCTGCTCCGTTTCCGCTCAGGTAGCGCTTTCCATGCCCAACCGGCAGTTCATAAAAAAAGCTCGCGACCAGGCTTTGCGGCGTATCAAGTTCGCTGACCGCTTTTTCGGCCGCGCGGTTGTACGAATTCTGACCGATGAATTCATTGGTGCCGATGAAGCCAGAAACGCCGGGTCCCGATGAATCCGCGTCCGTAAGATTCTTCGAAACCGTATATGACACTAGAAAGCTCAGTCCCTGGGCGAAACGCTTGTCGACTTGGAGTTGCATCGCATGATATGTGGAGTTGCCGGTACGGTCGGGGCTGAAGGAGTTATCTTCCTGATTGAAGTCACCATACTGCGGAAAAGGTCGAAGGGCTTGGTTGATGTTTCCAGTGAAGCCGGCGTAGGGCACCTTGACACCGGCAGCGATGGCATTGGGACAGGTCGCGTTCGTAAGACATGTGACATCCAGCGTCAAGTCGTTACCAAGCGAAAGATATGTGGGATTAACCTGGTTGGGAATAATGTTTAAGGCCACCAAGTGGGTGCCCTTGGAGCCGACATAGGCCACGCTTACCATCAAGTTCGAGGTGATCTGGCGTTGTACGTCGAGATTCCAAGTTTGGATGTCGGAAGGGCGTCCGGTATTTGCGGGAACGAGAATCACTCCGTTGCTGCCGTTCTGCCCGTCAGGCGTAAAGGGTCCGGAATTAGGGAAAATGTGGGGAACGGGATTATCAATTTGGATGGGGCCGCCATTGGTTGGCGTAATCGTCTGCTTATTGAAAAATCCCAGGCCGTCCTGGTCAGCATACGATCCTTCCTTCAGCGGTTGGTAGAAAATACCATAACCGGAACGTAATACGGTCTTATCGTTGATGCTGTAAGCAAAGCCTAGGCGGGGGCCAAACGCCTTCGTGTAAATATTCTGCGGACGCTTCTGTCCGTTCCGGCCGGCCCCACTTCCATAATATGTGTAAGCTCCGAGGATGCCTCCGGCTCCCGGATTCGGTAGGGTGGGATCAACCACGGAGAAGCGATCCTGGGCTTCGCTAGCTGGGACGTCCAGGTCATAACGCACGCCGTAATTCAGAGTTAAGCGAGGCTTCACCTTATATGTGTCCTGAGCATAGAAGGAATAATCTTTGTAACGCACCCCACTGAAGGAGCCGTAATTGAGGGTCGAGGAATTCACCAGGCCGAATTCCGAACTAGCGACTGGGTCTCCGCCGACTCCATTCAGACTGGTCTCGGCGGCATTAAAATCGAATTCGCCGGAGGCCTGCGTAAGCCGCCGCACGTTGAATTCCAGTGCGCGAATCTCGCCGCCAAATTTCATGTTGTGCTTGCCTTTGACCCAACTGACGGAATCATTCGCTTGGTAGACGTTGTCCGCGAATTCCGAATCACCGCAGTTGTTAAGCAAATTCTGGTAAGGTGATCCGACAAACGTGATGCATGGGAACGTCACGTTCGACACCCCGGTGATTCCGATTTTTGTGGGATAATCCCCGCCGAGGCTGTCGGAGATTTCGCCGCGGAAACGGCGGCTAAATCCAACCAGGAACTGGTTCACCACCGATGGCTTGAAACTGTAGTTATCGCTGAAACGCAGATATCGAGTGTTCTGCGGGACGGCTTGGCCGAAGATAGGCCCCAAATTTGAATTACCGCCCGTGTTCGTATTGTCGTAGTCGAAGCCCCCAGAAATCCTCTGCTTGTCCGAAATATTGTGGTCGATCTTGATATCAAAAAGATTCGCGGTCGTGCTGTTAATAGTCGTGTTAATCACGTTATTGGTGAGGCTACCATTGGTTGGGGGCAGGAGGGCAAAAACCTTGGTCATCACCGTGCTCTTTGTGAAATTCGGATCATTCGTCAGAACGTTACCAGGGATCGGAGTCTGCGTGCTGGGATCGTAAAGCTGCTGAACTGGGTTGTTACAGATACCCCCTGTGAACCCCGCCGTGCAGTCCGCGGAAAAGTCGCCACTCTGGAAGGCCGCGTTAGGAACGCTAATGGGTGACGTGCCCCCGGTTTTAAAACGGAATCCTTCATAGTCAAAGAAGAAGAAGGTCTTGTCGTGTCCGTTATAAAGGTGGGGAATACGAATCGGGCCGCCTATGGTGCCCCCAAAGTCGTTCTGCGTATTGACAGACCTTTTCAAGCCCTGGGTGTTATTCACCCAACTGTTGGCGTCCAGCGCGCGGTTCCGGTAGAAATCATAAACCGAGCCGTGCCAGTCGTTGGTTCCAGACTTCATCGTGAGACTTACGATACCGTCGCCGGATTCACCATATTCAGGAGAAAAGTTACTCTGCAGCACCTTGAATTCCTGCACCCCTTCAGTAGAAACACCCTTGTTCATTTGCGTGTTGGGTGAAACCAGGGAGATCGAAACGCCATCCACAAGAAAGTCGGTGCCGCCTTCCTGTCCGCCGTTCACCTTGAAATCGTCGGTTGAATTGTCCCCGGGGTTGTTGCCGACATTTCCCACGAATCCGGGCACCAGTGTGATGAATTGAACGGGGTTGCGGACCGTGCCGTTCACCTCCAACGGCAAATTCTGAACCAAGGTCGACTGCACGGTCGAGCCGACGTCGGAGGTATCCGTTTCAAGCTGCGCAGCATCGGCGTTAACCGTCACGGTGTCGGAAACCGCGCCTAGTTGCATCTGAACGTCCAAGGCAATCGTAGCGTCCGTCTGCACGCTTACACCTTCCCGCAAGTATTTCCTCAGGTTTGGCGCCTGCACGGTGACGGCGTAGCGGCCGGGGGGAAGGTTTGCCAATGAATAAAGCCCTGCATCGGTGGTCACAGTCGTAATCCTGAGCCCGGTCTCCATGTTTCGGCCCGACACGCTGGCCCCGCCGATCGTTGCACCACTGGGATCGGTTACCGTGCCCTCAATGCCGCCATTCGTTGTCTGGGCAAGAGCACATGTTGTCAATGCCAGCAGGAACAAAGCAAGAGTGCAGACTGGGCTTTTCAAAGGTCTTCTCCCCAGGAACCCGGTTAAGTCGCGAACGCTGACGGCGACGGCGCAAGCTGGCACCGCGACGTAGAGTGAACACTGACTAAAGGGACCCCAAAACCACCCCAGGTGCCAGCTAGTGCTTTTGCACTATGCCGCAAGTGTGACCGAATAGACACGTGAATTCATTGTGATTCACCGCAATGGGGACATGGCTCGATTCCAATTTCTAGCATCACGTTATTGAAAATAAGCTTATTACTTGACTTTTTCTCTAGGGTTAGAGGAGCGTGTGGATAGTGCGAACTATTTTGAAATCACTTTTTGAAATGGTCAGGATCCATGTCTGCGGCCCGCAAGCCTGCCAACTCCAGGGCTAGCAGGATGAATGAATTCCAAGCGAAGACTCGGTGGTAGCCAAAGAATGGGTGCGCTGCGCTGGTGGCGAGGTATTCCTGGCTGGTGGGAAACTCGGGGGCGATATTGAGTTCCGCCCACAGCCGGTTGGCGATAGCCTTGGTGGCGTCGCTCCATCCATGAAGCTTGCCGACAACGTAGCCGCAGACTTCAATCCGCATCCAACTGCCACCGTTGTAATAGATTCCGTCCATGCCCTGATTGGCGTAGCTGGCCGCGAAAGAATCGCTGACCATCGGATGCCAGCTCTCGGTGAAATACTTCCAGCTCTTGCCCTCTTCCGGAAGCCCGATGAGTATCGGCCTCACCGCACCGCCGACTTCCGGATGTGGGCAATCTTTTCTGGGCATCATCACTGGTATGCGATCGAGGTGGTCCACAACCATCTCGTCCGAAAGCATTTTTCGCCCAAATAGCCAGAGCGAAAGAAATTCGGGGAATATCTCTGCAAACCCAATGGCATCCACAATATTCCGCGCCGGGCGCATGAACTTTCTCGCGGGATCGTAATAGCTGCGATAGAGTTCCTCCGCCTTACCAAGATATTCCTCGGAGATCGTTTCACTCACACTGGGGATCTGCAATTCCTTGATCACTCGCGCTGTGACCGCCAACATACCCTGGTTCTCACATATTGTGGAAGTGCCCTCCGGATATTGGATTACGTCGAGCTGGCCCATGACGAACTGCGCCCAGCAAAGGCCCTCGCGGCCGGGATCGTAGGTTCGAAGACAGTATTCCGCAGCTTTTCGCAACTTTTCAATGGGGAACTGAGTGCCGAACCGACGACGATTCAGCAGTGCCCACATCAGCCACAGGGGTGTAGAGTCGTTCGATTTGCGCTCCACATTGGCGAGATTCGGCTCCACCAACGTGTTGATAGCTCCATCGGTTCCCTGATTTTCCGCCCACACACTAAAAACCTTCTCATTCAACTCGCGATTGTGAATGCCATTTAACGCGAAGAAGCTATCACGAAGATACATCTCCCCGGCGGCGGAATACCAAATGCTCGGAGCGCAAATCGGTCTGAAGCTCTCCGGTTCCGCGATCCAGCAAAGCATCATGAGGTCGGCGTAGATGACCTTTTCGGTCATTCCGCCTTTGAAATCAAGTCCGTCAGCCAGATAGAGCTGGCTGGCTAAGCGGTGACCTCGAACGGTATCCGGCACCTCTTTATCCACAAACACGAAAACCGTTTTCTCAGCTAGCTGGCCCATCTCCAGCCTATGGTACGGTTCGCTGCAAGTGGCAATGCGGTGAACTTGCAAGCCACGCACTTCGACTTTCGCGAAACCTCCGGATGTTTCCGCTTTCTTACCTTGCTCCGAGGGCGCTACGGAAACGAAGACGGCGCAGCCATGTCCTTGCAATCCCTGCACAAATACTGTCGTTTGAAATTCGAGCCATACTCCGGGAGATTCAGGCACGCCATCGTTGAAGAGAGTGAGGTCGTCAACCTTGCGCAATTGCTCATCTACATCCCAAATCTCAATGGCCACGGGGAAATCCGAACGATACTGCACCCGCACCGAATACACTTCGGCGGCTTTCGCCGCAAAGGGAATGATCACTCCGTCGTCGGAACTCTGTGTGGAGAGGATGGCCACAGCGTCGCGCTCGTCTAGAGTCACCTGCCCTTGTTTTTTCCACGACGAAATGTCCGGCAGGACAATGCTTTCCGCAGTTTGTTCTCCGGCGACTTGCTCGGTAATTTCGCCGAATGTCTGCTGGATGAAAAAATCGCCCTCGGCTCGGTCATTAGCGCGCACACCTGAATATAGATTTGGATCTGGAATACGGCGGGGCGCAGGCTTCACCGGTCTGCCATCTCTGCGGATGATTCGCGTCCATTGGTTGCGATAGCCGGAGTCTGTCAGCAGGCCGACGCACAAGCCATTCATCATCCGGAACCCGGCGGCTGGAAAATACTCGTGCAACGGCCTGCCTTTCCAGTCCAACTGATCGAAACTCCAAAACTTCGCTGGCCTCTCAACCGGCTGCAGACGATTGCTCAACTGATAGAACAGCATGAACATATCGGCCTGCCGTAACCGGATCTTTTTTCGCACAACGTGAGGAGTGACCACTTCGTACTCCACCTGAGCGAGCACTGTCGTGTTCAGGTTCTTTAATCTGCCCTCACCATTGAGCACCAGGTGTTTGGAATTGCCGCTCCACGACGTCGCCTTCCATTCGTTTACTCGATCTTCCACGCTTCGTTCTTCGTTCTGGAAGCATGCCGAGAATTCGCCACCCCGATCATGCCCGGCAAAGGACTCGCCATTGAGAAGAAGAGAGACACTGTAGCCGCGTTTGGGATCGCCCACAATCTTTAACGCCAACCCACCGTTGTCATGCGGCATTTGCGATGTGGCGCCTCGTAGCATTCCCAACTTCGACTCCATACCGACGGCCAGACTGCCCGTGATCGTTCCTTCGAGGAAACGACGACGCGAAATGGTTCGGTTGGTCACTCTTAATTGGTTCCCCCCCGTTTCCCTGAACAGTCGGCGACCTACGCCTTGAGTGAATGGTTAGTTCACTTGCTCGCGCTTTTTCAGGGGAAGGACCTCACATGTGATTCACATCGCTGATCCATTCCCACAAGACACGCAAACACCATAGAAGGAAACGGGTTAGGCTTTGCTTGCCCGGAAAAGCGTCTGTGGTAAAATAAGCCGCCTTCATGGGGTCAAATTCAGGACCGATACTCCTATGCCCTCACCGCAACCGTCGGTTCCACCGCCAACAGTCACCGATGATCTCCTGAATGATAAGCGTTGGCAACTCGTACAACGGATTGTTGCCAGCCCACCCTTCCAGAAGGGCACCCGGCTCAGAGATTTGTTGCAGTTCATCACCGAGCAGACTATCCACGGGAAAGCGCACGAATTGACCGAGCAACACATCGGCAACGCGCTGTTCCACAAACCTTCCGACTACAGCCCCCTGGAGGACAGCTCGGTCCGGGTGCACGTTCGCCAGCTGCGGCTGAAACTGCACGAGTATTTCTATGAAGAAGGCCGTAATGAGTCGCTCATACTAGACATACCGAAAGGCACGTACGCCCCGGCATTCAGGACGGTCCTGAAAACTCCGGATGCCCCCACGGCGATTGCACCGGCCATGATTCCAGCCGTTGCATGGCGCCCCCGGACCATGGTTCCTTGGGTCCTGTGCGCCCTTCAGACCATCCTGTGCGCCGTGTTGTTGTATCGCGCAATCCCCCACCGGACGGCCGGAGTGTCGCCAGGTCCGACTCCTCTGTCTTGGCCGTCTTCTCAGATTTTCGATGCCCAGCACCAGACGATTATTGTGGTGGCTGACAGCAACTATGGGATGACCCGTATCCTCGCGGGTCAGCCTGGATCTCTCGACCAGTACCTCCGCCGGGATTTTCTCCCGAATCGCGTGGGTAGGATTGACGAAGTCG
>JBEKUD010000300.1:0-4528 GCA_049515395.1 Candidatus Sulfotelmatobacter sp. | reverse complement strand
CGGGGTCCGTGAGGGGGGAGAATCCGGGGAGCCACGGTGAACTTACACGGGCACGAAGCTGGAAACGGCGGAAACAGCCAAAGAACACCTACTGCCCACCGGGGACTCCTCTACTCGGAAGCGTTCGGTCGATTCCCTCTGCATCGCACTTAGTCCTGATACCACTCGTCACTACCGCGGGGCGCAAATTCCTCTGTTATCTCGCTGCCGATCATCCCCAGGTCAACCGCCTGGATCAGCTGCGCCGCGAGCCTCACATCCTCGGCTGGATGTCCCGACTGCGTTCGCAAACGCCGCCGCTGTCGACTGCGTCATGCATCAACCAGATCATCGCTCTGCGATGCGTCCTCAACGATCTGGCCTGGACCAACGTTCTGAACTCGCTCGCTTGATTCGCCGCGAGGACATTCCGCGTACCCCGCAGAGACTCCCACGGCCGCTCACCGCTGAGCAGGACCAGCTCTTACAGCGGGAGTTCCTTCGCCGTAACGATCTCGGCGGCAATGCCATGCTGTTGATCCGATACACCGGCATGCGCATTGGCGAGTGTGCCGATCTGTCCTGCGATTGCCTGCGCTCCACCGCGCCCAACCAATGGGCCATTCATGTGCCGCTCGGCAAGCTCAAAACAGAACGCATGGTCCCCGTCGATGCTTCCACGTGTAAAGTCGTTCAACGCCTTCGATTCTTTCGCTCTCTGGATCCTCGCCCTGCCGATGGACGGCTCCTGGCGCGCCCAGGCAGCAAAGAAGCGCTCGTTCGTCGACTCCGCGATTACTCACATCAGGTCTGCTATTCGCTCAACCTCTCCACCCGCATCGTCCCGCATCAGCTTCGACACACCTTTGCCACAGAGATGCTTCGAGCCGGGGTGAGCTTTCCTGTCCTCATGAAGTTACTCGGTCACACCGATCCGGAGATGACCATGCGCTATGTGGATGTGGCCTTGACCGATCTCCAGCGCGAGTTCCACCAAGCACGGGCCCACCCAAAGTATCTGGTTCCGCAGCCAAAGGCCTCATCCATTCCCCTTCGTGCCGGCCTCGACGGAGTCATCGATTCTTTGCTCGCCTCCTCTCGCAAACTACGCACAACCTGAGATTGGGCAGAGATTGGCCGGTTAAGCCTACAAACCAGGAGTTGGCAACTTGAACACGCGTGAGGCACGATAAGCAGGTTGACATCTTCAATGCGCTACCTCGGCCATAAGCCAAGCCCTAGCCATCTTCCAATCGCGCATGACGCTTTGTGGGGAAATCCTCAGCACTTCTGCCGTCTCCTCCACGCTGAGCCCCCCGAAAAATCGGAGTTCGATGACCTTGGCTTTGCGCGGGTCGATCTGAGCCAGCGCATCCAAAGCTTCGTCAATGGCGACGATCTCGCGGTCCCTGGAGCGCGAGGCGACTTCCGGTACGTCGTCCAGATTCGGTTGAATCGCACCGCCGCCCCTTTTGAACATGCCCTTTGCGCGAGCGCGGTCCACCAGAATCCGCCGCATCATGTTCGCGGAAACCGCAAAGAAATGCGCTCGATCCTGCCAACATGAAGGCAGAAAGAAGTGAGTTCTGGCGTTGGTGAAGCGGGCCGGAATCAGCAGTAACGGTTCCAGCTGCGCCCAACCCATCCCAGGGCATTATTCATCGCGACCTGAAACCAGCCAACATTCTAGTGAGCACTACCGGCACCGTGAAGCTGCTCGATTTTGGGCTGGCCAAACAAACCGCAGGCACTGACCCGGCCCAAACCGCCGATTTAAGCCAAACGATGGGAGTAACCCAGCCGGGCACCATCATGGGTAGCCCAGCTTACATGTCGCCGGAGCAGGCGCAAGGAAGGCCCACGGATGCACGGTCCGATATTTTCTCGTTCGGTGCGGTGCTGTATGAAATGTTCGCCGGCCGCCGCGCTTTTAGCGGAGACTCAGTGGCTTCAACCTTGGGAGCAATCCTCTATCGAGACCCCGCCCCGCTGAATGCGCCCCCGGCGCTGAATGCGATTGTGCTGAAGTGCCTGGCGAAATCTCCAGATGCGCGTTACCAAACCGCAAACGATCTCCAACAGACGCTGGAAAGAGCTTCTCCGGGCAGCGATTCCAGCGTCACAGACCTGGTAATGCGACATCCCCGTGCTTTGGCATTCGCAGTCGCCCTAATGATCATTAGCGTGGGTGCCCTCGCTATCTATCGGAAGGGGGCGAACACAGGGCGGATTGATTCGATTGCAGTGCTCCCGCTCGAGATGCGCAGCAACGATCCCGAAGCGGACTATATCTCCGATGGGATCACCGAAAGCATCAACAACAGCCTGGCGAAGCTGCCCAGCCTCAAGGTGATTCCGAACAGTGTCGCTCTACATTACAAGGGGAAGTCAGCGGATTTCCAAAAGGTGGGCGACGCGCTTGGCGTTCAGGCAGTGCTCACGGGCCGCGTGGCACAGCGTGGCGATGATCTCGGCATTAGCATTGAACTCGATGACGTTCGCAACGGCAAACAGCTTTGGGGCCAGCAATACTCCCGCAAAGTCGCCGATCTGCTGATGCTGCAAAACGACATCGCCAAGGAAGTTTCTCAGCGGCTGCGCTCCCAGCTTTCCCCGGCCGAGCAGCAAAAACTGACGCTAGGTTCTACCGGAAATCCCGAAGCGTACCAACTGTTTCTCAAAGGCGAATATTACTCGGGTAGATTCACCAAAGAGGGCTTTGACAAAGGCATCGACTATCTCAACCAAGCCATCGCTAAGGATCCAAACTATGCCGAGGCTTATAGCGCCCTGGCCAACAACTACATTAACCAGGACGATTGGTTCATCACTCCCAGGCAAGCGGGACCCAGAGCCAGAGATGCGGCAAAGAAGGCGTTGGCGCTGGATGAAACCGATGCTGAAGCGCACGTTGCTCTTGCCATCGAGGAGCAATGGTACGAGTGGGATTGGGCGGCGTCGGAAAGGGAGTTCAAACGAGCCATTGAACTGAAACCCGACAGTGGCGACGCTCACGGATACTATTCATGGTTCTTGCCGCCGATGCGGCGAAACGACGAGGCCGTCGCAGAAGCCGAGCGGGCTCTGCGAATCGATCCAATTTCGACCGGACTCAACGGAAACCTGGGATCGGTTTTTGTCTTCACTCACCAGTGGGACAAGGCGATTGAGCAACTCCGCGCTGCCATCGACCTCGACCACGGCTATTGGTTCGACTATTGCTTCCTTGGTCGAGCGTATGAGCAAAAAGGAAGATTGCCCGAGGCGATCGCAACGTTTCAGCGTGGGCTAACGCTGGAGGGCAATACGGAGCTTTGGTCAGGTCTTGGACATGCCTATGCGGCGTCGGGAAATAAGGCCGAAGCGCAAAAGGTGCTGGACCACCTGAAAGAATTATCGACCCATAGCTACGTTGCGCCCTACAACGTCGCTGTGATCTATGTGGGCCTAGGGGAAAAAGATGAGGCGTTCGCCTGGCTCAATCGTGCCTACGAGGAGCGCTCGTACACACTGGCGGAATACCTTACGACCGACGCACGTTTGGATACTCTCCACTCCGATCCGCGCTTTGCCGAACTGGTTCGTAGAATCGGTTTGCCACAATAGAGACTGTGACTGAACCTCTTCCACAATCTCGTCCTTCACACCCGTGATGTAAGAATCGGCGTACTGGCATAGGCAGTACCATTAACACTTGCCGACGGTTCCCCCCGAGTCACGGGCCAACCTTACCTTACGCATTAGGGAAGGTTGGCCGACCTTAGCTGAAGTCGCCGAAGGTCACCGCGCATCCGACGCTGCCATTCAGTAGCGCAGAGATGGTACAAATTTTGGCCGCGGTTGATGACTATGGGAAATCGGGATCAGTAAACCGCCGGCGCATGAGAGCCCTGGTGCTCTTGCTTCGCTACTCTGGGCTTCGGATTGGCGACGCAGTGACGCTATCTTCCGAGCGCATCGACACAGACAAGCTGTTTCTCTACACCTCGAAGGCTGGCACGCCCGTCTATTGCCCCCTTCCATCCTTTGTCATCACGGCTCTCGATGCCGCGACAGACCCGAAGCAGCGTTTCTATTTCTGGAGCGGGAACGGCAAAGTGAACACGATCACCGGCGACTGGCAGGGAAAGCTCAAAACTCTGTTCGAGCGGGCAAAGGTGCCGAGCGGTCACGCGCATCGATTCCGCGATACCTTTGCCACGGAGCTGCTGCTAGCGGGTGTGCCGCTTGAGCGCGTCTCGAATTCTCCTTGGGCGCTCGAGCATTCGCATCACAGAGCGTCACTACTCGCCCTGGGTACGGTCACGGCAGGAGCAGTTAGAGCGAGATGTGCGATCAACGTGGAGTGTCTCGGAGCCTGTTATCGAGGGTACATCCGAGGTACACGGCGGGAGCACTCGCCCCAACTGATTCAAATGATGGGTGATAATCTGGCGGAGAGGGAGGGATTCGAACCCTCGGTACAGGTGTTAGCCCGTACAACGGTTTAGCAAACCGCCGCATTCGGCCACTCTGCCACCTCTCCAGCGTGCGGAATTCCAGTTTACCA
>JBEKUD010000299.1:0-4595 GCA_049515395.1 Candidatus Sulfotelmatobacter sp. | reverse complement strand
AGATCGATACACGAGACCCGAACGCTGATTGAGATTGAAATACGATCACCCTTGCGAGTGGTTGAGGCCGCTGCTTCTTGGACTTCCATGTCCTTTGATTGTAGGAGTACCGATCACAACTATTCAGTATTGCGTCCCATGAGTGGTTACACTCGTAACATTCGGTGGGTTGCGACGGCCACAAAAGTACGGAGGAACAATCTCCCCAAGGTAGGGCTGACAACCGGGGTGTGATTGCACTCATAGCCCTGCGCTCCTGCGGATGTCACACTATGGAGACAGTGTCAGAGAAGGGCGTGGCGAAACGGGATGGAAAACTCCACTAACGAAAGCGACGAAGCCGCATGTCTGTTGGCACATATAGGAACTTAAGGTGAAGGACCCGTACGCGGTGTCTCTCTTGATTAGAGCGAACCTGCTCGTCATTACTTAGGTCATGCCGCGCAATCTGGGTTTTGAAGCTCACGCTCCTGAATCCTAACCGAAATCGGCGATGAGTTAAAAAGGGTTACAGACCGTCGGGTGAAATGTGCATTGGAAGTCATAAGAAATAATGGCACCAAGGGTAGTCTGGTCAGTGATGTCGATCACAAACATCGGGTTGGAGATGAAGCAAACTATCACCATAATGACAAAACTTCTAGTAATTGAAGACAGCAGGTTCACACCGGACACAATCAAGGGAATTTTCGCGAAGCAGGCCTCGTCGTGGTCGATGCTAGCGATGGAGAGGAAGCTTTGCGGTTGGCTCGTCATAGTAAGCCGGACCTGATCATCTTGGACATGCTATTGCCGAAAATGGGGGGCGAGCTTGTACTGCAATCCCTCAAGCAAGACCCGACGACTGCCAACATCCCAGTTATTATTGTGAGCAGTCTTCCCCAGAGTAACGCCGAAAGGCTGACGAATGGTGGTGCAATAGGGTATATCGAAAAATCGAGTTTAAACTTGATGGCAGGCGGGCAAAATCTTCTGGGGCTCGTGAACGGACTTCTCAAGGCAAAGCATCGAGTTGCTATCGGTGGGTGATGCCGCGAGTTCAGATCGATTTCGTGAGGATGTGGATTTCCCCACTCCGATCTGCATCTTGTCTGAACAAAAAGGGAGCCATGGCGGAAACGAAAAAGAAGGCCCAAGCCAGCGGACGGAAGGAGATGCCTGCTCGGAAGGTGAGAAAAGAGCAGCGCGTATCTGCACTACCGACTCAACAGGGAGTGGACAAGAATGAAACGCAGGTTAGGACTGATTCAACCGTCCCGTCGCGCTTAGAAAAGGCCATAACGGAGCTTCAGGGTATTAACGAGTTGTTGCTCTCTGGAGATTTAGACCCACAAATTCTGGCGGACTTCCGCGATGCTTTGAACCGAGTCAGAACGGCTGCATGGGCAGCCCAGCAATACGTCGCTCGCAAGGAGATTGAACAGGACTCAACTAGCGTGCTCTCGTTCCTAGCCGGGGAAAGAATTCGAGCTGTCTATCACCTTTGCCAATCCATCAGCGAGGATTTGAAACGAACCGATATCGAAGTTCCGGCAGGCAGTCTTATTCAACTCTACGGGGTGATGAGGACTTTGACAGAGCAACTAAAGGGGGTCGTCAATAAGCTGGGATGAGAATCGGCTACGTCTTGTTCGTCACGAGGGAGATGGGCGGAAAGCAGATTTCCCAGCAAGGAGTACCATCCCGCTCACCGGGCCGTAGCTGATACGTGGTTGGCAGACCCAGAATTTTACCGAATCTAACCCACTGTCCGTGGGTTAAACCCATCTTGCCTTCAACCGCATCGCACAGCACCAACTCGGGAATCGACATCTGGTGTGCCAGCGTCTCATAGGGCAGTTTGAGATAGGTGATTGTCTCCTGCATCAGCTTGCTCACATATTGGCCTAGAAACATCAGGGTCAATGGCGAATCGGACGGCGGCAACGAGAATGAGTGCGTCAATTGGGGTTCTGACTCGACGTATTACTTGGAACCACGTTCTGCCTTCCGGAATTGGTCGGCAACGAATTCCGGGAGTATTTGTTCCAGCTTTTGTGACAGCCACGCCTGTAGCTCGGACTTGTGGTCGTCCGACACGGACACGAAGCGAACTCCCAGATGGCCCGTTTTCGACCAGCAGATCGTCGATTCTGCCACCACTGGTGCTTCGTGATGTGGCAGAGTGAACTGAGCGCGCACGCTTTCGCCGGGAACGAGCGGTACGTGGGTGCTCAAAGCCATGCCCCCTCCGCTGATATTTACGCTGTTGCAGCGAACTTCCTGCATGTTTTCCCTCTGGATGATAACGGGAATCGAAAGCGGGTAGCGGAAATAACGCCGCCGTTCTCTCAGGATGAGCCCGTATGCGGGCCTTAGTGTTTTGTGGATTGACTCCGCGGAAAGGGGTCTTTCGAAGACAAACTGCGACTTCTTGCGAAAAGCTGCTATAGCGTCCGCATCGTTGTTGCTGATACCGAACGTCACCGCCGTTCTGTTCGAAGTGGAAAGATGCACCTCGTCCAAGATCATCCCGGACTGCTCTCCTAGCTGGAGATCAACGATGACAGCATCAAACTTTCGGCGGTTCAATAGACCAACCGCCTCTGGCACTTCCCGACACACATCGGACGAAATAGACAATCCTTGCAGGGCGTGGTTGAACTGCTGAATTGTCACTGGATCAGCGGATACCAAAAGCGCAAGGCCGACTGCCATAATAAAATACCCTCCTGATTAGGTCGTACCTGTCATGATTGCCTACCACTCGCCTGTGCTCGAGCTTGCGGTTTAGGACTGTCCCCTCGGAGCTTGTCAGCAGCCTTGTCAACCGCTAAGGGCTTGCTGAAGTAGTAGCCTTGGATTTCGTCACACTGATGTGCCCGCAGGAACGACATTTGCGCTTCGTCTTCGACTCCTTCGGCGATAACCTTGAGATGCAGGCTTTTGGCCATGCTGATGATTGCCGTCGTGATCGCCGCGTCATCGGGATTCAAGGCAATATCCCGGATAAACGAACGGTCGATTTTGAGTTTGTTGACCCGAAACTGTTTCAAGTAACTGAAACTGGAATAGCCAGTTCCGAAGTCGTCAATCGCCAGCGTAACCCCCATGTCTCTTAATTCGTGAACTACTGATAACGTCAGTTCCGCATTGGCGAGCAGTAAGCTTTCCGTTAGTTCCAATTCGAGGTATTGAGGGGCAAGGCCAGTCTCATGGAGCACTCTCTTAATCAGGTCGCAGAAGTCTTCTTGACGAAACTGGACCGCTGATACGTTTACTGCCATCGTCACAGCAGGAAGACCCTCTTCTTGCCATTTTCGGGCTTGAGCACAGGCTGTCCTGAGAACCCATTCGCCAATCGGCAGGATCAGTCCGCTGTTCTCTGCAACTCGGATGAATTTATCGGGAGGCACGAGTCCTAATTCGGGATGCTGCCAACGGAGCAGTGCTTCCAGCCCGCTGATCCTTCCACTGGCGATATCCACCTGTGGCTGATACACCAGAAAGAGTTCTCTCTTGTCGAGTGCCAGCCGCAAACTTCTCTCCAAGGTCAATCGCTCCACGACCTGAGCATTCATGTCCGCCGTAAAAAACCTAAAGCTGTTACGCCCGTTGTCCTTGGCACAATACATAGCAGCGTCGGCATTCTTAATCAGCGTTTCGGCGTCCATTCCGTGTTCCGGAAAGATGCTGATACCGACACTGCAACTAACGCTGAGGGTGTGCCCTTGGACGACGAATTCTGCGGTGATCACATCCATCAGCCGTTCAGCAGCAACCGCTACGTCGGGCACATCCTTTACGTGAGTTAACATGAGCACGAACTCATCACCACTTAGCCGAGCCACGGTGTCCTGTTCCCGCGCCCATCTCTTAAGTCGTTCTGCAAGCCCTTTCAGGAGGAGATCGCCGACCGAGTGGCCCAATGAGTCGTTGATATCTTTGAACCTATCGAGATCGAGGAATAGAAGCGCGATTTTCTGTTTGTGCCGACGTGCACCAGCAAGCGCCTTCGCCAAGCGATCCTGAAGAAGCGTTCGATTGGGTAATCCCGTAAGATCATCGTAGTAAGCTAGGTACTGGACCCTTTCCTGCGCGACTTTACGCTCGGTGATGTCGCGGGCGGTACCCAGCAGCGTAGGCCGCCCGCTCAGCGTCAATGCGGTCAAGCACACCTCAGACGGAAAAACCGTGCCGTTTTTGCGCTGGTGCAACCACTCGAAACGTTCCTTGCCATTGAGAAACGCGGCGGCAATCTTCTGATCGGCCGCCGTCCGGGAAGGCGTGCCGTCAGGTTGGCTCGGGGGAGAAATATGGGCGGGGTGCTTCATCTCAGCAACATTCGTGTATCCGAACATTTGCAGCGCGGCCGAATTGCACGCCAAAAAGCCCTTTTCGTCCAGCAGCCAGTTCGCATCCGCCGAGTCCTCGAACAAGGCGCGATACTTGCTCTCATTGTTCCGTAGCATCTCCTCGGCCTGCTTCCGCTCGGTAATGTCCTGCTTGATAGCGACGAAGTGCGTCCAGATCGCTTCGCCGACGTTCTGGGCTAGGGGCGTGATTGTTTGCTCTTCAATATAGGTCGTCCCGTCTTTCCGCCTGTTAATGAGTTC
>JBEKUD010000298.1:0-4618 GCA_049515395.1 Candidatus Sulfotelmatobacter sp. | reverse complement strand
TCGCCCTACGTGTTGGTCGCGTTCTTGCGTCGCGATGCTTACGCGTGGCGACGGTTCGGCCAATGGTAAGATACCCTACAGAAGCGTCGTGTTTAGCTCCTGTATACTCTTCCGGGCAGCGCGAATAAGCAGCGTTCCTGTTCACCCATTATGGCGGGTAAGTTCATCCCCGCGTCCTGGAGACTTTTCGGTTCTAGTTTGTGGCGCGCAAAGAGCTTCAAGTCGTGCAGGCTGGCGAGCGGACGAATGCTGCTGGAAAGCCAGTCAGCAACAAAATACTTCTATCGATCTCCGATAGCGAGTACAACTCTATTCGCCCCCACCTCGAATACCTCCGCCTGCCAAACCACCTAGTCCTTCACGAGACTGGTGAAAAGCTGCGCTTCGCGTATTTCCCGAATCGAGGTTTGATTTCTCTTGTCGTCGTTATGAAAGACGGAAAAACCGCCGAAGCTGGGGTAGTTGGCAATGAGGGCTTTACAGGAACACCGGCAGCTGTTGGCCTGAGCAGGGGCCCCCTGCGGGCGGTGGTACAAATCACGGGGGACGGATTTCGGATAAAAGTCGGCGCTTTGCAAAATACTTTGGAATCGGCTCCACACCTGCAAATGATGTTGCACCGCTATGCCGCAATTCGGGGTATGCAGGTTGCACAAACCGCCGCGTGTAATCGGCTGCACGATATTGGGCAGCGCCTTGCACGGTGGCTGCTAATGACTCAGGACAGAGTAAATTCAGGGGCGCTGCCCATCACCCATGATTTTCTCGCAACGATGCTAGGGACAGATAGGCCCAGCGTGAGCCTGGCCGCTGGTGTTTTGCAGAAGAAGGGGTTCATCGAGTACACCCGTGGCGCGGTGAAGATCGTGAACCGCAAGAAACTTGAAGACTCCGCTTGCGAGTGCTACGACGTTATCCGACGGTACGATGGCGAGGTAGGCTGAAATAAGTCCGCAAGATTAATAAGAGGCTCTAACGAACGAAACCTCGTCTTCAGCGCAGCATGCGAGCCGGGGCTACCGAGCATCAAACAAAAAAGCCGCCCTGCGATGCGGCTCGGAGGTACGGCGCGATGGTTTTAGCCCCGAACGTTCCCGTGCATCGCGCTCACCAACCCGGCAACCCTAGTGGATGCACGGCTGGTAAGCGGTCTTGAAATGGTTATCTTCCCATTTGTTGCTGTCCTTGGGTCAGCCTACTGTTTGGTCGCCGTAAACTGACTGTTGGATCCGTGCAACTTGTCCGCGACCTTGACGGCCATGGTTTTGCCGTCGGAACCCACTGTCCAACGCACGACGCTAATCACCTTCCCGTCGCGCTTGTCGGTTTCCTCGATCGCATTCTTTCCAATACTCTTCACAGAGACGCTGGTGGTCCCGGGGTCCCCTTTGTACGGCGAGTCCGTGCCATCCAACTTTGCAACATAGGATTGGCCGGTCAGGTTGCTCATGCTCAGGCTATCGCCTTCCACTTTGAAGGTGACCGTGAGCCCGTTATCGGAGAGGGTCTCCATCTTCGAGGTCACCCAGGAACCAGACACCGCATGTGAACCCGCGGGGCCCTTCGCTACTTGCGTTACGATTCCCTTGCCGGTAACCGGGTCGGCGTTCGTGTTGCTACTGTCGGTGAACTCGAAATTGGCTGTGCTCCCGTCCTGAGACACTACGGTTTTGGAGGTGGTGACCGTCTTCCCGTTCTTCTTGTCGACCTCCTCAATGGTTCGATCATCCACCACTTTGATACTGACGCTATCGATGTAACGGTGTCCCTTGACTGGCTGGTCCTGGCCGTCCGCCTTTACATCAATTGGGGGCACGCAGGTCTTGCAGTGATACATCCCGTCTTGCAGTAGAAAAACGTCAGGTTTCTTTGGGAATTGCGCGTCGTTGAGATTAAACTTCCAGGTGCCATCAAAGGCATTCTGTGCGATAGCTGGAACGGAAACTACCAGCTCAATCAGCAGTCCAAACAAGAGTAGTTTCTTCATCGCGTATCCTCCATGGAATTCGAAGATTGGGTTTCCTGGGGCTTCTGACGGCCCCAATGTACACCTGGCCCTCCCCCCGTGCAATGATTCCCGCCAGACAGGCGGACCCACAAAAAGGTGAATATTCCGAGCAGTTACATTGTGGGTCTGCCTGAACGCGGTAGCAGAAAGTGGACTACCTTGCCCAGACGTTCCCGCCCACGGCGTGCGCCTAGTCATTCTCGGTCGGATTAATGGGTTCCCCGACGATGTTGTAGTAGACCTCTTTGGGACGCTTGGGCTTAGCTGGCTTCGGGGCTACAACTGGCGGGGACGCAGGTTTCGACTGCAGCGGCGTCGGCATGGGAGCAGAAACGGGTGTCTGCGAAATCTGCGATGCTGGCGGCGGGTTCACCGGTATTTGGGTCTGGCTGGCAATAGACTCTGGAGGAGCCACAATGGAAACCGGTCTGGTATCCGGTTGCGAAACTTTCTTGGTTACCCGCACCACTTTCACTCGTGCGTGCGGGGGCTTGCTCCGTGACCACTCGTACAGCAGCACAAACGCGATTCCTGCCAGACACAGCGCCAAAAGCGAGTTGAACAACGCTGGTACGTTCAACTCACCTCTGCCGAGGTACAGCTGAGACTGAGGGTCTACTTCAATCACCCTGGCAAGTAGCGGCACCAGCAAATTGCTAGTGAGAGAGGCAAGAAATCCCCAAATCCCCTGTGCCAGAATTACGGCGGCCACCAACTGACCGATCCACTTTCCTGGATTCCGGGTCGATTCAGGGATGGAAGTCTGGTTTTCGTCCATGCTTATGTGATGCAGGATTGTGACATCGGGGAATGCCGGGGAAGGAAGGTCTTGAAGTGACTCTTCCAAACGCACAGCTGCTATCCTGGAAAGACGAGGCGGGGCTTTCTGAGTTTTTGTCAGCTTTGAATGGACGTTTTGTTGCTTTTTCAGGGATACGCCATTGTCTTCACCCAATACAGATAGCCCGCACGCTCCCGACCAAGATCACGATCAAAGGAAAACTTCGTGAAGACGCCGTACGACTCACGACTGGCATCAATCGAGAGGACGACGGTCATCCTCACGACCTTGCCCGACTTGCGGGCTTGTTGAAGTGCGGAATTAAGATCGTCTTTCGAAATTGCATTGTAAAAAGCGTGCAGCTTAGATCGCCGTCCTGCTCGTTCCACTCAACTTGAATATCCCGATGGCGGGCGTTTCGGTCTCCCACTGGCTCGTTGACGATGCTATCCCGACCGAACTGGAGGACTGGAGTGTCAGGAATGGCAGCACCCCCAATTGGCGAAATACCGACCAGGTTCTTTCCTCGAAGGTCACCGACAAAGTTCCGCGCAATCCAGCAAAGAACTGAAGAATGGTCGCCGCTTCGGTCTCGAGGAATTCCATGACTAACTTAACTTACGCGTCGAATCCATCTCCGCGACCACGATGGTTGCTTGATGAACCTCGAGCCCAATAATACTTTTCACTGTTCATAGGGCGCTCCTTTTCGTAGGTGGTGGTGCTAACAATCACAACCTACAAGGGGGGCTCTTTTTAATGCGATAACAATATCGACCCGTCACCGACTTGGCGGGAAACATTTCAACTGTCGCCCTCCCTTTCGTTGTGCATAGAGGCCGTTTGCCGGGACTCGAAGTGGAAAATCCAGACTGAGAAGGCATGGCTTGCGGTATTATTCCTCGCTTGAAGATTGCGAACCGAGGAGACCAACCCGATGGCTCGGACATGGGGAAGACGCCTGGCGAAAATTGCTGGCTATGGAATTCTTGTTTTGTTGGTACTCGCCGCCGTTGCCCTAACCTTCACCGTAGGCTGGCGTCCGGTGATCGGCGCGAGAAAGCGCGCACTCACCTCACGCAAGTTTGAAGTCACACCCGCGCGTATGCAGCGGGGGGATTACCTGGTGCACGCCGTCATGCACTGCATGGGATGCCACTCTAAATACGACGACAAAGCGAACCCACCCGTGCTGGCATCCCAGGAAGGCTCCGGCCAAGTCATGTTTGAACAAGGCAATATTCGGCTGGTCGCGCCCAACATCACTTCCGATCCGGAAACCGGCATCGGCAGGTGGAGCGATGACGCCATCGCCCGCGCCGTCCGCGAAGGCATCGCGGCTGACGGCACAGCGTTGTTTCCGGTCATGCCCTACGAACACTTCCGCGACTTGTCTGACGAAGACCTGGCCTCTATCGTGGTCTTCCTCCGCAGCGTGCCGGTTGCGCACAGCAATCTGCCTCCTAACAAAATTCCGTTTCTGTTCGCCCGCCTCATTCAGGCGGTGCCGAAGCCGGTGATCCAAACGGTGCCGGAGCCGGACAGGTCCACGCCCGCCAAGTACGGCGCGTACCTGGTCAAGATGGCAACATGCAGCGACTGCCACACGCCGCTCAATTCTAATTTTCAGCCAATACCGGGACTGGCCATGGCAGGCGGGAACCCGATGGAAGAGGGGGTAAACTCTGCTAACATCACGCCGGATCCGTCCGGCATCGGTTATTACGACGAGGCACTATTCGTCCAGACCATGCGCACCGGCTCAGTTAGCGCCCGCAACTTGAATTCGGCCATGCTCTGGTGGGTCTTTCGCAACATGACGGACGATG
>JBEKUD010000297.1:0-4619 GCA_049515395.1 Candidatus Sulfotelmatobacter sp. | reverse complement strand
GGGTCCGATCAGATCCACCAGGAATCCTTCAAAAGGTACGAGCCAGGTTTCCAGGGCCACGAATACGAAAAAAGTAACCTGTACCGCCTCCAGCGACACATGCAGATGAGCCTGAATGGGTTTGGTGAAGAGAGTCCAGGCATACTGCAGATTCGCGATCGCCATCATCGCAACAATGCCTGCGATTAACTGAACCCAACGATTAGGAATCCGTGAGGGGTGAATGAGCGAGGCCGAAGATTCATTCATTACGTGTTACCTCCATGACGGGCGCGTTATACGTTTACAGCGCAATGCCTACGCCAGCTACCCCGCGACTTTCTCCTGCGGAGTTCAGGGTGTTGGCTGACCTTGCCGCGAGGTGCTCTCGCTTCCTTGCGGGGACGTCAGCCTCACTTCCGTCAGAAAAAAATCACATCGGAAACAAGCCACTTTCCCTACTTCTTATCGAGTTCAACTTGGAATCAATCGACATCAATCATCGGTAAAGTGCACGCGAATTTTCCTCGCCCTGAAAATAACCTCGATCTGTCAAAGGATTTCTTTGTGGTGTTTGCCGCAACGTGCCCCGGCAGACTTCAGAGCTCTGCAGCTTCTTAAACAGCCACCCCACATGGCCTTGAGCGCAGAATCACATGGTTCGTGCCCCGAACCCGGTGATATATACTGGTCCAGTTATCGAACCACTTTCGGCTGGGAAAGTTAGCATGCTTCCAACGGAGTGTCAAGAGCTCCGAATCCGAGCTCCGAATCCGAATCGAATCCAAGCGGCCATGAGCCCCATCGCAAATCTGTACCTCCTCCAGGACGTGGACAAGTAGGCTGGGACGCCATCGATGGATGAAACCTTACGCGCACAGATTCAAACCTACCTGTCTCACCTCGATGGGCTGATCCGCCGCGGGCGCCAGGTCTGCGAGACGTTGTCGGCTGATCCCTCCACTGGATCCGTGATCGCCGCGACTCGCTCCTGGCAGGAAGACTGCGGAATAACCGTCAACCAATTGTCCGGAGGCAGCAAGGCGCATTGGCTCGCACGTTCATTCAGTGAAGCATTTCTGTTGCGCTCCGCCTCTGGTTTGGCCGCAGAAGCGGCGTTGCCAACGGAGATCGTCGAGCGACTGATCGGCGTCCTCGAGCAAGCTGTGGAATCTCTCACTGGGATGGACGACACCTCGAGCGCGAATAAACAGTCCTCGGCACTCCCGGAAGCGCCGCCACCCCGGCGGTTTGAGTTCGTTCACAACCCTGAACTCCGGCCGATTGTCGAGCAGGCTTTCACTGACGGCCAGCGTGCTCTCGAGCAAGCGGACTACAGAACGGCGATGCTGACATCTTGCGGAATTCTGGAGGCCATCGTCACCGACGCGCTGGAACACAAGGGGCTGAGTGCGCTCGTTTCGTCGGGCGCGCCCGCCGAGAAGATTTCCGATTGGTCGTTCGAGACGAGAATCACCGTCGCGGAGAGGGCCGGACTGATTCGCGGTGGATGCGCACGGCTGCCAGCAGTCGCACGAGGGTATCGAGATCAACCCGATCCGGGTGGCCACAACGGCACAAATACTACCGTAACGGAGCGCGATGCACGACAGACCGGGCAGGTTCTCCGCGTAATTATGAGAGATCTGGATCCCGGCCGTTAGAATGAAATTCTTCGCAAAGCCGGATACATAGTTCGGTCCGCTTATCGCGCTTCTGGGCGCAATCAGTTTTCCAGAAGATCGGTTGAGCGAGATGAAAACTGTCACACACCTTCGACTGCTGAGCAAGTTTTGATTTACTTCAAAATGACAAACGCCCTGATCTCTCTCGAGACCAGGGCATCGTCCGGGCAGCCCTCCCCAGAACTGCTCAGCTGTGAAGTTAAACTCTGCCAGCAGTTCTGAAAATGGCACGCACGTGCTATTTCAGGGCTCGAAGTGGGGGGCTGGCAAAACTCCGCGGAAAAATTAAAAGACATTGCGCGTGCCTTATGCTTTTTTAGATTCTTGGCCGATGAACAAATCAGCCGACATCGTTTCCGAGCTATCATGTCGCCTTCGAAGATCCCGAGATCTATCGCGACGTCCTCGACGAGCTGCAAATCGGTGTCAGCTTAATTGATTTGCAGAAAAAGATTCCTTTCTGGAGCGACCGCGCAGAACGCATCTCCGGGTATGCGCGCATCGATGTGCTGGGGCACTCCTGCGCCGAGAACATTCTTCTGCACCGCAACCAGCAGAGTTGCGAAATGTGTATCGGCACGTGTCCTGTGGCAACCGCGTTGCACTCGGTCAAACCGGCGGCTGAATCGCTTTTGCTGCGGGCACGGGGCGGCGGGCTCAAAGGAAATCGAGCCACGGAGTCGAGTCGCGCCGTCGCGGCCGCCGGAAACAATGTACCGAAAAAACAATGCAACGTGCGCGAGTTAAGTCAACTGTCTAACATGTTTGCGATCATCGTCGTTGTCGTTGTTTTCGGTTGCGTGGTCGCCGGATACCCGATGGAGCACGGCAAGCTCCGGTCTTGATTCAGCTGGCAGAACTGGTCACCATCGGCGCTGCGGCCATTGGACAGCAACCGGGGGTTTTCGATGCCCCCGGTGCCTGATGCCGGGTAATGGAGTGGGAGCGAACCAGGTCACGCAGGTGCGCCGATTCGCCGATCAACGCATGCGCAAACCGGACAATTCGCTCGACCCTTCGAACCGGCGGATATCTCTCATCGTGCAGTACATCGAGAAAAACAGTGATCAGGAAGAAGCCACGCCCTCTGCCTCAAGGGAACAAAAAAGCCAGAAGGCCTGGGTCCCGCTGCAGAGACGCTCGGCAAGAAGGAATAATCCTTTCGCGGCCCTCACTGGAAAGGAGATGACGAACAAGATGCCCTCCGGACCTTTCATTAATCTATAAACCTGTGGCCGCGAAACGAGCCGGATGACGTGGTGCGCCTGAATCCGCTTCCCCAAAAAAGCAAACCCCGATTTGGAATCTGCTCGACTTTTGATTGCATCGTTTTGAATAAATAACTTAAATTTCATCCGGCCCCCGGGGCTAGAATAATTATGTAACTCGGAAACAACTCATCGATGAACAGCGGGCGAATCTGGCCGCTGGGTAGAAAGCGAGTATGCCCTCATATGTGTCGAAGCCCACGCCGCCCAATCCGGACAAACGCTGGAAGCTGGTGGATGCAACCATGCGCCGCCAGGGTCAGCAGGCGCGCGGCCTGATTGAAACGCTGCACACGGTGCAGGAAGCGTTCGGCTATCTCGACGTACCCGCGCTGCGCTATGTCGCCATGTCATTGCGCGTACCTTTGAGCCGAGCTTACGGCGTCGCCACCTTCTATCATTTTTTTACGCTCAAGCCGGCCGGCGAACACACCTGCGTGATTTGTATGGGAACCGCATGTTACATCAAGGGCGCCCCGCAATTGCTGCGCGCCGTGGAACACGACTTGGGTATCGCTGCTGGTGAGACCACGCCAGACCAGAAAGTTTCCCTGCTGACGGCGCGCTGCCTGGGCTCTTGCGGGCTGGCACCGGCCGTGGTCTATGACCAAGACGTTGCCGGAAAGGTAAGCGTGCCCGGCCTGCAACAGCGGCTGAAGCAATGGACTAGTCCCGATGGTTGCAGAACATGATTGTGGAAGAACATGACTCCTGAAGAACTCGATCAGATCGCGGAAGCCGAACGCGCAGCCCAAAGCCAGTTCCCGCAACAGGTGCGAGTATGCGTGGCCGCCGGCTGCGTGTCCTGCCAAAGTCAGAGCGTGAAGGAAGCGCTCGACCGCGAAGTCGAGCATCGCGGTGCGCAGCAGCGCTGCCGGGTGAAGGGTGTGGGCTGCATGGGGCTCTGCTCGGAAGGCCCTCTGGTCTCGACCAATACCGGCATTCTTTATCAACATGTGGCGGCGGAGGATGCCGCCAATCTCCTTGACAGCCTGGAAGGACCGGCAGTGGCCCGCCTGGTCTGTCCCACGGATGTTCCCTTCTTCCAACGGCAGAAAAAAATTGTCCTGGAGAACAGCGGGGTGATCGATCCCGAGCGCATAGAAGATTACATCGCCGCCGAAGGCTACGCCGCTCTGATCAAGGCTCTGACCGAGATGTCGCCGCGGGAGGTGATCGAGCAGGTCACAAAAAGTGGCTTGCGCGGCCGCGGAGGAGCGGGCTATCCCACGGGATTGAAGTGGAGCACCGTCTCAAAGTCCGTGGGCCCGCAGAAATATGTGATCTGCAATGCCGACGAGGGTGACCCCGGCGCATTCATGGATCGCAGCGTGCTGGAGAGCGATCCCCATCGTGTGCTCGAGGGCATGCTGATCGCGGCTTATGCGGTAGGCGCCTCGGAGGGATACATCTACGTGCGCGCCGAATATCCTCTGGCCATCAAACGTCTGCGCAACGCCATCCGGCAGGCGGAGCGTGCCGGCTTGCTGGGCGCGAACATGTGTGGCACCCGCTTCAGCTTGCGGCTCGACCTGCGGTTGGGTGCGGGAGCGTTTGTATGCGGGGAGGAGACGGCGCTGATTGCATCGGTCGAAGGCAAGCGCGGAACGCCACGTCCGCGTCCTCCCTATCCCGCAATGGAGGGCCTGTTCGGGCAGCCGACCCTTATTAATAATGTGGAGACCTA
>JBEKUD010000296.1:0-4644 GCA_049515395.1 Candidatus Sulfotelmatobacter sp. | reverse complement strand
GTGCACGCTCATTGCTCACCATCGCTTACGGACAGCGCTACGGCGCCGTGAGCGTCGCGCTGGCATTCGCGTGCTGTGCCGCTCTGTTCAACGTACTCAACAATCAGCTCACCATGGCGTTCTACGCAAAGGGTCTTCCCCAGCTTCACAGGCGCAGCGTCGCGCTGATGGCGGTGGTTGCAGTCCTACTTGTCTACCCGCTTTCGAAGGCATTCGGACTGTGGGGAGGACAACTCGCGTGTCTGATTGCCGTCATCATCGGGTACCTGCTGCAGGTCGAACGGATCCGCAAGGTCACCGGCCTTAAGATCGCTCAGTACCGGAACGGTTTCCCCATTCCTGTACTCACATCAGTCGCCATCGCGGTTCCGTGGTTCCTGGTTACGAGATACACTGATGTCGTCAGCCGGCCAGTGCCAAATGTCGCCCTTGGACTCGCAGGTTGTCTGATCGCCTACGGTCTTGCCGGCGCACTCCGCTTTCGGCGGCCGGAGGAAGTCGCTTAAACCAAATCAGTCGCTTCACACGCGCACACAGCTTGGGATCGCGTTCGGGATTAACCTTTTGGAACCACTACATCTCAGATTCGGCGGGGGCGCAGCGCAGACAGAGCTTAGCCCGCTCGTTCTGATATTGATCTTAGTCGTGGGTGTAGTCATTCTCATCCGGCCGCGCGCCCGGACGATCGCGCCGTTTCTCGCTACCTGCATCCTTGTGCCGATGGATCAGGTTCTCGTGGTCGGCGCGCTGCACTTTCCAATGCTGCGCGTCCTTGCCCTGTTTGGCATCGTCCGTTTGATCAGGGACAAAATTCATTCCAAGGCACGCGTATTCAGTCATGGCATCAACAAAATTGACATCGCTGTGATTCTGTTTGCAATTTCTACCGGCGTAGCCGGAGTGTTGTTGTTTCAGGAGATGGGCGCGCTGATCTTTCAGCTCGGGAACATTTACACGGTTTTCGGGCTGTATTTCTTTCTGCGATTCCTCATCCGCGACAAGGAAGATGTCGTCACCATGATTCGGACGCTTGCCTATGTCGCGATGTTTATCGCGGTGATTATGACCTGGGAAACTATTACGGGACATAATCCATATGCGTGGCTGGGAGGATTCCAGTCTTCGTTCTACGAAAATCTCATGGTGCGGGATGATCGCTTCCGCGCCTCCGGCTGCTTCGGACACCCCATTCTGGCGGGGACTTTCGGCGCGATAGTCCTCCCTCTGTTCGTGCTGCTATGGCGCGAAGGCAGGAAGGATCGGACAGTCGCCTCCATCGGAATTTTGGCGGCCACAGTGATCACCTTGACTTCGAAGTCCAGCACTCCCATTCTGGCGTATGCGGCGGGTGTGTTCGCCCTGTGCATGTGGCCGCTTCGCCGACAACTGCGCTTACTGCGTTGGGTGATCGTCTTGACAATCATGTCTCTGCACGTCGTAATGAAAGCGCCGGTTTGGCACCTGATTTCCCGCATCGATGTTGCGGGCGGATCGTCCTCCTATCATCGGTACATGCTCGTCGATCAATGCATTCGCCATTTCGGAGACTGGTGGCTGATTGGGGTAAAGTCAACCGCGGACTGGGGATGGGACATGTGGGACACCGCCAATCAGTATGTCGGCATATGTGACTCCTCCGGGCTTGTCCCCTTCCTCCTTTTTCTGGCGATCCTGGTGTACGGCTTTAAATACCTGGGAACCGCCAGAAAGAGGGCAGAAAACAGAAAGGAGCAAATCTTTCTGTGGTCGTTGGGGTCGGCGCTTTTTGCAAATGTCGTAGCCTTTTTTGGTATTTCTTATTGGGATCAGACCCAGGCGGTTTGGTTTGGCTTGCTGGCGGCAATCTCAGCAGCGGTTGTCATGCGCACGGAGTCTACCAAGGTTCCCGTCCGAGTTTCCTCGAAGGCCGCCGACTGGGCTGAGCAGTTTGCAGTGCCAGCGTCGGAAGTTGACAGCGATATGATCGAGACGGGGGCACAAAAGAGCCCCTCATCCCATCGGTTTTTTGCCTAATGTCTATGTCTTCAGAGCAGCACGTCACCGGCGGTTATGTCCTAATGACCGCCGCGCACAACGAGGAAGCCTTCATTGAAGGAACCATCCAGAGTGTGCTTTCACAGAGCCTTCGGCCAAGAAAATGGGTAATCGTTAGCGACAACTCCACCGACCGCACGAACGAAATCGTCGGTAGTTATGCTGTGCAGTATGACTTTATCCAATTCCTGCCGGTCACCAGGGCACCCGGCCGCAGCTTTGGGGCGAAAGTGATCGCGCTGCACAAGGGCGCCGAGCTGCTGGAGGGCGTGAAATATGACTTCATCGGCAACCTCGACGCCGACCTCTCGCTCGAAACTTCGTATTTTGAACAACTGCTCGAGCAGTTTTACCGAAGTCCGCGATTGGGTCTTGCCGGAGGCTTCGTATATGAAGACTCAGGACATGGGTATCAAAGCCGCAGAGTCAATGACGTTCGTAATGTTGCTCATGCCGGCCAGCTGGTACGGCGGGAGTGTTACGAAGCGATTGGCGGGTATGCGGTTCTAAAGTACGGCGGCGAAGACTGGTATGCCCAAACCAACGCTCGAATGATGGGATGGCAGGTGGAAGCTTTTCCGCAGCTTAAATTGTTCCACCATCGGCATACCGGCACCAGCGGCGGAGCTGTTAAGAATGCCTTCCGTCTGGGAAGGCTGGATTACTCTTTCGGGAGCGACCCGGCTTTTGAAGTGCTGAAATGCCTCCATCGCGTACTTGACCGGCCGTACTTTCTCATCACTGTCGGTCGACTCGCTGGCTTCGCCTGGTCTTATCTGAGCGCGGAACCGCGAGAAGTGCCGAATGATTTCTCTTCATTTCTGAGGCGGGAGCAGCGGCAGCGGTTGTCATCACTGTTCAAGCGGGACCGTCAGGTTCGTTCGCTTCCCATTCCCGACAAGAGTCTCGACTGCGAAAGGCCGAGTCAGCATTCGTATCTGGTTAAGCGGGAACCCTGATCTATCGTTTGGCAGAATTAATAGTTTGGCAGAATTAACCCGCCCATATTTTAAGGAGAGTTCTTGAAACATATTCTTCATGTGGTTGGCGCTCGCCCGAATTTTGTGAAGGCCGCGCCCGTTTTGCGCGCGATTCGACAGCTCGGCATTCGGCAGACCCTGGTGCATACCGGCCAGCACTATGATCGGAATATGTCTGACGTTTTTTTTACTCAACTGGAAATTCCGGAGCCGGATTTCAATCTGGAGGTCGGCTCAGGAAGCCACGCCGTGCAGACGGCCGAGATCATGCGCCGGTTCGAACCCGTGGTCGTGGACTGTAAGCCAGATATTGTCCTGGTTTACGGCGATGTGAACTCCACTGTGGCTGCCGCATTGGTTTGCGCAAAATTGCTAATCCCAATCGGCCATGTGGAGGCCGGACTCCGCTCTTTCGACCGCACCATGCCGGAAGAGATCAATCGGATTGTGACCGACCGGCTGGCCGACCTGTTATTCACACCTTCCGAAGATGGTGACGCGAATCTGTTGCGCGAAGGTGTGCCCAAAGAGCGCATTCATTTCGTCGGCAACGTGATGATCGATTCGCTCATCCGGCTTTTGCCGGTGGCCAAGAGTTTTTCACAAAATGGGATGCCCAAGCGATTTGCGCTCGTCACTTTGCACCGGCCTTCCAATGTCGATAGCAATGAGAACCTCCAGAGAATCCTGAACTCTCTAACCGAAGTCAGCGGGGAACTCGGGATTATTTTTCCCGTCCACCCGCGGACGCGCCAGCGCATTGAGGCGTTCGGGATCAATACCGAGAGACTGCATCTGCTGGAGCCGATTCCTTACATCGAGTTCCTTTCGCTGCAGACACGCGCGACTGTAGTAATCACGGACTCTGGCGGAATTCAGGAAGAGTCGTCCTACTTGGGCGTCCCCTGCCTGACCCTACGCGCCAACACCGAGCGCCCCGTGACCGTCACTTGCGGAACGAACACCTTAGTCGGCGAGGACAAGGACATGCTCACTTCTGAACTGAATAAGATCTTGTCCGGGAAGGCGAAAAAGGGCACGATTCCTCCACTCTGGGACGGTCATGCCGGGGACAGAATCGCCAACCTTCTTCAGATTTTGTGAGCAAATGGGCGAATCGGTAGGGAGCAAAACCAACCGGCAGGTCAGCTCGTAAAAGCAAGATTACACAAGCAATACAGCTGAAGTAATGCAGGCTGACTGGATAACTTCCACGTGCATGGTGGTAGAATTTTTTAAATCCCCCAAAGCCAGATCAACCGGAATCGGTGCTGGCGCATATTCCTTTAGAAGGTGATTCCAAACTTATGCTAAACACTGTGATCATTGGAGCGGGTCCTTATGGTTTATCCCTGGGGGCACATTTTCGCCAAACTGGCATTCCCTTCCGCATCTTCGGGCGCCCTATGGACAGTTGGCTGGCGCACATGCCGAAAGGGATGATGCTCAAGTCAGACGGGTTTGCCTCCAACCTCTCCGACCCAAACGGCCAGCTCTCTCTCCGGAACTTTTGCGCGGAACGCAAGATTGAATATGGCGACACTGGCGTCCCGGTGCGTCTGGATACGTTTACCTCTTATGGTCTGACATTCCAGGAGCGCATGGTACCGGAATTGGAAGAGAAGCTTGT
>JBEKUD010000295.1:0-4645 GCA_049515395.1 Candidatus Sulfotelmatobacter sp. | reverse complement strand
AAGGCACGAAAAACCACCCTTTCGTGCGGGGTGAATCCACGGCATTTTGGGGCGACGGGTAGGGGGAAGGTAGCCAAAAACGGGCGTGCCAAGTACTTGAAAAGATGGTGGAGCTAGTCGGGATCGAACCGACGGCCTCGTCGTTGCGAACGACGCTCTCATCGGTTAGTCAGACTAGATTTTTCAATTGCTTAGGGCGATCCGAACTAAAAAATCACCGTGCTTTTTGGAACGTAATGGAACGTGCGGAAGCTAGGTGGTTCGCCTCGGAATTGCCCGCTTCCTAAACATGCAGGCAGACAGAGTCCCAGACCGCTCTGGGAACGGGTCCGGAAAGCGAACTCGGGCATATCGGACGGGCGTCCAGCATCCCCAGAGGCCTTGCTTTCAGCCGCCAGACCCGATCAAATGGTCTCTCAAAAATGAGGGAAATTATGAAGTCGAAGAGAGCGGCAACTTATATTCGGGTTTCAACGCAGATGCAGGAAACGGACATGCAAGAAGCGGAGTTGAAGGAGTTCTGCGAGCATCGGGGCTGGACCTGCAAGCTATATCGGGATGAAAAGAGCGGGGCGAAGAGCGACCGGCCAGCACTGAACGAGATGCTCGATGATCTGCGGAAGAGAAAAATTGATGTGATTGTTGTCTGGGCCTTTGACCGGCTTGCTCGGTCACTTAAACAACTGCTGAGCATCGCAGAGGAGTGCCAATCACTCGGCGTCGATCTGGTTTCGTTGAAGCAGAATGTCGATACAACACTGCCTGCTGGAAAATTGACCTTCAGCGTGCTTGGTGCAGTGGCCGAATTTGAACGAGAGATGCTGCGGGAACGAGTCAGAGCTGGTATGGCTCAAGCAAAGCGTGCGGGCAAGAGAGTGGGGCGGCCAGCTCTACGTAAGTTTCATTCTTCTGACATCGAGCGGATGAGGGCGATGCGGGCAAGCGGAACGAGCGTTCGCAGGCTGGCAGCGGAATTCCAGACGACGCAGTGGATGGCATCGAAAGTGACTTCATCGGACGCCACCGTTTCAGCATCGCTGGGTAATTGAAAGAAAATCGAGGCGAGGGCACTGTGAAGAAGAAAGACAAATTGGCGGAGAAATTATCGGAGCTAAAGAAGCAATTTGCCAAATCGGGATTACGGCTTACCGATGGTTCCAGCAAAGTGAAAGCCATGGCCCTCGTGGGTGGGTTCAGAAAACGAAATAACCTGCCACCCAATGCGCCGTCGAGCTAGGCAGTCAACGACGGCGAAGGCTCAAGAGGTCGATGAGTGCAATGGCGATATAACGCCAGTTGAGATAGTGCCTAGCGGTTGGCTCGAATAAACTTCCTGTTTGTGACGACGAAATTCTCGATCATGGTCAGAACTCGTAGTGCAGAGCCAGCTTAAGAATGTCGGCATGGAAATTTCGCGGCGACGTGGGCCCGACTAGGCCGTCTTCGCCGTACCCGTAATAGTTCCAGCCTGCCTTCCATGTCCATCTCGGATGAATCGTCCAGGCGAAGTTGATAAAAGGAGACTGGTATTTGGACTGGAGCGAGCCGGGAACTTCGCGAGGATTTAGAAACTCTGTGGTGCCATTCACGGCGCTGATTTGGTAACCGACGTTGGCGCGCAGGGTTTTCACTGGGGCAAACATGAGACTGAACGATCCGTACTCCGTCGGAGCGTCGTAGTAGCCGGTCCCGAGATTGGTGTTGCTGCCGCAGTCCGCAGGCGCCGCGCCGGCGCCGGGCCCAACGGGAGCGGGAGTTGCGGCGTAGCATAAGGTGGTTCGGGAGAAGAAGTCACTGTAGCCATAGTTAAGATCCAATCCATAGCGTGGGCTGGGCAGGAGGGCCGCTCCAAAAGATAAACTGCGGATGTGATCCAGGTGATTTACCAGAGTGATGTTGTCTCTTCGTTCGAGATCGTTGAAGGTTCCGGTGATCGTAGCCCACTCCCTTGGTTTGTAGCGCGACTGGATGTGGTAGTGATAAAGCTGTCGCGGGCTGATCTGGGTATAGGCTTTGTCGTCATACGAAGCTTCGATTTTCGCGTTGATCCTCAATTGCTGGGTGGGTTGTAAAGCGAAGCCCAGTATTCCCGCATTCTCATAGATGGGGACCGTAGAGGAGATTCCGTTCGCGTACACATCCGTGGACAGGGGCATGACCCAGCTTATATCGCGTTCCTGATAGCGATAGCCGAGCGAGATGCTAGCCTTCTCGAAAGGCTCCCAGGTCGCAGTCAGGGTGTTGGTTTTTGTCTTCATGCCCATGAAAGTAGGAGCGAAGGTGGGCGATGGCGGTTGAGCCGGACCGGGCGGCAGCAGCGTGGAAGTACCGAGGAAATCGACTTCGTTTAGATTGGTGAGGGCGGGCTCGCGGAAATCCAGAAAGTCGAACTGGTCCGCCAGACTGAATCTCTCCGAAATCTGCCAGATGATGCCGAAGTCCGCCGACACGTCGACTCTCTTTCCGTTCGTATAGCCAGTCGTGTTAAAGACACGCTTCCCCATGTTGTCGAGGCCATTGAAATATTCGTTGTAGTCGGGAAGGTTCATCGTGCCGCCCGTGTAGCGCAGTTCGCCATTCATCTGAATGTTCTTGATACTCGAGCTCTGGAAGCGGAATTCCTCGGTTGGCATAAGTGTGCGAGTTGCTGCAAACCGGGAATATTGAAGGTATTCACTGCACGTGGGGTTGGCGGTGGGTGGCGTGGTGGAACTGGTGACGATGGGCGGATTTCCGTCACCGCAAGTCGGCGGCACTTGATTGTCAAAGCCCAGAGTGACGGGCGTTCCGTTGGCAAGTTGGAGGTTCAATCCGGCCAGTCCCCAGTTAGTGTCCCCCTTGTAATGAGTCACATTTTCTTCGTAGGTGAGCATGGTCTTGGGAACCGGCTTCCAGTCCACGGCACCCATCCAGGTGTCGGTGCTGTTCCTCCAATTTTGGAGGTAGAGAGCCTCGGCTCCGTTATGTTGGGAGCTATAGCTTGGTCCTTCATCGGTATTATGCGAATATCCTGTACGGAAACTGAGGTTTGAAACGGGGAATAACGTCAGGCCTACATCTGTCATCCGGCGCACCGTGTTGAACGAGTGTGGTGAACTTGTGACTTGCGGAAACGTGTAGCCATTCGAGGTAACGCCAGCCGGGACCAGCGGGTTATCCAGCAGATCGTAATCGAAATACTGGCGGTCGCGGCGGAAGAGCCCTTGGAATCTGTAAACTTTACCTTTGGACATGCGCAATGTAGTGACATCGTAGGGGTCGCCGCCGTAGCCGCTGCTGCTCTCCATCAAGTCATCGAACAACGGATGGTAGGCGTTCGCCACAGAGTGCATGTCAAGGGTCTGGCTGAGAACGCGCGGGCCGCTCTGCAGATTGACCAAGGTGTCATACATCTCGCCGCTGCCCGAGGTATTCACGACGCGGGCACCCAGATCGATGGATTGGTGGATCGTGTAGCCACCCTCGATCGTGTCTTTCGGCTGCGGCTGGGGCTCTTGCGCCGGGGCGCTGCCGGACCATAGAAGCGGAGCCAGTGCCAGCCCCATGCGACACACAAGGAGAGCGGGCCGAAGCAGTCTGGCGGCCGTCCGACAAGGACGAAAATGCGTCATAGTTTACCTCTTCACCCAAGAAAATCCGTCACCTGAAAAAGTTGTAGGTCGCATTGGAGCCGTGAATTTGGCTGTGGCAGTTGGTGCAAGGCGTGTACTGTGCCGCCTGGTTGTGCACCGGCCCCCCCGTCTCCGACGCGGCGTTGGGAAACGCTTTTAAGTTGGTAGCCGAGTGGCACCCCAGGCACAGCGTGTTCAGATTGCTGACGTTCAGCAGGCGCGGGTTGGGCGATCCGTGCGGAGAGTGGCACGCGACGCAGCCCTCGGCCTTGATCACGGGATGCTCAAACACAAAGGGACCTGCGGTCTCGGTATGGCACTTGGTGCAGATCGCGTTTTGATCGGCAGTCGACTTCAACTGCTTGCCTTTGAATGTGCCATGCGGATCGTGACAATCGCTGCAGGTCAGCAGACCTTCATCCACTTTGTGATGGAATGGTTGCGCGAACGCCGGTTTCACGTTGGTGTGGCAGGAATAACAAAGCTGAGGTTGCGAGACTTTGAGTAGGTTGGCTTCGCTCTTAAACGCATGCGCGCCGTGACAGTCGGTGCAGCTTACCTTGGCGCGGGCATGCGGGGAGCGCTCGAAGTTGGGATGCGCTCCGGCGTGGCAGGTCAAACACCTCGCGTCGACTTCCTTCGCGGAAGCTTTCTCAAAGATGAAGATCTTGGTTTTGTCACCACCACCTGCCACGTGATCGGCGCCCGGCCCATGGCAGCCTTCGCAACCTTGGTGGGAGGGGCCGCCCTTCGTATCCAGCGTAGTCTTCCAGTGCGGCGTCTTCGCCCAATTGTTGTAGAGATCTTCGTGACACGTCTTGCACGTGTCCGAACCTACGTATTTGGAATCTTCAGACGGCGATGCAGCAGCCTTTGCTTTTGCCGGGCTGCTGGACGCGTCACCAGATTGAAGATTCCTTTCTCCAGCCGGCTGCTGGGCTTGACTCATGCGTGAGGCCGAGCAGAACAGACATAAGAAGGAGAGCAGAACGAAAAATAGAACTCTGGGTTTCATCCACATAAAATGCTTTCCT
>JBEKUD010000294.1:0-4720 GCA_049515395.1 Candidatus Sulfotelmatobacter sp. | reverse complement strand
GTGGCGAGCAAGGCCGGCCCAGAAAGGTGCCCTACGCTGCGGGCCGTCTTCCCGCACAACTTCAGAATGTCACCGGCCTGTGGCGATTTTGTATTTCCTACCAAAACGAGCTCGGCATTTTCGAGGCCAAGATCGTTCCAGGCTTGCAAAAGATGATGAACGCCCTTTCGCCTGCAAATGCTTCCCACAAAAATGGCGCGCGTTGGGCCAGGGCGGCGGGCCCCTTGTCGTGGCCGGAAGTAGTTGGCATCGACGGGCGTGTGAATGCGGAGGATTCGTTCGCGTCTTACGCCTAGTTGCAGTATCATCTCGACAGAAAACTGCGACTGTGCAAGCACAAAATCGGCCTCTTCGATTTCCGCTTTGGTCCTCGTCGCGTCCGGAAAATCGTGTGCGCTAACCTGCCAGTGGTCTAGCTGAGCCTTATTGGCTAACAGGGGAGGCAGCGTTATTTCCAGCAACCGGAACATGCGCTTGGCACGCGCGGCGCGCAACGTGCGCAGGCAGGACCCCTGAAACGCATGGAGTATGGTGATTCGGTGGTTCGGCTGACGAGAGACCCACCGGCTTGCGAGGTAGTCATGCGCTTGGTCCCATTGGCGAATCAAGCCCATCGGGCGCAGGATTACTTCTAGTGAGGGGCCCAGCAAGCTGGTTACGTTATTGGGGCTCAAGCCTTCAATGCGTCTTTTCTCGAGCAATCTTTCTATCTTTTGCCGCCTTTGGCTGGGAAGGCAACGCACCAGGGAGTACGGAAAGCGCTCAGGGCGATAGTAAAGCCCTGTGAGGAAACGGACATCCATCCCAGCTTTCTCAGCCGCCCACGGCCTCTGGTAGACAATACCCTGCCTGGCTGGATGTGTCACGATTATTCGTAGCGTCTTGTCTCCAACGAACATCATACCTTTGCTGACAACATCTCCCGATTGATCCCGAACGCTGCCGGCGGCACCCAATCAACGTTGCTAGTCACAGGGTGCGGGCGCGCGCAGGGACGAGGTCTGGGTACCGGTTTCAGCGTACGCGGCACCGTCGCCGATGGACCACAGGGCACAGAGATTCCGGGCGAGCAAGCGCGATAGCAGTTGCACATCCGGAGCAAAAGCCGCTTCCAGTTCGAGGCGAAACCCTGTCGATACGTCCGGCTTCGCCGTGTTCCTGAGGTTGCCCTCAATCAGCCAAGCGATCGGCCGGATGCCGTGTTCATTCAATATCGGCTTCAACCAAATGCGAAGCTTCTTGATCCTCGGGTTCAGGTGGGCGAAGCGAACTAGTCTCGCGACTAATGCGCTCCTAGGCCGTGCAAAAACATTCTGGCGGACAAAATTGTCCCCGCCGTCGTCATCAATATCGAGAAACTCAACGATCTGCTTGTAGGCTTGCCGGGGGCGCTGTTCAACGTCGTTAAAAACTATCACCAGCCTCTGATGCTCGCGAACTAGCCGGAACAACGCCTGGATCTGAGCACCCAGGCTGCAGACGCTCTTGTATTGTAAGAATGCCGGCTCTTTGCAAAGCTTTGGAATTCGAAGCCCGTGCGCACGGTCCTGCTGGAGATTCCAAGCCCGCTCGGGATCCTGTTCGTCTTCGTCAAGGTTCTTGACGCATTCGTTGTGCCAAGAAACAAACATGTTTACAGGATTCCTCACTAGCGCAATGAACTTCGCATCGGGGCGGCGCTGTAGGATAGCGGCCGTGGCTTCTTTGGAACTAAGATAATGCGCCGACGCTTCACCCCGCAACTGCGCTCCTTGGGCGCCCGCAAACAGGTGGTCGTAGTCTTCAATCGCCTCGACTTCGCGACGTCTGGGATAATCATATGCGAAGTAGTGCGGTTCCTTAATTCCGGACAAGAAGAGTCGGGGGTGTTGCTGCAAAGTCTCGTGGATGGCCGTGGTGCCGCATTTAGGCGCGCCGACGACGACGAAATCTGGTGGTGGAAGCCTCATTTAAGGGACCCTGGCGCTTGGATTATCGCTCAGCATCGTTCATGATTACGGTTTATTGACTTAGAATGCAGCTCGCGGCCCGCAGATCGGGCTGTGTAACCAACTCTGGCGCCTTAGCTCTCGACTGAGCTAAGTAGCGTCAAACGGACATCTCAAGCGCGGCTGAAATGCGATTCCCACCATTTTGTGAAGTTCGTGCCGGAACAAGTTCGTGGTTCAAGCACCTCGGAAATTGTCAGCCATTGCAAACCTATTGGGGGAAAGATCGGCCGGCCTCAACACAGGGGGGTCTTAACCACAATCGCATGTCCGTTCAGGTTATGCAGCACTAGGCGGTCACTTTCGCTTACCTGCTCATTGACGTATTTGGTGATGCCATCGGTGTGTATGAATCCATAGTCGTCATAGACGACTACCCCGCCTGGAACCATCCGATCCCAGATCCAACTCATCACGTCTTTAGCTGACTGGTACACGTCTACGTCGAGATGGCAAAGTTTGAACCGTTTGCCCGGTTCGATCAGGTGTGCTGTCTCGTCGGGAAAAATTCCCTTTAGTATGCGTACATTTGTGATGTCGAGGGTTCGGAGCAGCTTTTCGACGATACGCTTGGAGGTATCGGAGTGTTCACCGCCCTGATAGTCCGCATCGTACGACCCCGCCTTTACGACTCCTTCAAAGGTGTCGCACAAATAGACGGGATCGTTGCTTCCGGCGGACAGAGCCCTTTTCGCCATCAGCGCACCAGTTCCACCGCGCCATACGCCCACTTCCAAGATCCCACCGTCCATTGCCAATGTCTGCCCGACAAGCGTCCAGAGCTCCCAGCAGCGGTAGATATCGACAAGCGTATTACGCTTGATCAATCGATATGTCGATAGAAACTCGGAATTTGAATTCCAGGGCGCATAGGTTGCTATAGGGTGTATAGGCTCGTATTCCGAGGTGTTCGCTTTCGTCGCATCCGGCTGCAAACGTACGAGCTGAAAACCGAACTTCCTGAACGTTCCCTGGAGGGCTATCTTCAGTGTCGTTGTCATGGTTTCGCGAATTTCAAGTGAACACTACCGCATTACCGCTTGATATGCGTGCAGCATTTGGCACATGCGAGGCGCAGAGGATCTCGTGCCGTCTCGGTCCGGTTTGGCTGGGCCAGCGCCGAGCGGCTTGCCGCACCGGTTCGGAAGGCATATTCTTGCCTTCTACAGGATCCGCACTCGCAGCGTTCCTCACACCGGCTCGGGAATTGGCGCTGTCGCCGAAACACGCCGGCACACAAGCGACACCACGCGCCTCGCCAACAGCACGTTGGGCACCGCATAGAAGAGGAGGCATGTCAGCGCAGCCGCCCAGGCTAGTCCTGGCACTCCAAAGCGCCCGAGCAGCCAAACCTTCGCTGCGAGCCCCACGATGCTGTAGGCAGCAATCGACCCCAGTGCATAACGCGCGGCATTGGCACTGTACAGCAGACATGCCCCAGCGTCTGCTATCGCGGTCATCACCATGAGGATAACCAGCGGAACCAGAGTCGACAAAGGAACCATGATGGCTCGGCCTACCCATAGCAGAACCAATTGCCTCCCGAACACGATCAGGCCTGCCGCAATTCCGCTCGAGGCCAAGGCCGAAAAAACCACCGCTTTTCGAAATGTCGATCGCACCCAATCGACATCGCCCTTAGATAGCGCCTCACCGTAGGCCGGCCAAAGCGGTTGCGCGATCACAACCGGGATCATGTACGCCAGGGTGGCCAGTTTCTGGACGACGGAGTATTGGGCAACCGTTGCAGGCCCGAGGACATGGCCGATGAGGATGTTGTCGAAAGGCGCCAACAAGGTAGTAAACATCTGAATTCCGAAGAACGTCCCCCCGGCCCTGGCTAGGCTGCTCGCCAAGGAACGCTTGAAGTAACCGAAGGCCGGTCTCAGCCACGGGCGCATCCAGCCAAATTGCACCCAGTAGTTCAAGGCCGTGGATAGCAATGGACCGCCAGCCAACGCCAGAACCAGCCATATCAGGCCGCCTCGAAATCGGATCACCGCGATTACCCCGGCGAGGCCCAGGATGCTGCCCGCGACCAGCCACAAGTTACTCGCATAACCCTCCTGGTATCCAAACTGAACGCGTTGCACGAGCCCGAGCGGCATGCTGGCCAGCGTACACAGCGCAAAAATGGCCAGCGCCGGCCCAGCTTCGGCGCGCGCGACCGCCGATTTCACGTTGAACACGGCCGGCCAGTTCACGAAAGGATAGATTGTAGCCATCAGGAACAAGATGGCGACGGCAACACCCGCCAGCATGAAAAAAGCGCTCGACGTACTCGCACGTGCTAACCGCTCGTCGCCCGCCCCGTGCGCGTGTGAGACCGCATTGATCAAGCCGTTACCCATACCGAAATCGGCGTACCGCAACATCATCGAGGCCGAGCTGATCATCATCCACAGGCCGTACCGTTCAGCACCCAGATAGTGCAGGGTGAGAGGCACTGAGATAAGACCAGCGGCAATCTGGGCGCCCTTGGCTGCCAACGTCGCACCGGACGTAAGCGCGGCGCGGCGGAACCGCTCTTTGGCCCGGCCTCGCGGATTGGAGACATCGTGCGCACGGAAGATTCCCAGGAGGCGAAAGCCAGAATTCATAAGAGCAGGAATTGCGTATGCGTCGGTCCTGCGCCAGCACAACATCCTTGCCGCAGGAGCGCGACGTCAGGCGTCCTCTTTCCTGTAATACCGATAATACTTTCCATAATACCCGTAGTAGTAGTGATAACT
>JBEKUD010000293.1:0-4739 GCA_049515395.1 Candidatus Sulfotelmatobacter sp. | reverse complement strand
GCGCGGGGACGGGCGGAAGGGGACGCCCCCAGTTAGGGTTGCCGCGTTTGCGAGTCGTGCCGGGAAGCGGAAGAACGACCGGTATCGCCATAGGCCCCGATCATACTCCGAGTTGGGTGACTTGATGGGATTCGAAAGTAAACCGGTTCATCCACCGGACGAGCAGTGTAGGCCCTTTTCCAGGAGCCGGCATTGATCGTAGAGCGGAGCATCAACCACACGGAAGCCGGTCGATGACCTAGGCTCGACTACGTCTCCGTGTGCCAAGCCGAGGCGAGGTGCAGCCTGCCGCTGGCGAGGCCCCGGTTCTTCAAGGGTTCAGATTGCGGTCTCTTCCCCTCGGAGTTCGGACTTGGGTTTAGCCCTTGGGCGCCCAACTCGAAAGCCCGGTCCAACTTGATTGCGACGGCGAAGTCTCCATTGAGTTTCTGCTGCGCTCGAACCACCCTGCCTCGGCCACTGAAGAAAGTGCCCGGGCGGGAACGTACGATCTCAACTGCCACACCTACGGCGGAGCCCTCGGGAATCATAAAAGTGCTAGAGAGCAAAATACCTTCGGCACTGATGTTCTCTGACTGGGCGCGCATTTCCTCGTGGGCGAGCGAAAGTGAGACAGGCAGTTGCAGCTGGTAGCGAATACTGCTTCGGTGGGGAGATCCCATCATTGTCATGGCTGTTGGAGAGAATATGCCGGGGGACATGCCTTCAGGAAGGTAACGGTGGTGGTGCATCGGGATGTGAACGAAAGGCCAGTTATGGACAGGAATCTGTCGCTGACTTTGTGGATTGCATTCGCGGGCCGCGCGATCGACAGGGCCTTCATCTCGCGACGCCCGGTGTGCGACCTTGCGGCGTGATCAGTATCTCGACGTGGATCAGTTGAGATGCAAGTTCATCTCCCCGTGTTTATCGAATGAAACTTTCAACGTCTCTTCGCTACCGCTTTCGAAATTGCCAGTTACGGTTGCGGATTTTTCCAAGGAATTAACTGTTACCCCAACACGGAGTTCATGGCTTCCCGGAGGTATCTGCATGGCGTGAAACTCATGTCCTTGAACACGGTGGAAGACGACCAGGCGAGTCTTATCGGTGCCTTCCAGTGAATGCGTGAAACTTAATCGCCCGTCTACCCACACGGAGAGTTGAGCCTCCTCAAATTTGTGTTCCACCTCGATCCCTAACATCACGGGGTCGGGCGCCGGTTTCACACCGGCGGTCGCACTTGGATCGGGAACCGGCTTCACTTCGGAATTCAACTTCACTTTCGCTGAAACCTGGCGGGTAGTTTTTGTGGATGGCTTCGCGGGTTTCCGAGGCGTGCCGCCGGCAGTGAGATGTGCGGCGGATAATGGCGCGGGCGCAGGCAGCAGTTTGACGGCGTTGAGTCCCGCAGAATCGCCTGCAGGGTGCGAGGCTGCGGCACGCGTGCCTTTTATCGCACTCTGGCCGTGTTTTGGGAAAATCAAGGGACCTATCCGAAGGGCGAAGATTAGCAATCCGATCGAGAGCACGGCCGCCGAAAAAGCTCCGCTCCTCATCACGTCCATGAGTTTCTCCGCCGCGCTAATTCCGTGGAAGGTTTCATGCGATCCCGATCGGAGTCTCGCGGTGGGTTGCGCCATGGCTGGCAATTGGGATTTTTCACTCAATAGTTGGGCGAGCCTGCTGTTGGGCGAGCCTGCTTCCTTTGCGTTGCCCGGTACGTCCAGCCGGCCTTCCGTCAGAGCGTGAATATCCGATGCCATCTCCGCGCCGCGCTGGTACCGCTGTTCGCGATGCTTTGCCATCGCTCGCGCAACGATGTAGTCGAGGTCCGCCGGCAAATTGGTGTCAAGGACAGTCGCCGGGACGGGATCCTGATTCACTACTTTGAAGGAGACCGTCATGGCGCTGTTGCCTTGAAACGGCCGGTAACCGGTCAATGCGGTATACAGAACCACACCTAGAGAAAACAAGTCCGATCGCCCATCCACCTCTTCCCCATTCAACTGCTCGGGCGACATATAGGCGGGAGTTCCTAACGTGCGTCCCGCCAGGGTGTGATTCGCAAGGTTGATTTTAGCGACTCCAAAGTCCGCGATCTTGGCCCGCCCATCTTCCGTGATCAAAATATTGGCTGGCTTCAAATCGCGATGGACCACTCCTTGGCCGTGCGCATAATCCAGCGCCTCCGCGAGTTCATGGACCAACTGAAGAGCGACATCCAGCCGTAGTTTGTGATCGTCCTGCAACAGCATTTTGTCGAGCGACCGGCCGCTGACGAATTCCATTACGATATATGGAGTGTGCGTCTCCGGCTCTTCGCCCACATCGAAGATGGTAACGATCCCAGGATGCGAAAGCCGGCCGGCCGCTTCCGCTTCCCTGAAGAACCGGGCGCGATAATCCTGCTCTTCTGGCGGGCGGCCGGCCAATGAAAAAGTCTTCACCGCAACGACGCGGTTAATCTTAGGATCGCGCGCCTTGTATACAACTCCCATGGCTCCGCGCCCCAGTTCACCGAGGATCTCGTATCGCCCAAAACGTTCACCCGTGAAATCGGCTTTAAATGACATGTGCGATTGCAGATTTCGTCTAGATCGACGCCTCGATCCAAGTTCTGAGGTCGTTTCTGAGGCGCGTCCGTGCCTGAAATTCGGCGCACTCGGAGATCGTTGCCCGTGTGGCGCGCAAAGGAAGCACCCAACCTACAGCTGGCGAGCGGATGCAAGCCAGATCCTTAATTGTTAACGTAAAGCTGAATTATTCAAAGTTACCGACGTGTTATGAGCGTTCGCCTTTCTCGCCATCGGGGTTCGATTGTGCTTCAATGAGATGGGACGAAGTGGACGAAAACGATTTTTGTTTTTCCTATAGATCTAGCCCTAACCTTGGGCGCATTTCTCGGGGTGACAGCAGAGTCATCTGACGCCGGTGACTCCTAACGTTTCAGATTTTCGGGTGCTGAAGCGGTATTGAATCCCTGGACGTGAGAGACTGCGCGCCTCATAAGCTTCACAAATCCTGAGCGGACGGCAATCATAGGTGGCAGAATCGTCCCAGAGGCGATCGCCTGCGCGGGATCGGCTCGAGATGGGAGGGCTAAGGAGCATCCTCGTGCCATCAAATCCTTATCATTATTATGTCGTCCGCTAGGGCGGGAAACGATCGTTTGTTGCAACGCCTAATACAGCTACAAAACTCGCGATACTTATCGGATACCACTTTTGTAAATGCTTAAAACAAACGACTTAGTGGCTTTGTTTCGCAAAATCGCTGTAAAATGCCGTGATCGCCGCAGCAGAAGTTCATCGTCTGACGGTGGTGACTCGCAAACATTTCAGTTTTCGGGTGCTCAAGGGGAGATTCGATCCTTGCACAGAGAGGCCCGTCGTAAGCAGGACAAAACCCGCCGCGCGAGGCAGCCCAGAAGAGCATAGAAACTGGTTAAGATGAAGTCGTGGCTGCTTTGCCTTTGGAGCTTAACACTTCCTGCTTTGCCTGCAGCCAGTCATCCGTTGCGTTTCCATCCGTCCCGCCGCGTTCCTGATACAACGCAAAAGCGCGCTGGCGAATTCGCTCTTCGATTTCGGCATCCATTGGACTTGGCCTGAGTGCGATAGGAAAGCTGGAATTCATGGAGGACCGCAGCTTAGAATTGGGCTCCCGATCTTTGCACTTTCGCAACGGGTCACTGTGTGAGGCGGGAGTAGGCGCAAGCCGCAGACTTCTGGGGGGAGGAGAAGGGATTGCCGGAGTGTTGTTTTCGCGCTCAGATAGTGCCACGAGCTGCTTGATGATTTCTCCTTTTTCCCATTTTTCGGCCTTTTTGGGTTCAGCTGCGCATGCCTTCGCCAATCTAGCGAATACTGCCAGACCAGTCACAACTCCTATGAAGTTGAATACGAAGCTAATCATCTACGCTTTCTTGGCATGTGTCATTCAAGCAGTTGTTCAATACAGAAATTGTGCCCTTGTTTGAGCTGCAGGACGTAGGTTACCAAGGTTGCTGTCCAGAACCGTCTTTGCTGTGTCCTCGTGCGGTGCGCAACGAGGGGTTTTAGGCCCATTACCCTAATTGTGCAAGTCGATTCCCACTGGGCCGACCTACAACTTGGTTGAGCCTATGCAATGTCACAAGAGACCGCCATGCGCCTTTGGCGAGCAAAATAGGAATCGGTGCTACGTCCCGGAATGGCTACTTGAGGAAAGGGCATCCGCGCAGATGCAGATTTTAGTGGCGCAGCGTGACCATCCCCGTTTGAGCCAATTCGCCCGATCCTGCAGCAGAACCCGGACCGCGGGGTAGTGTCTGCAAGTTGTGTTGAGGGCCAAAAGGAGGGTGGTGGGTCCGACTGATTTCCACAGCTAGCGAATCTTGGGATTACGGAAAATGCGGGCAAGTCTCTCTGATTCCACGTGTGAGTATCGACACTTTATTTCGCCCGTGAGCAAGTCGGCAGCGACTACCTCCATTTGATCCTTGCCCTCCATCAGCGACCATGCGTAGCAGGTTGCTGCTTGATTGTCCGAAGCTTGATTTCCGCGCAATCCGCCAATCTTTACAATGTGGTAGGCAACCATGCCCTCATTCTAACTCGCCTCCTCTCCGAGCGCTTTCCTGACTAGCTTAGGTACTGCGCATAAATAACTTGCACATTTAAGATAGATCGTATGGTCTTTCCGCATGGAACGAAAGTACTAGTCGCCGGCATTCGCAAGAAATATCAAGCTCTGCGGTCGGTACTAGACGAACGGCA
>JBEKUD010000292.1:0-5431 GCA_049515395.1 Candidatus Sulfotelmatobacter sp. | reverse complement strand
GCACAGTAAGCCTCACTGCACCGTAGGTGATGTGAGGCTTAAAGTACCATGATAGCGATTCCACCCGCTCCTGCATGGCCTTTCCGCCGCTTTTCAAAGGTCAGAATGCGCCGGATTTAGGTCATAAAGATCGGCACTCAGGGCAGCCAAAAAGAAAATTATCGAGACCAAACCAATAAGCTTGTCGCTGATCTTCCACAACGCAATCGATACGCCCCCATGTAGTAAGGTCAACAGAACTACTGCCAGCCAGCTAACGCTGTTGTTTGGGGCTGGAAGAACGCTCGCGGCAAGAAACAGGTGCCAGATCGCGACGATCCAATGTGCAACAACAATTAGCAGGGTGAGAGTCCGTAGCCTTGTCATAGTTTGGTAGTCTCTTCCTGATGGAGATTGTCCCCGTTCTGCGTTAAATTCTACACAAGGTTTCTCGCCGGGTTCAGGATTTCGCCTGTGGGCCAGCGGATGCGTGAGCCGGAAGAATCGTGGCTCTTACCTTCCTTAAGCTCGCGATCCAAAACGATGGATTTTCGCAGAGTCGCTCACAGAACTGATGTTGTCTCTCAGACGAAGAGCCGATTCTGAACCTCGGCTAACTCCACAGGTCGCGAGCATTCCTCGTCATCATTCGCTACGCTGTTGATCCGCGTGCTCACGGGATAGCAGCGCATTATCCGAGCATCATAAGGCTTCAACAGTTCGGACGCCGCAGCCACATTCTGCATTCCGGGGTCGAATCTCTGCTGCGGGTTCACATTGGACGGTGTTCTGCGTTCCTGTAGAGGCCAGCCAACTGTTTCGCTAAGACGTTCGCTAAGACGTTCTTGAAACCGCGTCCGCACCGGCCTACAATTCCTCCCACGGTTATTCAAAGGAGGCGCACATGTCCGGAACCCGTAAGGTGATTGATTGTCGCCGTTTCCCTGCAGAGAAGCCTTGCTCGATTACCATTTCTAGAACAGAAGACGAAGTGGTGGAACTTGGAATCTTGCACGCCACAACCGTTCACGGGCATCAAGACACGCCAGAACTGCGGGAGCAGCTTCGCTCTATGCTCCAAGGTGAGAGTGCCACCGCCGCCGAAGCAGCATGACCCACAGATGAGGGAAAAAGGGGTGCGCCCGGCCCCTTTTTCCTCTTGAACCGCGAACCTCCGTGACCCACACCTCGCGCAACATCAAAAACCGTTTCAGTCTTCAGCCCTTGACATAAGCGAGCTTTGAGGCGACTTTTCCATCTCGCACGGTGAAAATGTCAACTCCGCGCAGGTGCCATGGCTGACCGTTGCGCATCTTGTGATAGACCCAGAGCACAGTGGCGCGATTTCCTCTGACGATCACTTCCTCGGCCTCGAACCGAGCGTCAGCATTGCGCACGAACCAGCCGCGCCAGAATTCGACCACAGCAGCCTTCCCCTCAATGCGGCGCCCATCCGGAGCGGGCGACGTGTCCTCGAACACTGTATCTTCCGTCAACAATCCTGCCAACCCCTCAGCGTCGTGCCGATTGAACACCTCGTTGAACTTGTCAATGGTTGTGCGCGTCACTTGCTCCTGTGACCGCACATTCTGCTCGAACCTCATGGGAACCTCCCGTGGGGAACACAGACTCCCAAGTAGAAACACAAAACAAGTTACCATCCAGATGTGGCAATTTGCACAGAGTGAGTGCATTTTGATCCTCCATGACCGTCTCGGCTTTAAACCTGAAATTCGGATTTGATCTTGTAGCAGGAGGAGCCACAAAGGTATGAACGTTCCACTGATCTTCTCCTTCTGGTTCATGGTCGCTGCATATGTCATCCATGTGATTGACGAATCCCTGCTAGGTGGCAGTTTTGTCGAAAAGGTTCAGCAGCATTGGTGGCCCCAATATACTTGGAAAAAGTTCTTTTGGTTTAACACAGGCTACTTTGTCATCATGATCGGCAGCGTGGTTGCCTATGACCTCCGTGGCGGAAGCTGGCTCATTCTTCCGCTCGCATGGGCTGTAGAACGCTTGTGCAATGGTTTCTGGCATCTCTGGTGGACGATTCACTTCCGTGAATACTCGCCCGGTCTGGTGAGCAGCATTCTCATCGGGATGGACTCCTATTTCATCGTCCGCTACCGACCAGTCGGGGAAACCATCGCGCCACGAACTTTATGGAGTGCAGCGTTCCTTGGATTGCTCGCTGCCGCTTTTCTGGCTTTTTATTTTCCGCTGGTAAAAGGCAGGACAGGGCGAGCCAAGACGTGATCGTATGAGGCGAACATGACGCATCTCTGTGTGACTTGCGGAACGCAATTTCCTGCTGCTGACCACCCGCCTGAGCACTGCCCCATCTGCGAAGACGAGCGGCAATTCGTCGGTCTACAAGGACAGCAGTGGATCACGCTGGAGAAATTGCAGCAAACGCACCGGAACACACTCTTTCAGGAAGGTGATGGAGTTTGGGGCATTCAGACGGTGCCCGATTTTGGAATTGGACAAAGAGCGCTGCTGGTGCGTGCTGGTAAAGGGAATATCCTTTGGGACTGCATTAGCCTTATCAACCCGGATACGGTGGGTTTGGTCAACACGTTTGGCGGGATTTCCGCGATAGCGATCTCTCATCCTCACTACTACACGTCGATGATCGAGTGGAGTCGGGCATTCGGCAGCGTGCCGATTTACCTCCATGAAGATGATCGGGAATGGGTGCAGCGGTCTGATCCCTGCATTCGATTTTGGAGCGGGGAGTCCTACGATTTGGAGCACGACCTGACGCTGATCCGTGTCGGTGGGCATTTCCCCGGCTTCCAAGTGCTGCATTCGGCGGAAGCCGAAGATGGGCAAGGAGCCTTGTTCACAGGAGACCAGCCACAAGTGTGCCCTGATAGGCGGTACGTCAGTTTCATGTACAGCTATCCGAACTTCGTTCCTCTAGATGCAACCAGTGTACGCAGGATTGTTTCTGCGCTTGAACCGTTTCCGTTTGCGAGACTGTACGGGGCGTGGCGCAACTTCGTCGTGCAGGGAAACGCAAAAGAGGCGCTTCGCCGTTCGGCCGAGCGTTACCTGCGAGCCGTCGAAGATGCTCGTTAGTCTCTACCTTACAATCAGACCAAATGCTCACGACTCGCGGTCGCATGGTCCCGATACTGGCTCTGGCGACGGCAGCCACGTAGTTGATTCGAGCTCACCGGCGGCCAAAACGAGAGCACACGGTCGGGTAATCTAATCAGCTTATTGCAGCATTCGACTGATCTCATTTCCGTTGTAGTCCAACCCTTGCTGGAGCCAGACTTGGCTCCGCATTGTCCAGCCCCACTGCGTGTTTAATCCAAGACGATTGCAATCCGCACAATGGGCGGCGGATAACGATTTCCATTCGTTCCACGACTGCGACCTCGATCTCCCCCGACTTCCGAAGCCTCGCCTGCATTTGAGGGTCGTCGTCCCATAGAAGCGGACCGCTGTTTGGTCGTCCTAGCTTGTCCTGTCCCGCAGCGCCTCTGCAATAATCGCAGGATCAAAGCGCAACTGGCGACCCAGCGCCGTAGGGTGCTCTCGGAGATGTGAAGGATGATTCTTACTTCTTCAAAGGTCAGCAGGCGCTTGGGTTCTTTCAGTAAAGCGTAGACGTCCGGTGTTTGCATTCGTGGCTCCCGCTGACTAATACTGACAACCAGCGGGAACCATAAAAACTTTATCCGTGAGCCGCTAAAAGTCCGGTGGAAATCATCTGCTGGATATGATCCTGCGATGCAGCCGTGGCTTTCACATCCAAGTATTCCTCGGTCATCTGAAGGCTGCTGTGCCCCAGCCACTGGCTAATTGTCGCCAGTGGAATCCCTTTACCGCCAGCGTAGTGCAGCGTAGCTCCGGTCTTGCGCAACTGGTGAAGCTCCAGATGAAAGGTAAGCCCTGCGCGTTTTCCAATGCCTTGAAGTTTGCGAAGGTAGTGTCCCTCGACACGTCCTTCGGTGTTCGGGAACAATAGGTCACCTTCCTCTAAACCCTTGCGCTCGACATACTCTTTGAGCTTTGCCATCAGGCTTGGGAGAAAGGGCACGTAGCGGTCTCCTACGTTCCCACGACGATTGCGTTTTGATTTCAGACGAAATTGCCGATGCCGTTTCGGACAGATGTGCACCCGATTATTGATGAAATCTAAATCCCCGACTTCGGTATTGGCGACTTCCTGTTCCCTTCCCAACGACCAAAGAAAGAATTTATACAGCAGTTCTTCGTCCGGCATCATCGCCCCCCAAAGTAACTGCAATTCCCGGTCGGTGTGTGCCTTCACAACTTTCTTGGCGTAACCCAGCTTTGAAAGCACCTTTTTGTTCGGGGTTTTGATGTCATGAGCCAGTGCAAAGGTACAGAGGGTGCTGAAAATGTTCACGACGTAACGGTCGCTGATGGCCTCACCGTTCCTTTTCTTTTGCAGTCGGAGCCAGCCGACGTACTCCATCAGGTGATCGTAATCCCCTAGCCTCAAGTCCCCGATGTGCTTCTCAGCACAAAAGCGGAGATAAAATCCCAAACGGTTGCGGTAGGCGCTGATGGATTTCTTCGCCGCACCATAGCCATCGTTACCGACAAACGCCTGCTGCTGTCCCAGAAATTTATTGATCTCAAGGATGATGTCGGATTTCAGCACGGGCATCCAGTTCCTTGCGCTTCTGGACTAGCTTCTGCTTGGCAGCGTCAGCAAAGCGGCCCGCGGACGGCATCTGGCGAAGTTTGCCTTCGTAATAGGCGAGGTAGTAGTTCCCTTCAACTTTGGGTATGTCTCTTAGGGTGCGGAGTTGGTTATCCGGAACGGGCTGGGTGCCCCAAACGCCGGAAGGGCGCTTGACGCTGCGGTAGAGCTTCACTGTTCGGTTCATGTTCGCTAATACTCCCGTTTGACGGTTCTTTGAGAGTTAGCAAAGCGGAATAGCGAAGTTCGATGGCTATTTGGGATTTTGCCCGCATTTGGCGGGTTTCTGAAGAACTGGCGGAGAGAGTGGGATTCGAAAACGCTCCCTAACGTAGTTCCATACACTTAGATCGCGGCAGATGGCATCTAACGCGGCTAGTTCGGTGCAATTTCGTGTTAACGGCACGGAAACGGCACGGGACGGACACGCAAAACTGCGCGCAGACAGAGCATGGACCTAGAGCTAAGCCCGCGCCGCGGGGCACCTCGAAGGCACGCGCCGAGACAACCGTGTCGAAAGGGAGTTTATACTCGGTCCCGAAAACGCAGGCAACTTCTGTGTTGCCTGTCGCTCGAGAGGAACCTCAGCGATTGTCAGCACCGGACTTCCCAGAACATGGCGTAAGGGATTTCCAGGCCGTGCCAATGGATTGCGGTCGATTCCGGCAGACGGTTTTCCAGAATAAGGCGGACACGATCGCCCTGGTTCACCTGGATTGTGGGGCCCGGGCATGAGCCGTTAAATCCCCAGCAATCGATCGT
>JBEKUD010000291.1:0-4802 GCA_049515395.1 Candidatus Sulfotelmatobacter sp. | reverse complement strand
GCCGCCTTTGCTCGCGAGCAGGAATTGAGCACCGAAGACCTGCTCACCGCGCTCTCGTCCACAGTGCCGCTGTCCATCACCCGCGCCGAGGAAATTGAGAAACTACGCGCATGGGCACGAGATCGGGCGATTTGGGCGTCGTCGCGGGAGACAAGAAGCGAAGGCGCTTGACTGCTACATTGGATGGTTGGCGAAATCGCCATTGGACTCATCGAGGGTCTTGAAGGTAATCGAACATCGTTATCGCGTCTTCGTCTGGACCTTCAAGATCCGCACGATCGCAACGATCGTGTTCCAATTCCGCGTCGTCGCCGGCACGCCGTAAAGCTTGTCGATCTGGCCAAGACAGCCAATCGTCTTCATATGGCGACGGTACATTCCAAACACAAATTGGCCTTTTGACGCCATCGCCTGTACCAACCACTCCCCTTCGGTGGGAAATGTGACTGGAAGCGGTACCCGGAGACCACCGGCTTTCGATAGGATGCTCACGAACCGAACTACGTCCGGGGGTGACGGCTCAGTCCCAAACGGATTCACCTTCTCTAGGCGGATAAGATCGCGGCCATCGCACAGCACAACTTGCGTGCTGAACGGCAGCTTGCGGAGCAATGCAGCACGGAACTTTGCTCGAGATCCAGGTTTATGAACGACAAACGTGCCCGCAGCACCCACATTTACGACAGCATAGGCGCTTAGTTTTCGTGCGACGATGCTCGGGCGAAACGTTTTGTGTCCACCAACATTTACTCCTCGGAGGAAAACAACGAGAGCCATACCTCGGATTATGACGAAAAAGCAAAGTCGACGCTATGACAGCTTTACGTTTGCACCTGCGGATGCTTGAGTGACTGGCTCCTGGTTGAAGATAAATCAATTTCACTGGAGCAGCCGACAAGGCTGGTTAGCGCCATTTCACTAACTACAGCCCGGCGATTCTCAACTAGTGAAATTGATAGCAGAAGTTGAGAGTTTCCGCTCGGCAATGGATGGCCCCTGCGGCTACTGCAGCTTCGCGTACTCGGCTTTGGCTTGCTTCAGGATGGGGATGTCGTGTTACTGCGGCAGCCCGATCCGGCGCAGCAGGTCGGCGTAGCGGGGGTCGGAGCGGAGATTGTCAAGTTCCGGGTCAGTTTTGATTAAATCGACACCTTGGCCAAGAGCCGCGGCTTTCTCCAGAGCCGCGAACGCAGCATCCTTCTCGCCAAGCTGGGCGTAATATCTAGCAGCTAAAAAATGGTCCCCCCCTCCGCTTCGGCATCCTTGGCAAATTTCCTCAGAACTCCCTTGTACCCCGACTTCTCGAAAACTTGTTTCAGTTCCTTGGCACGCTCTTCGCCACCCGATAACTGTTCCACCTTGATCCATTGTTCCATCGCCTGCTTGTAGTTCCCGAAGTGCGCGTAGATATCACCAAGAAGCGCTATAGCCTTAGGGTAGTTTGGGTCGATCTCTAGCGTCTTGTTCGTCTGCTCGATGGCGTGGTTGTAATCGCGTTGGTAGTAGTAGGCCCACCCGAGCGTCAAGTTATGAAGCGGCGAGAGCGGATCAAGCTCCACCCCTTTGCGAGCCTCCGTGACAGCCTCTTGAGTTCTGCCCATCTCAGGGTTGAACCAACAGGCGTTAAATTGGCCAAGCGCATTACTGGGGTCAAGTGCCAGACCCTTTCGAAGCTCCGCTTCCGCCTCCTCGAAGTTCCGAAAAAACACCATATCGGGCCCCACCAACGAGATATGAGCCTCGGGATTCTGGGGATCAAGCTCTAATGCCCGTCGTGCCATGGCTCGCGCTTTGTCGTAGGCCTCGGGGCCAGAATAGCCGTAGTAGCCCTGATTGTCATTTACATCTGCCAGTCCGGCATACGCCGCCGGCATAATTCGGGTCTCGCGCAATCGCCCTGTCGAAAAACTCGGCTGCTGCCTGAAAATCTTCCTTCGTAAATTTTACGAAGCGGTACCGCCCCTTCAGGTACAACTGATAGGCCTCTGCATCTTTGGTGCCGACTTTCGCGAGGCTTTCCTGTTCGGTTCCGCTTAGCTGCGGACGCAGTTGGCTGGCAATGTCACGGGTGATGGCGGCTTGCAACAACGAGGCATCCTTGGTGCTGCGGGTGTAGCGTTCGCCCCAGAGTTGCGCCCCAGTTGCGACGTTGACCAACTCGGTTTCGACATTGAGTTCACTGCCATGCTCCACCACGCGCCCCGTCAGCACGGCATCGACATGCAGATCGTGCCCGACCCCTTGCGGATCGTCCTGCCGAGATTTGTAGTGAGACACGGTGCTCCGAGCCATCACTTGGAGATTCGGGAGCCGGGAAAGAGAGTTGGTGATCTCCCCGGAGATACCTTCCCCGAGGTAGTCCATTTCGGGGTCTTTGCTCGCATTCGCAAACGGAAGTACGGCGATGGAATGAATCGGTGTCGCATCTGAAGTGCGGGAATGCAGGGAGCGCCACGCCAGAAACGCAGCACCGACAATTAGCACTGCCGCCCCACTTGCGACCAAGCGCCAAAGCAGTCGGCGTGAATGTGTTCTGGCTCCCGCATCTGCGACCGTAGCAGCAGCCTTGCCGCTTTCTGTGTCCCGCTTCAGTCGCCTGAGATCAGCCCGCATCTCGGCGGCGGACTGGTAGCGAACGTCGCGGTCTTTCTCCAGCGCCTTGTTGATGATGCGTTCCAGATCAGGAGGCACATCAGGATTCAGCCGCACCGCAGGCACCGGAACACGATCCATAATTTCATGAAGGATGACCGCAGAACTCTCGCCGCGGAAAGGCAACTGCCCGGTGGCCATCTCATAGAGGACGGCCCCAAACGAGAACAAGTCCGTTCGTGCATCCAGTTCTTTCGCCCGCGCCTGCTCCGGGGACATGTAGGCGACGGTTCCGAGCGTAGAGCCGGGACTGGTGAGATGATCCGCGTCCACCGAGCCCGTTTGCGTGTTAAGAGACCCAATGTTGCTGGAGGAACTGGCTGTGACCATAACTTTTGCCAGCCCAAAGTCCAGAATCTTGGCATGTCCACGCTTGGTGACGAAGATGTTGGCCGGTTTGATGTCGCGGTGGACGATACCTTCTGCGTGTGCGACATCCAGCGCGTCGGCGATCTCGATGGCGAGCGACAGAATCAACTCGGTTTCCATCGGTCGGCCCGCAATGCGATGCTTCAGCGTCAGCCCGTCCAGAAACTCCATGGCGATGAAAGCCTGTCCGTCCTGTTCGCCGATGTCGTAGATCGTGCAGATGTTGGGGTGATTCAGTGCGGAGGCAGCCTGGGCTTCGCGCTGAAAGCGCGCCAGCGCCTGTGGGTCTCGGGCAACTTCATCGGGAAGGAACTTGAGGGCGACGAAGCGATGCAGCCGCGTGTCTTCGGCTTTGTAGACCACACCCATCCCGCCCCCTCCTAACTTCTCAACGATGCGGTAGTGCGAGATGGTTCGATCGATCACTGGCGCGAATCTTACGTCGGCGAAACGGTCAAGTCAATGAAAACTGAGGGGTTGGACGTGGCTCAACAGGTCAGTTGTTGAGAGATCGCGGTTATACTCAGTGACCCGGATCGGCCAATTCTCAATGAGCGACGCCTGTTAACCGCAATTAGCTCGGGCTATAATTCGCGGTACAGTTCGTTTCCAACAGAAGGGATGGGGGTATGCCTTGCAATTGCTTGCCATCCGTGACTCTTGCCATAGCGGTGACCGCTGCTCTCGTTATCAACTGCCCAGCACAAGAAATCGGTTTCGTTGACCTAACGAAGGTCACGGCACGCACGGAGTTCCGCCGTCCGCCCGCGACTGGGAAGGCAAATCAAGCACGTGGAGGAGCGGGCTTTGATGATCTCTTCAATTGTCCCTACTCAGTTAGCAACAATGCCGCGTTGCGCACAACTTTAGTGTCGCTAGACCGTGGCTCTTATCAGGTTGGAGAGGAACCAAGGTTTGAGGTCACGATTGAGAACCTCGACCCCGCACCTTTGCGTATTCCGTTTTCTCCGCACGTAGCGGATCTCCAACCTGAAGATCCAGCCCAGAAATTCTCCTACTCGGAGCTCCAGGTGGAGTTGTGGATTGCTGGCACAGAATGGCGCTCAAATTCCGGCGGCGGCTTCAGTCTGTACGGTGATGACGATCACGCAGGCACAATGTTGACGCTAAACCAGGGTGAATGGGTACGATTAATCGGCAAAGGTAGATTTGATCTTCCGACCAACGGTCCTCGCGAACTCATTCATTCGCCAGAATCCGTCGACCGCACCTACGCCGAAGTCTCCCTCATACACGTTGAAACCTTGTTGACGGCGAAAGCCACAGCGATGGTTCGCCACAAAGTATGTATCGGACAAACCTGGGGGCGAAGCATTCCAATCGTTCTCGCTGGTCCACAACAATAGCGTAGCTTGTTGCAAAATCGCCATTACAGTGCGCCGGGCAAAACCCGTCCTCACGGCGCGCAAACTGCCCCACTTAAGCCAAAACCGGGACTGAGTGGGCCACCTGCCCCGCCCGTCCTAAATCCATCCGCCCGGCACGTTTCGTTCGACGGACGCTCGATCGATACTGTTCCAATTCGCCTCTTGCCTCCAAAATTAGATGAAAGAAACAAACGGGGCGTGGGCGGAATGCAAAGACTTCCGAAGTCGATTCTGCTATTTCTCTTCACTGGTGTTCTTTTCCTGGTACAGCACCTTCCGATCGTTGGCGTGTTCTTGATGATCCTGGGCGCCCCTCTTTGGTCGGTCGTCACGATCAATCTTGGTTTTCTTCTGATGGTAAAAGAAGCATGGGACGGGACGCTGCCACGGGCT
>JBEKUD010000290.1:0-7177 GCA_049515395.1 Candidatus Sulfotelmatobacter sp. | reverse complement strand
TCCTAACGCAAAATTTTCTGCGGAAATGTGGCGAAAGCCACAAAGAACAAGAAAACTAAGGAGGGCCGCCACGTCGGCCTTGACTTTTATGACCTTCTCATAGAAGCGCTCACTGACCCGAACGCAGAGCAAAACAGCGCAAATTCGAGCCTTCCCTGAGCCCAGTCCCGTGCTGGTTCGGAAGGGGATAGTTTTCGGGCAGTCCTGAGAGCCGCAAGTGCCGCTCTTTCAACGCGGCAGTTACTATTTAGGGCATTTATATACTTGCCGCACGTTGAAAGTCGTCGCGTGTGTCAAGTATATATTTGCCCTATTTAGTAAGAGCCCGAGTCACTGGCCCACGGGTATACCTTTAGAAACGTTCTCTTCGTCCGAGAGCGGGAACACGATTTGGGCGTCCAGTCACAATGACGTGTGATCGGCGTCACCGTATTGCTGTGCAATAAGGGAGGAGACTCGCGGTTATTCTACGGCGCGGCGATGGGTGCCGTTATGACCGCCAAGTGTAGCAATCCCTCGTGTTCCGTGCTCTTTCGTTATCTGGAAGAGGGGCTGACCGACGTTCGAGATTCGTTTGCTGATGGAGAAGGCACCATGCCAGATGACTGGGACGAGCACAATGATGTTGCGGCAGGGTCGAGTTGTCCGATCCCCGACTGCGGTGCGTTGGCGGTCGCCTACAGGTCAACGGACGGCGTGGGACGCGGTCGTTCCAATCCGTGGGAGTTCACGTGCCCGCGCTGCGGGATCGACTTTACCGTCCCGGAAAATGAACTAATTTTTCAGTCGGTGCCCACGGAATGGCTATTGGCGAGGGTTCGAAGCCGCGTAGTCACCGATGCGAGCTTGAATCTGGGCGAGTTTACGGGTGAGCAGGCTTTCGGAGCGGTCGCTCGGTTGGAACGGAAACGCGAGGCTAAGACGCCCACACCAACCGCCGTTCAATAACACTCCTTGCGCCAATCCGATTCAGTTCTTGGCACAGCGTGCTGATCTTCTCAAAGCGGTAGTGGAATTCGCGGAGTTGAGAAGATGTTAACGGTGCTGGCCTGTCCGAATGTCTCGATTTGAACGTCAATGAGCACACGGACTTCATCCTTGATGGCAGTGGCTAGGGTTGTCATCGTGGAAACCTTTGCGACATTTTAGCCGAACAGGTTCGAGGTCACCAGCGTAGCTCTGGCTGTGGTGCCATTTCGGTGGTAAAGTAGTCTCGAATCGGAGTCGCAGATAGGGCGAGGGAATCGTTCTTTTCAAGCGGTCGGCATGCTCACTGGATTTTGTCTTCCTCGCCCGGCGTGCTCCTGTTCTTCCCGATCACGCGCACTTCCTTGCCACGGAGACCAGCGTATTTAATCGCCATGCCGAGCAGCACGTATTCGTCCTCTTGGTAGTCGGCGGCAAATGCGTCTTGGTGAAGCAACACCAGTTCCGTGTCGTCCGCGCACGCTTTCATGAACTCAGGAAGCTTCCTTCTGATGGTGGCGATCGGATTGGACTCTCGCTGCAAGCGTTCGTCAGTGGTCATCGTCATGTTTTATCACAGCGGGCGGAAGGGGCTGCGAGAGCGTCCCGCATATAATGACGGACGCGGTAGCAGTAAGACCCCACGCATCATGTGAGGAGGCACCATGCAAACGCCGAAACCGAGTGCCGCCGATTCCAAGGATGCGACGGCGAAAGTGAAGAGCGCAGTGGCTTCACTTGCCGAAAGCTGGAACCGACACGACATGGCAGCTTTCGCGGCAGCCTTCGCCGAGAACGCTGATTTTGTCAACGTGATCGGCATGCACTGGCAAGGGCGACAGGAGATTGAGGCAAAGCACACCGTGACGCACCGAACGATCTTTCGCAATAGCGCACTGCAAATAGTCGAACAGTCCGTGCGTTTCTTGAACCCGACTGTCGCCTTGGCACACGTCTGGACGCAATTGAAGGGTGCTGAAAGTCTTCGGGAACGGGTTGCCCCGGAGACGCGACGCACACTAATGACTTGCGTGCTGGTGAAGGGAGCCGACCGCTGGTTGATCACAGCGGCGCATAATACCGACATCGTTCCCGTCCCATTTCCTGTGGGCTGACGAGTGCGGGAGCCGAGTCGCTGCCAGTCAAAGTCTTGTGAGATCACTTTAGCGAGTCGCGCCCCTGTCTGTGCTTTAAGGCGAGACGTAATCCATCGATCCCTCGCCGCCATCCCCCGGTTCGGGCAAACGCGGGTTAGATTGCTACCGCAGTTTTGCCCCAATGCCCTCGCCCATGCCCTGTGCGGCTACCCGATCCCCAGACTCATCGGCCACGGGTGCGGTAGCAGCAAGAACATCAAGAGTGCCCCGACAAGTGCCATGTTTTTCGTGAAATTGATCATGTCGATCTGCTTCATCTGTGCGTCGTCCATCTTCCAGAAAGCATGCATCTGGAACGACACGCCTAGCAGGAAGATGATGAGCAGAACAATCCCGACCACAGGATAGACGCCCAGCAACATGCTGAGACCACCCAGCATCAGGATCACTCCGGTTCCTGCCACCGCCAGTTTGGGAGACGGCGTCCCCCTCGCCTTGGCGTATTCGCTCATGTAATTGAGGTTCTTGAAGTGGTTGAAACTCGCCATCAACCAATACCCGCCAAAAATGATCCTTCCGATCAGGAAAGCGATATTCATTCTCGGCTCCTTTCATTCGGCAGGATGATCACGCGCTCATAGCGACGCAACTCCCGCAACGATTGCTGCGATAAGCAGCACGACCGCAATTGTACAATTGCGCAGCAGGGAAACCGCGAAATGGCAGACGATCTGAAGCGTGCAGTTCTCTGGGAAAGCCTGTTGATCGACGGCACGGACTATTGTGCTCTCTGGCACACCGCAGAAGGCTGGCTACTGAAGGGCACGGTCGTTGGGGTCTTCAAAGACCAGCGACCAATGCTGGCGAGCTATGAAATCCACTGCGATGAGAACTGGCTCACCCACCGAGTTCAAGTTGAACGCACCATCGGAAAGGATGTGAAGACCATCAACCTGAGCGTGGAGAACGGTGGGGTGTGGCGCAGTACGGGTCAGGAAGTGCGCGAAATTCGGGGTTGTAGCGACGTTGATCTCGCGGTGACACCCGCCACCAACACCCTTCCGATCAGGCGTCTCAACCTCCAAGTCGGAAGCAACGAGTCGGTCATTGCCGCTTGGGTCAAGTTCCCCGAGCTTAACGTTCAACCGCTGTCTCAGCGCTACACGCGGCTTGCGAAAGACATCTATCGCTACGAAAGCAACACCGGATTCTCGACTGAGATTGTGGTGGATGATCTCGGTTTGGTGACTACCTACCCGGGCGGCTGGGAACGCAGAGCCGCGCTGTAGAATCCAAGTTCCGCCAGTTGGACTTGTTCACCGCGCATACCACTCGGAATGCGGCGACCACGCCTTGCACGCGAGGCACTGCGTCGAAGTCCATTGGTGCAGGCACGCGGGGCACATTCCTCCCGTATCAAACGTGTTCCATTCATGGCCGCAAGTACAAGACCAGCGGTCGTCTTTGCGCGGCGACCTACGCCGAAGCGGGCATCGAATGCGGGGGCCCGGAGTCGTCGGGGCTTTTCTCTTGCGCGGGCTCGCGATTCAGAACTGACGATTTCGAGGGGTCGTCGGAGACACGAACGTATACTTCACGCCCCTGACCGATGCGGTGGGCATCCATGCCGGGATGTGAACTCCAAATAACTCGGCGAATGCTCCGATCTTCACAGGCTCACCTTCCCCGACTTGAGCATCAGGATGACTAGCAGAGCGTGCAGATTGAACACCAAGAATTGGATGAAGTAGCTAGACCTGCGCCGGAGCACGAGATGGCTGAGCAGGATGTACCAGAGGCAAGCCCAGAATGGGCTGAGGACGCAGAACAGCACTTTCAGGAGCCATTGCTCGTCTTTGCCGCGCCACGATTCCAGTCTGGTTTGTCACCGAGCGGGCTCTGTCGCCTGCCAGTGCAGGTTCGGAACATTTTCCCCGACTACTCTATCACTTGAGGATTCACTAATGGAGGAGATTGGACAATCGCCGAGAGTCCGCTGCTGGCCCGAGGGTATACTCGACTGACCACCCCGAACCCGAATTTCCCGACCAATGGAATCATTCACTTGCGACTGCTGCGGAGAAACCCTTTTGGGCCAGTTCCGGTTCAGTCCCGTAATCCGACCGCAATACACGCTCCGCTCGCGATTGCGGCAACGAACTTGAGGTCTTCCATTGCACGTACACCTCATAACACGAAGCGCCGAACAAGGCGAACAGCAGCACAAGTCCAACCACGCTCAAGATTGCATTGCTGGACTTTGGCTCATGCGCTGGGATTCGGGCCGGAGCAACGGCTGCCGCTGCACCTCCACCAACGGAAACTGCCCCCAGCGTTTGTCCACAGCTACTGCAGAAACGCGAATCATTGGGTAAATCAGCACCGCACTTTGCACAGAACATAGCTACTCCTTCCGGCCATTCTGCCGAAGATATGAGCTTTATTCAAAGACTAAGTCCATACCGCCGACAGTATTAGAAGTTAGTGTGAGTACAATGACGTTAAAGTTAAAGTTACGAAAGGCAACAACGATAGCTTCCGTCCTGATTTCGTGACGTAACCGCCGTGCAGTGAGAAACGGCTGGCTCGGGTTCTCCTCAGGCTAGCTCGCTTCGGCAAGGAGGGTAAGCTTGAAGTTGTAATTCCCAAGATCAGTCAGGAAACTCTGGCAGAGATGGTGGGCACAACTCGCGGGCAGGTCAATGCAGAGATGGTGGGCACAACTCGCGGGCAGGTCAATTCTTCATGAATAAGTTCCGGGAATTGGGCTTCATTCGCTACGACGGTGGGCTAGAAGTCCACAGTTCACTTCTCAACGTCGTGCTAAACGACGAGAGCTGCCCGATCCGGCGCGGCAGGTCGGCATAACGGCGGTTGGAACGCAGCGGGTCCCAGAATGCCTCGACGTTAACGTAAGCCAGACGATGGAAGCGTTCCTCGCAGGCCGTTTCGAGCCATATGGAGGCTTGATCCGTGTGAAACGTCCCGACATCAGCCCCAAAACGATGTTTGCCATCTTTCCCGGTCAAGCCCCTGAAAATTGGGCGAAGCAGGAATCTCGGGACTTTTCTGCCAAGTTTCTCTTCTCTAGACTGCGCATTAATTGTTCGTCTTCAGCGATCAGCGTTGGGCTTCGTTTTTCGTCTCTATGGATTTCCGCTAAGCCTTTGCATCAACTCGGCGAAGTTGTTCATAGCTTCCTCCACGATTGACTGCGGCTGGTCGGTTGGCCGAAATGATAGGTGACATCAAAAGTACAAAACTGGTCAAAAGTGCTCAGTTTTGTGTGGTTGCTGCCCCCATTGCGTAAAGGCTCTCCCGGTAGGGTGCCCGGAGCATGAATGCTGACGGTTGGAAATTTAATTTACTGATTGACGGACGCAGAATACGATCAGCACTATCTGCGCTTCGCACACTGCCAGCAAGACGCATGCTGCGCGGTTGCCGACGCGGAAACTAACTCCCGATCTTCCTTTCCGAAGCGGACCTCCCGCTTGAACCGTGGCAACAGCCCCACTGCACATGGCGTTCAGACTGCGTTGGCAAGAGCACGCAAACGAAAGCGCCCCGGACTCGATTAAAGTCAGGAGACGCTAGTTGGACAGCCCTCGTTCGAGGGCGATGTTAGGCTTGCAAGGAAATCCGGTCAGGCCGCTTTTGCGTGCGCCGTTCGGCGTGAGCATCGAAGGCCAGAAACCACGGTTCCGCCACGGCGGGGATTTGAGACGCATCCTTTAGGTCGAAGAATATGAACCCGGTCCTCTTGCCATTGTCCGCGGCAAAGTAGGCTGCCTCGGGCTTCAGATCAGCGAGAATGGATTCGATGGTCTTGCCCAAGCTGCCATCGCTGATCGTGGCATTGCCCGTCAGCACGGGAATTGAAACTTTGAGTAAACAGCGCATGGGAACACCTCCGGGGACGAGGTCTAGCCCTTTCGCACGAGCGGGTCAATTCACGCTAGGTCGGCAAGATCGGCAACGAACTTCCTTCAGGTGCCCAGTCGAAGGAAGGCTAATCAAGACGTATCATCGAACCAGTGACATCATTTATCGCAATGCTGAGACACTTGGATGGGATTGGGTTGTTCATTCTTGCCGCCCTCGATAGCTCGGTGCTACCCACTCTCGGTGGGGTTGACGCGCTCACGATAGTCTTGGCCTCCCTGCACCCACGGAATTCCGCCCGCATGCCGCAGTTGACAACGGTTGCGCTGAAGCCTAGCCTTGTAATTGAGCAAGCTACTTCTCCTTACTCTTTCAGGTTCTCTGAACTAAGTCAGCCATCTGAACTCTTTCCTCTTAGATTGCTCCAAGGAGGAGCTACGCTATGACTCTATTGACCCGTTGGGAACCTTTCCGTGAGTTTTCCACCATGCAAGACCGCATGAACCGCATGAACCGTCTTTTCCGTGAGTCCTATAGCCCCGAAGTCCCGGATGATTCATTAACAACCACCAGCTTCGCGCCGCCCGTGGACATTTACGAAGACGAGCACAACATTACTTTGAAGCTTGAAGTCCCCGGCATTGACGAAAAGGACATTGATGTCAGCGTCGAGAACTCCACCCTCACCGTCCATGGCGAGCGGAAGATCGAAAAGGAAGAGAAAGAGGAGAATTTCCGTCGCATCGAGCGGCAGTACGGAAGCTTCACCCGGTCGTTTACGCTGCCCAGTTCCGTCGATTCCGGACAGGTGAGCGCCCATTATGATAAGGGCGTTCTGAAGATCAAGCTCGCCAAGAAGACGGAAGCCAAGCCCAAGCAGATCAAGGTTAATGTTGGCAGCGAGAAGACCCTCGAAGCCAAGGCACACGGCAAGTCCGCCTAAGACCAGTCAGTGAGCAAAATGGGAGGCGGCTTATCTGCCTCCCGTTTGTTTCTCAGCCCGTCTTCTGACCACCGACGAATCATTCGCACTGTTCCGTATTGCTCAGTTTGCAATTCGTCCTGAGTCTACTCTGGTCGTAACCTTCCAAAGGAGTCCTTATGGCTGCTCTCCCTTACCCAGAAATATCCTGCGCAATTTGCAGTAAGCCTGTGGATTTACGAATCGATCTTTACGCCGATGAAAACGGCAGGGCGGTCCACAAGAAGTGCTACATCAACCGCTTGAT
>JBEKUD010000289.1:0-4931 GCA_049515395.1 Candidatus Sulfotelmatobacter sp. | reverse complement strand
AATTTCTATGAAGGAACCTCGACGCTGAAACCGATAGATGATTTGCCAGTCACAAGGATCTGGAACTAGCAGGCTACTGAGAAATTACTCCTAACCCACAGCCAACCATGGTACGAGGAGGCATGGGAGGAGAAGATCATCCGCAGAATTACATGTTTCGGTTATTTATCCCCCGAGATGTCGCGTGCGCAAGGATCATCCGCTGTGCACCATCCGGGAGATGGTGGATGAGGTGCTGAGTCGGTGGTCGCGACGGTTCGATACCATGTATGCCAAGGTTGGCCGGCCGTCGATTGCGCCGGGGGAGAACTTGTTGCGGGCACAGATGCTGTATTCGATCCGCAGCGAGCGGGACCGTTGCTGCCGGACCTGCGCCCTGACGCCCCGGCGAACATACGGCGGTTCAACGCCTACATGGAACAGCACGGGCGAATAGTCAGGTTGTTTGGTCAGGCTCTGGAGGTTTGGATGCTCTCCTTCGGCTTCACAATCGTCAGAGAGATCAACCCTGCGAGCAGGAGGCGCAGAAGACCTACAAGAAAATTATGAGTGAAGTCGCGACCGGATTGTGAGCCGGTAACTCGTAACAGAGTTCTTCCCTTCTTTCCGGATGCGGCGATCACAGCAGGTTGCAGCGATTTTGCGAAACAAAACCCTGAGTGATTTGTTTTAAGCATTTACAAAACTGGTATCCATAAGATCGCGAGTTTTGTAGCTGGATAGGCGTTGCGGCAAACGATCGCTTCCCGCCCTGGCGGACGATATAACGACAATATAACTTAAGGATGATTTGCTGGCAGGAGGATGCTCCTTGGCCCTCCCATCTCGAACTGATCCCGCGCCGGGGCACGGCTCTGGGACGGTTCTGCCACCTATATTGCCGTCCGCTCAGGATTCTTGAAGCTTATGAGGCGCGCAGTCTCTGCGTCGCCGGAACAGTCCTCCCTATAATCGCGACATAACTTTCTCCGATTAGACTCTTGTGAATCACTCTCGCTCCGTCCGCGACGGCCTCCTGCACGAACTTCACCACGTCGGCCTTCGTTTTGAAAACGTCACGCGAAGGATTGTCGCCCTCGTGCCATTGGAGTGCTCCCTCAACTACTACGTAGCACGTATAATCTACTACAATTGACGTTGTAAATGGCAAAACGTCTTTCCGTCACCTCACTGCCTGCGGCGGGGTCGCCACGCGGGACTCAAGCACGGAAGCGCAACGGCGCGCTGTGTGGTGATTTCCCGAGGATTACCGCTTAGCGAGAAAACAACGAGAAGGAGTCATTGACCCTGGACCATTCGCCAACTGTCGAAATTAGTGCCAGCGGTCGCTGGTTCCGCCATTCTCTTGATCAGCATCCCCGAGTGTGAATTTCTTGGTGTTGGTGCGCTGTTTCGCCAGAATCCGAGACATCACTTCTTCGACGTGATGGCGGGAACGAGCGCCCCTCGTGAACTCAGGACGAGGCTCGTAGCCGCTCTTTTCACCTTTCTCAACACTGACCTGCACTCGCTGCGTAGTTTTCCCGATTCGCTCCCGCATCGACACGCTCTCCATCGCCCTCTTCACGACGAGCAGTGGAATGCGGAGGCTTCTCAACTGGGCGGATTTCTTGTCGACGGCGGCAACAAAGACCGAGTTGTCTCCCGAGACAATGGGGTCACCAAGCAGCTCATATCGTTCTCCGTAGAGCTTCATCGGTTCCCCTAGTTTGAAACCCAATTGTCTGAGCCTAGCGCAGAGCTTAGCCTGTTTTTGGGTCATCGGACCCAGTGTGGGTTGAGCATCGGCGAACAGAGGTGTTGGAGTGAGAAGAGTAGCGGAAAGTATTTCCACGATGATGGCTCCTTATGTCGCGAATTACTGTCTGGTTTCGCAAGGAACCGTCACGCAAAGGGCGCAGCGGGAAGATGCTGGAGGCGACTCTTCTACAGTACACCTATTTAAGCAGCGTCATTGAGTGGCGGCGGGGAGATTGTTCTGGAAATCGCGCTAACGCTGATTGCGGGTTTTGAGCGTAATTGAGCCTGTTTTCAACCAGTGTCCGCCCGCCGCTCACTGCCTTCCGCGCTAAACGATTGCGTGTCGGTTACTCCAACCATTCGCAGCTCCTCCATAAATGCAGTCGGATCGACCGCAGCGACGAGGAAATGGACCCCCGGTTTGACTCCTCCACCCTCGGAGATCAAGCGCGCAACGGTTGCCGCAACCTTGGCATTCATCCAGTACTCGCGACCGTCCCGTCATGTTGGGCACCACGTGAAACGGCCCGCGGGTAGCCCGCTACGAAACCATGAACACAGCGCCTCCCGTAACAGCTAGGGAATAACCGCTTTGACGGCGGCTGACTTGGTGCTTTCGTGGCCGTCGACATCGACTGCTGTCGTCGCATAGTAGTATGTGGTGCTGTTAGCGACAGTGGAATCGTTATAGAGCGTCGAAGCAATCAGGCTCGCGTTGATTACCTTCCAGGTCACTCCGTCTGGGCCGCGATAGACGTTGTAGCCGACGATGGCGCTCGACGTCGAAGCCTTCCAGTTCAGGTCCACGACATGATTGGCCGTGGCTTGGATGACGACCTTGTAGGGAACCTGCGAGACATGCCCGCCGCAGCCGGTGACCTTCACGATGAAGGAGTCGGTGGCTGCGCTGGTCGGCGTTCCGGCTAGCTCCAGCGTCGTCGTCGTGCTGGACACCTTCGCAGTGACGCCGGCGGGTAGCGCTCCGGATGCGACCGCCCACTTGTAGGGAGTGCAGCCGCCGTTGGCCTGGATGACCGCAGAATAGGCGGTTTTGACCGTGCCGTTGGGTAGGCTGGTGGTGGTAATGATAACGCTGGATGCCACGCATCGGGACGCGAATACGAACAGCAGAAGGGAGAGGCGCCAAGGCTTCATAACTCCATGCTGGCGCGGTTACAGGAATCCCAACAGATACGGAAGGTTTGCAACCTTCCGATTTTGCATGCGGAGTTCAATTGGATGACCGCTTCTTCGTGGTTTAGGGTGTACGCGTATCCGCGTTCGGCGTAGGTGACGTAAACAGTTACTGGCACACAGCAAGCGACGAGGCAGGCACTTTGTCGGACTATTGGAGCTTCGCGTACTCCACCTTGGCTTCTATTAGGATGGGGAGGTCGGAATCGGCGTCTTTCCAGAGGGTGAGGAAATTCTGGTAGGAGGTTTTCGCTTTGGTCTTGTCTCCTGATAAAACATACGCTCTGGCTAGTTGGAGTTGCGCCAGCGCTCCCCAGGGAAAGTTCCCCACCAGACCGCGATGGTCAATGAATTTCTGAAATTCGCCCGCTGCCCAGTTGCCTTGGTGTAGCGTGAGATTGGCTTCTCCACGCAAATAGACAGGTAGCAGGTTGGCCGCATCCCCCAGTTCCACCGCACTCGACGCCTGCAGCAGTTCAACCGCACGGTTCGGGTCTTTGCCCTGCAAGGCGACAGCCGCCCTAATCGCAGGCAGCCGATACCGCTGGACCAGCGTGTCCAGCGGGAAGGTTTTGTCGAGTTCGGCAGCCAGCTTTTCCGCCGCTGCCGTATCGCCGGCGCGGGCCAGGACCAGGGCCGCCATTGTGCTCACATCGCGGTTCGGGGCCAGTTTCATTGCGGCCTGGGCATCAGCACGGCCTGCTCGCGATTGCAGGATTCCACTTCGAGCAGGGCCGCTTTTGCCTGATAGCCTGCGGCGGTCTCTTTGGCGTCGTTGAGTTCGGCTGAAGCCATCGCCCGCCGCTTCAATTCGCGTGCGCTTTTCAACCGCCCGTACCAAGCCTCGGTGTCCGCCTGGTCGGCCAGCAGCAAATCCTCCGTGCCCGGCTTGCCCATGGCGGCCGAGGACAACTGCGCCATCTGTGCCGCATTACCCTTCAGGAAGGCCATCTGGTAGCGCATTGCAAGCAGCCCCTCGCCCTCCAGCTTATGCTCCTCAGCCTGCTTAAACACCGTCTGCGCTTCGTCCAGCCGGTTGAGGTTCATGTAGTCGGCGCCGAGGGTCTCGTAGTTGAGCACGGAATTCGGCTCCAGGCGCATTGCCTCGCGGGCTTCTTCCAGAGCTTTTTCCAGGTTTCCACGGCTTGCGTAAATAGCTTGCAGGTGCACGTGGAGCGCGTAGTCCCTTGGGTAGTTCTGCTGCCACAGTTCGTATGCCGGTACCGCTTTCTCCAGTTCTCCCGTCCCGTTCCAGTAGTAGTTTGCCTCTATGTAGAAACGCTCCCGTTCGCTCACCTTCTCCCGCAGTTCGTAACCCTTGCGGATGTTCTCTGCCTCACGCCCCGGCTCGCCGAGGTTGCCGTACACGGCCGACAGGGCCCGGTAGGCTATGGCGAAATTCGGGTCGACTTCCACGGCTCGCTTGAGGAAAGGAATGGCAGCGGTGTTGCCTTTGGCAAAAAACATCTTCCGTCCCAGGCTGTAGGCTTTCAACGCCTCCAGCGACGGAGTCGTTGCATCCTCGACCGGTGTGGCGTATTTCTGCACTGACATGAGCGATTCGCCGAGCTGGCCGCGCAAGCTCACGGCTGCATTGTCCAGAGCCTTGAGCACTGCCTCCTTGCCGGCAGCCTGCTGCTGCGCCTCCGCCAGCACGTCGCCCGTACTGCAGTTCGCGGCCTTCAAGCCGATGACATACTGGCTGCCCAGACTGGCGATCGAGCCGGTCAGCATGGCCTTGCTGCCCGTGCGCTGACAGACTTCTCGCGTGACCTCGGGCGTCAAGTGGTCGCCGGCGGAACCGCCCATCAGCTTCAAAGTTTCGTTCACTTTGCGCTCGGAAAGCAGATCGAGAAAGGGCGATTGTTCGAGTTGCACCGACAGTCCCTGCTTGAGCGTGTCGTCGAAGACTGCATCGCCCGTCTTATTGTCGAAATCGGAAAGAACAATGGTGTCTTTCTCGGTGAGGCTCTTGCTTGGCTGATGCGACCGAAAGT
>JBEKUD010000288.1:0-4959 GCA_049515395.1 Candidatus Sulfotelmatobacter sp. | reverse complement strand
GCGGAATCTGGCTAGGATCTGCGCTCAGAAGAGAGCCTTTCTCCTTCCTGCTCGATCTCAACTACAGAAGGATAACTCTCACTGCCCTGGCTACAGAAGATTGGCCGGTAAAATGCCGATCAGCCGTAAGCTTTCATAGAGCGGCGATGGATCGGCTCCTTACTCTTCTCCGCGCCATTGTGTGCATTACTCTATGTGGCCAAGAAAGAACCGCGTCGAGAGGTCGCTTGGATCGCGCCATAAGGGGCATGATCAAAACGGTAGGGTCACACCTGCCCGTAATCAGCGCGGACATATTTGCCGCCCGCATGGAGCCCAACCCCTGCCTGAGAAAGCTGCGGAAGCTATCGCCGACGAAAGCATCGAAGGCCGGCGTTGGGCCGAAGTCGATGCGTTGCTGGCTGCTCCGGACCAGCACACATGGTCGGGCCGGCGCGATCACGCTTTCATTTTGTTGGCCGTACAGACAGGGTTGCGCTTATCCGAGATGACTGGAGATGTCAGCGATCGATGACATTCGGTTATGTCGTCGATCGCTGACTTTTGGGCTTGTCGCCGATCGCTGACATTGCTACAATGTCGTCGAACGCCGACATTTGGGAGGCAGCATGAGGATTAGAACACCAATCGACCTAGGAGCCGTCATACGCGACCGTCGCACGAAGCTCGGTCTCGACCAGAAAACCCTCGCGGCCCAGGTCGGCGTCAGCCGGCAATGGATCGTCGACGTGGAGAAGGGCAAGCCCCGCGCCCCGATATCCCTCGTCTTGCGGACGGTCGAGGCTCTCGGAATCCATCTGGCAGCCGACGATCAGAGAAAAACAAAGCAGCGCCCGGGCCTGCCCCCCGTCGATATTGACTCAATCATTGCTTCCGCGCGCGAGAAACGAAGATGACCACGGAACTGAACGCCATTCTGGACGGGAAAGAAATGGGACGCATCGTCCGTGACAAGCGGGCACGGCTGACCTTTACATATAACGAAGAGTGGCGCACGACCGAGAACGCCTATCTTCTTTCGATCTCCATGCCTCTGGCTCTAGCGCAGCACGGCCACGCCAGGATCGATCCGTTCCTCTGGGGGCTGCTTCCCGACAACCAGATGGTGCTCGATCAATGGGCCAAGAAATTCCATGTCTCGGCGCGGAACGCTTTCAGCCTTATCAGCGCCGTCGGGGAGGACTGCGCGGGCGCGGTGCAGTTTGTTCGTCCCGAACGGCTTGAAGTCATCACGGGCGCGGCCCCGCCCGAAATTGAATGGCTCGACGAAGCCGATATCGCACAGCGCCTGCGCGCGTTGCGCGAGGACCATTCCGCTTGGCGCATTCCGCGCGACACCGGCCAGTTCAGTCTCGCGGGTGTGCAGCCGAAAACCGCCCTCCTCCTCGAGAACGGAAGATGGGGCGTGCCGTCCGGCCGGGTGCCAACCACGCACATTCTCAAGCCCCCGTCCGGCCAATTCGCAGGACATGCGGAAAACGAGCATTTCTGTCTGGAACTGGCGCGCGCCGTCGGCCTGCCGGTCGTCGATTCAAGAATTATGCATTTTAAGGACGAGGTCGCTATCGTCGTGGAGCGATATGATCGCATTCGCACTGCTGCCAGCTTGCGCCGAGTGCATCAGGAAGACATTTGCCAAGCTCTCAGTATTCAGCCGACCCATAAATACCAGAATGAAGGCGGACCCGGTATCCGCGACATCGTCGAACTTCTGCGAGCTAACTCCAGCAATGCGCCCGAGGATGTCCGAACCTTCCTGGATTCAGTCGCCTTCAACTGGATCATCATTGGCACCGACGCGCATGCAAAGAACTATGCTTTGCTGATCGGATCGGGAGGCCGCGTGCGCCTCGCGCCCTTGTACGATCTGGCGAGTGTATTCTCGTACAGCCAGATCGACCTTCAGCGCGTCAAGTTGTCCATGAAACTCGGCGGGGAATACCACTTCCGCAATATCCAGATCCGCCACTGGCGCAGACAGGGCGAAGAGTTGAAAGTGGATGCAGACGAACTTGTCGGACGAGCCGACGATATGGCAAGGCAGATCGCGGACGCTGCTCCTGAGATCGAGCGCCGCATGTCCCGGGAAGGGCTTACACATGCATTGATTCGCCCGCTGGCGACCAAGCTTGTCACGCGCGCGGCGGCTTGCCGGAAAGTGCTGCACGGACGATAGCGTTCGCGTTCACGAAGGGTTCCTGCAACTAGCCGCGCGCGGCATCGCTGTACGAAATCGGCATCGGGCAGCGCCGGGCATAACATTGGACGGCATGTTGTTTCACGACCTTCAAGAACGGGCAGCCCGAAGAGATTTATCACGTCGTAAAGGTCGCGGGGGCGCGCCCGCTCGGCCCACGAGGACGTTCATGGTTACTTACCAGAGCTTCGAAGTCTTCTTCGACGATTGATGTCTCACGCGCTTTTCTGTGGCGCCACAAGCTGTTAAAGAGTTGAAGAACCCTCACGTTGGGATCGATCTCGACCCTACCTTCGCAGTCGTTCCTGCCCGAATTCCCAGATCACGACTGAAAATTGCGGTCGGGCCCGTTTGATCGTTTCATCTTTTCATCCAGGTCGGCTGGTTCGGACGGAGAGATCCGCCGTGATCTCAATGGGGAAGGTGCGAGCCCCAACGGACTGCCGGACTGGTTCGCCCGTGGAATGGAGAAGTCAACATGGTGCGGGACACTAAGAAATGCTTGTCACCTCCGACAATGTCACCCTGGAATGCCCGAAATGCGGAGGGTGTGGAGAGTGTGATGAGGGCTCGGTCATTGGTCACCGTGAGGTCATGGACGGTGAAGGTCCCCAGTGCGACATTTTTGAGCCGCCGATTTTTGTGATCGTGAACGGTTCCATCCGGTCAGGCTTCCGCCCGTTCGGTCCGACTCGCTTTTCTGTGGACCTCTCTAGCTTTGGCGTGGACACAAGGGATACAGCGCGTCATGTCATGGAGGCGCACGATCGCGGAATCTGCGGTTGAGCTCGAGACTCCAGATGAGTTGGACAAAGAATGATGATGTCACCCTCAAACCGGAGCAGAGCGTTCATCACGCTGCATCGATGCAGCAGTCGGCTGGAGGCCCAAATTCATTCCACGGTGGTATCGGAGCGGATCGTGCCTTTGAACGTGAGGGTGACGGCAGGTCCTTTTCCTGCACTGATCACGATTCCTACCACGTTAAGCACTAGGAACCGCGCGCTCGCTGGGGTGTTGCCGATTGGAGAACAGCGGCTATGCTGGGGCTTCTGGTCGAGAGCAAGGATAAGGTCGACCATGCGTTGACCCTATCGAAGAACCATCACGGCAAAAGATCTAAAAAAGACGAGATTTTAGCCTTGGCTCAATTTTATAGGACACTTTCTCGGTCGAGTGAATGCCTTCCAGAATCCCACTGGAGGCGTCTTGGAAGCTCGGGATCTGTGCCGGTACATGTCGGCCAGAAGCGGACGGATCGCTTCGATCTTTTTTGCCCGCGTCTCTTCTTGGTTGGGACCGTTCCCCCCGCTTTCCAAAGAAAAATTTCGCACCAGGATCGCCGATCGAAGACGCATTGCAAACGAACCCCACCCCAGCTAGCCAGATGCTCGGCCAAGGTTCGTACCAGACTCTCTACCGCCTCATCTTGGACCAGACTGACGCACATAAAACGCGAGTACTTCAGACGGCGAGGCGAAAAGATGGACGTGCTGCCTCGGATGGCTCGGAATTTCCGGAATTAGGTAGGTCAGAATTTGCGGAACTGACACGCCCCAGTTTCCTTGGCCTCTTGTTGTGATGTGGAAGTCAAAGACGTGACATTTGATATGGGTAGCAGCGCAATGGCGTTACTGAACGCGGGGTCTGGAGTCGCCCTCGACAATCCGAAGGCGGGCTATGTCAAATTTGTAGGAATGTCCATGAATCCCGATAGGCCGCTTTATTTCCACTTATGGTCAAGTGAGCCATTAACGGTATTGCAAGTGGTGAAGGCTAGAATTAGGCCGCCTTCGTGAGTTCCTTGTATTCGAGGGTTGTCAAAGATCAGTTGGCTTCAATCCGGTTTTTCTGGCGATGCGTGCCAACATGGATGGGCCTATATCTTCGCCGTCACCAAACGCCCAAGTGTAGTTGTGAGGAAACTTTGGATTGCTGAGTTTTTTGTGGGAACCGACTTGACGAACTACTTCCAGCCAATTTTGAGAAGCGCCCTATAGACGAGGCGAGCTTTAGTGCTCGGCCATTGGCTCACGCGATATTGCGCTCCAAATGGATGGAGTTTGGAGGGGCTTCGTGCGAATTCTCTACGTCATCCGCAACCGATCGTAGGGCGATAGCGTATGCCTTGTTAATAGCCTCTTCCTTGGTATCGCCATACGCCAACGCCCCTGGAACCTGCGGGATTTCGGCGATCCAACGACCATCAGTCTCGCGTTCGATTTCAATTATGAATCGCAAGTCTTGGCTCCTCGCACTTTTTGGTGGTTTGGGTTCGGCTACCACATCTGTAAGATGCCCCATAAACGTTTACGATGCCATACTACTGAAGTTTGAGAACAACAGAGTAGCATATCCCAAGAGCATTTACGCCGCTGTTAGCTCTTTATATTCAAGGTTTTCTGAAGCGAGCAGTCTTTGCAAGGTGTCCCGAAATAGGAATTGATTCTTCCGATTATTGAAGCGCCACGTCATCTCTTCGAGGCAAGCGGGAAGGTGCTTCACGGAAACTTGATGACACGCGCCAACTACGCCGCGCTTGAACAGAGAGAACGCAGATTCGATTACGTTCGTCGTGACGCACATCTTGCCTTCGTAGTGCACGTATTCTTCCGCTCTGTGATTCACGTTCTTATGTTGCGCATTGTGGTGCGCCGTCGTGGTGAAGTGATAGAGCTTCGATTCGTCCGTCATAATGACATCCCCCGTCTTATCCACGTTGCGAGCGATGATGTCATCTACAGCAGCCGGATCCAGTGGAG
>JBEKUD010000287.1:0-4966 GCA_049515395.1 Candidatus Sulfotelmatobacter sp. | reverse complement strand
CATCAAGGGATGCAAGCTCGCGAATTCACTCGCGACACCTTGCTGTTCGCACCAAGTGGCGAAGCATGCGGCGAACTGAGCGTACAGCTTCCTTGCCGTTATCGCCTCCGCAGCATTCGAAAGCGGCCCCCCATAGCCATAGGCATTGGCAACGTCGGAGAACGCTCCAGCGTCGGACTTGCTGGCAAGGAATGGCAGCGTGCATAGCGGTCGCCGGACAAAGGGCTGGAGAACGCAGCCTTCCTTAGAGCGGTAGAGTGCAAGGAGGGGTATGAAGCCGTGAACATCGCGATAAATGCGCCCATAATCCGGTAGATAGTGTATGTCGCGGAGTGCGCGCGGCAGCGCCACGATCTCTTCCGCCCACCGCTCTGCGCCTCCCGCTTCGGAGAGAATCTCAAACGGCATCGTGCGCCACCGGGAGAAACGGCCCTAGCGATCTCCGGCATTTTGATGTGAGCTCTGATCCACACCGAACCCGCTTCAGAATGTCGACCGTCCGCTCTACAAACCGCCCATCACCGTCGGAATTGAGGCACTCCGCAAACTTTTTTGCAATGCTAACATCCCTCATAACGAAGCCTATGTCGATGATCGCCTGGTCTGCACAAGACGCCAACGATATTGGCAGCACGTAGTCGCCCGGTTTGACGAGAACCGTTCTACGATGTCGGCGTCGTTATTGAAAATATCGAGCCAGCCGCAGCCGTTCCACCTCTGCAGCGTCTGCTCGGACTTGAGCAGGGCCGAGCCGAATTCCGGCAACATATGCATGCCGGTAACGATGAGGTGTAATTCGAATGCATTTCCCGCGTCCATCGGCACGTAATAACCGCGCGTGCGGGTGATTGACACGTTGCATCGAATCATTGTCACGATGCCCGCTAGACCTGCTTGGCCCGGCGCCGTATCAAAAACTCGGCGTACTCGAAGTCATCAATGGTATCAATGTCAACGGCGTCGACCGCATCCATCATGTAGCCTGCGACCCGTTCTCCGTATAGTGATCCGGTCGACAAAACACTACACCGAATTACATAGAGGGCGCCGTTTTCGATCAATGCGGGTGGCAATTGCTGACGAGCCATAGCGATGTGCTCAGCGGAGAAGAACGGTCGAATTTCGACGCCATCTGGTTTCCAGCACCAATATGGGTGTGCGGTTGCAATTGAAACCGCGGTGACAGTGTCGACAACCATCGAGCGATAGAGTGCGACAGCCTCATCAATATGCCGGCTCTGCCGCAGCGGTGAAGTCGGCTGCAAGAGAACCACTGCATCGATAGGCGGGGCATTGGCTTGGAGCCAACTGACGGCGTGCGAAAGCGCGTCGATCGCAGGACTCGTATCCATGGAGAATTCCGGGGGACGCTCAAAGGGGACATCGGCACCGTACGCCGCTGCAATCCGGGCGACCTCGGTATCATTAGTCGACACAATCGTGCGCGAAAGGCTCGTTGCCCCTCGAGCAGCTTCAATCGTGTACGCAATTAGAGGCTTCCCGGCACATTCACGGGTATTTTTTTGCGGTAGGCGTTTTGAACCTCCGCGGGCAAGAATGATACCCACCACACTCATGGAATCTAAATTTCGATGTGACAGATGTCAGACGAATATGGACAAACGGACAACTAGAGCATCAAGCAACATCATTCATCCCGAGAATTGCGCTTGACGGCAGATTGACGAGCCGCCGCTCAATTGACTCGGCGACGCTCAGATCGCTCCGTGGACTGCCCTGAAACATGGCCAGGCGATGCATCAGGGTCCAGGCCGGTCGGGTCAGCAATCCAGCGTCGTGGGTGGCTTGTAAAACTGCGTCGCGTGCCTTCCCGCTTTCATCGTCAAGTAGGATGGCATTGAGCCAATAGTTGCTCGCAGTTCCCTTGGGTTCTTTGACAAAGGTCACGCCCCGCACGCCCGCGAATGCCTCGTCGTAACGGCGAGCCAGCGCCCTTTTTGCGGCGACGAAACCATCGAGTCCCTCGAGTTGCGCCACACCGAGCGCTGCATTCAGGTTGGGCATGCGGTAGTTCCAGGCAATCTCGTCGTGAACATAAGCCCATTCGTGCGGCAGCTTGGCTGTGGTCGTTACATGCTTGGCGCGCCGACCGAGTGCCACATCGTTGGTGAGCAGCGCGCCACCACCGCCCGTAGTGACTATCTTATTGCCGTTGAAGCTGAGAACGCCAGCCGTGCCAAACCCGCCGCACGGCTTGCCATGATAGGTGCTGCCCAGCGATTCAGTGGCATCCTCGATGATCGGCAAACCGAATTCAAGGCAAACGGCCGTAAGAACCTCCATATCGACCGGGTGACCAAAGATGTGGACCGGAATGACGGCGCGGATCGGGCGGCCGGTCTCGCCGTTGACCAACGCTTCGCCCCGGCGCACCGCAATGCGTTGAAGGTGCCCTTTGAGCTTTTGCGGATCCATACCGAGGCCACTTTCGGTAGAATCGACGAAATGCGGAACCGCGCCGCAATGCGCCACCGCATTGGCCGTCGCCACGAAGGTCAGCGTCGGCACAACGACTTCGTCGTCCGGTTCAACCCCGGCAACCCGCAGGGCGATATGTAGCGCAGCGGTGCCGTTCACGATCGCGACGGCCGAACTGGTTCCGCACAATACCGCAAGCCTCGCTTCGAACTCGTCGACAAAGCAGCCGACCGAAGAGACCCAGCCGCTGTCTACGCATCGCTTGAGGTAGTCCCACTCACGTCCGACGAACAGCGGTTCGTGCAAGGCCACCGGCCGATTGGTAATACGAATCGCACGTTCAGTGGCGGCGACGATCGCCTCGACGTCGACAATCATCGGCCCCTCAAATGTTGTAGCATCCGGCCTTGTACCGGCTCAAATTAGCAGGATCGCGGAACCAATCGACCGTGCGCGCGAGAGCACGAGCGAATCCTTCACGCCCGCCATATTCTGGCTTCCAGCCCAGTTTGCTCTCGGCTCTGGAGATACCGGCATAGAGTCGCTCAACCTCACTGGCCTCAGGCCGCAAACGCTCATCATCGCGGATTACAGTGACGTCGGCTTTCATCACCTCGGCAATGAGACGGGCGGTGTCGCCAATCGAAATTTCGAATCCCGATCCGGTATTGATCACCTCCCCTAGCGCGTTCTCAGCGATGGCCGCCTGCAAGAAGCAGCGCACTGTGTCGGTCACGAAGGAAAAGTCGCGCGTCGGGTGCAGCGATCCCAGCCGGATCTCGCGAACACCATTTGCGATCTGAGTGATAATGGTGGGAATCACGGCACGTGCGGACTGGCGCGGTCCGAAAGTGTTGAACGGACGCAGAACCAGGACTGGCGTCCCGAACGTGCGATGGAATGCGAAGGCCATCTGGTCCGCTGCGATCTTGGAAGCAGCATAGGGGGACTGTGCCTGCAGCGGATGATCTTCGTCCATCGGCACATAACGCGCAGTGCCATAGACTTCGCTGGTCGACGTGCAGACCACTCGTGCCACATCGCAATGCCTTGCTGCCTGAAGAACGTTGAGTGTCCCCGTTATGTTCGTCTCGATGTAGGCTGTGGGGGAATCATAGGAAAATGGGATAGATATCAGTGATGCGAGATGCAACACAATGTCGCAGCCCTGAACCAGTTCACGTGTGTGGTGCGGATCTCGGATGTCTCCCACCACAACCTCGAACTTGCCGCGCACGTCCGCAGCCACGTCATCCAGCCAGCCCCATGAATTGAATGAGTTGTAGAAGACAAGAGCGCGGACCTCGCCTCCCTGGCGAACCAATGCCTCGACGAGGTGCGAACCGATGAATCCGTCGGCACCCGTGACGAATACTTTTTTGCCAAAGAGAGATGCCATCATTGGCGGTTAATGCTTATTCGCCGAAAAAGACCGGTATCATGAGTCGATAGCCTTCTCGGCAAGAATGGCCTTCAACGTGATTCTTACCTGATTGAGTAATGTCTGTTAGTGAGCTGGCGAGACACTTTGGCCAACGGCGTGACTATGAATCTGCGAGTTGCGAGCCGCACTCTGACCTCGAGGCCGTGCCGCCAATGAACGAGCGCGTTTTGGCATGCCGCCAACATTTTTCGTACTCCTGCGCAAGGAAGCCGCTGGTAGTAAATCTGCTCGAAACAGGAGAGCAAGTCTGCGCCAACCATGTCCTGGTAGCGTATTTTTTTCATTCCCGCCCAGTGGACGATAACGGGCATCGCCGCCCTGGCTGAGACTGTCTTGGCATCTAGCCCCTCCAACCCGTGGCCGGGCCAGCGCATGATCTTTCGACATTCAATGCGTAATCCGTCGAGCATCGCCTTCTGGTTAAGGACATAGTTCAAAATGCCTTGATCACCAGGAAAGAAGTGCTCTGGATGGCGGAGTCTGCGTGGAAATGTCCATTCAAGCCAAGGTCCGAAATCCTCGCGAGTTAACACACCAGCGGTTCCCAACCACTGGCCTGAGTTGAAGACAAATAGAGGAGGTTGTGCATCCGGATCGATCTCGACAACTTTACGCCAATCGTAGTAGCGCGCCCTGATATTGGACTGGGAATACTGCTCATTGTCCACTAAGAATGGGGCGTCGCAATCCCTCCATTCATCCAAAATCGAGCCTGTAAGCGCCGTGTCGGAATCTAGCATCAGAAACCTCTCCCCCGGCGGACCAAATAGCGGTTCCAATTTGACGTAGCCCCAACCATAGTCACCTGCCGGAACATTAGAAGTACGAACGCCCCAGTACCGCAGTACCTCTGCTGCTAGTCCAAGTTGCAGGCGCCCCCCCGAAAGGAGCCGTATCGGAACCTCTGGGTAAAAGTATCGGACGCTGGCTATGCAGATTCGAGTGAAGCGGGCATCAAGCTTGGAAGCCGCAACGTAAATACAATCAATGATTGATTGCCGTTTCTCGGCGTTGTTCAAACCTGTCAGCGGGTTCGGAAGAAACATCCGGTTATGCGATTCGGCCCTTCCTGCTAATCGAGCC
>JBEKUD010000286.1:0-6881 GCA_049515395.1 Candidatus Sulfotelmatobacter sp. | reverse complement strand
ACCAAGATCCAACCAGCCCGCTGAACCTCACCCCTCATTCACCTAAGACTTAGTAGATGGTGTCCTGACGACGCTTCGGGAATATCTTCCTAACCAATATCGAGAGTAAGGGGATTAATCGTAGCGCGTCTGGAAATGGAAGATACGAGGTGGGCAACCCGCCTCGAGAGAACTCTTCACAGAGTGAAACACTCGGCCGATGTCGCGCAAAAACGACGGAGCGGCAGGCACTCGATTCCCGCCGCCCTACCAACACTGAATCAGCTTTCCCTCAGAGCAAAATCCTGCACCGTCGTATGCATCAAGCCGCGTTAGATGCTGGACTCGGGAGCGAATCCTGAGCTAAGACGGTCAATTTGGCTCTTTGTTGCCTATTTCCGCCAGCTCATCCGACGATCCTATCGCAGGAATGTGGCACGTGACGTTCACAGCCGAACGCAACACTTCACAAATTCACCCTGGCCCTGGGAATCATTCTGATGGGAGCACTTCTCAGCGGCCAAGCCTTCGCAGCGTGCGCCGACCGGGGCAAGTCCAAACCCGGCACACACCGATGGACAACGCCATCGTCGTGTGGCATAGCGATAAAACGGAAATCATGAATTCCGGGCGGCCTCCGCAGGATGGGGATTTCTGCATGGACGTTTGGAAAAGGACGGGTAAATCCCGATACAAGCTCAATCACTTCGCTTGGGGAGGCAATGATACCACCAACACGCCGAGCGGGATCGGGAACCCGACTGGCCCGACTCGTATCGTTGAAGAGGTCACCCTGAGTCCAGACGGGAACCACTATGTTGGGACGTTTACGCTCGATGCCACTGATACCTCAGGAACTCCCATGGCCCACATCATCGGTGTGATCACAGCAACTCGCGTCACCGACGGCGCGACGAGGCAATGACTGGCGAATGAATTTAGGTGAAGAAAGGTGAAGCTGTAAGCTGCTGATTTGGCAGGTGAGGGTATTGCGACCGCGGACGCCACGCACGTCGTTACAACAAGGCGTGGGTAATCGCCGCTCTAGGCTTCGGCCAGCCGCTGCTTGCGTTCCGCAAAGGGTCGTTTTCAAGGAGGGTGCTGTTTGACGGGCGTTCCATGTCTCCGAAAGAAGCGTGGGAACGCTTCCGTCTTTTTTTGTCCCAGAATTCCGAAAAAGGCGGGCGGAGGGCTGAAAGGCTCGAAGTTGCATCAGCGCCTTTACCGTGCTTAGCTCACAACTTACCTTATGTGGAACACTGGGTTCGGTACCTATCCGTCGATTCTTGTTGGATGTTGCGGATGTGTTGTTCCAACGTTCTGAGGTCTTCCTCAATGGCGTGTGACAGATGCTTAAGTCCGTCCAGCATCTCGATGGTTACCGCATCGGCGGTATTGATTCTGGCTTTCTCAAAGTGATTTCTCGCTTCGCTGTAACTCATTATTCCTTTTCCGAATTCGTTTGTGCTTCGAGAGGTGATTCCGAGCAACGGCGACAGTGCTATGTAGTCGCCAAGGCGGGGAGTTGCCTGCCCAACTTCTTTTTGTTCAAGTCATCGCGAGAATGCGCGTTTAATGCGCGTGCCACATCTGTGCATCACGCGGTGACATGGGCATGGGGCGGCCGTGTGCAGCTATGGCGTGCTCATTCATTACCCTAGCCGCTTGCGTGCGGCAGTTGCCGTTCTGGCTGCCGAAGTCCAGTGTGGTGACGGAGTGTTTACAAACGGGACACCTGAACATGCTAAATCCGTTCATCTTTGTGATGGTGTAATGTCTCATAGCTTCAAGTGTAGTCGCTTATTCAAGTATGGCTCCGAACTAAAGTCACCCTCATCACACGTCGTGGGTGAAATCGCCTCAGGTCCGCAGAATTCCACGCGCCTGCACTCGCGTCCGCACTTTTGGTCGGGAGAACCAACCCGTGAAACTGTGCCACACTGTCCGCATCATGGCAGAGCGCAAATTCATCATCTTGAGGTTTCAAGATGTTTCAAGACAAGGTGCCTGCTATGGCGTCCTGCACCAAGTGTCAGCGCAAGTTCTTTACTCCGGCTACTTTTTCCCGTGACCCTGTTGGGGCTGCGGAGTACCTGCGCAGCAAGTTTGATGCTTAGACAAACCGCTCAGCACTCCACCCGCCCTTTGCCATGCGGTATCCAGATTTTGCGCGTTGAACGGGGAGCGCTCCCAAGCGGCACAACAAGAGGAAGGGAGAAGACTTTAACGCAAGAATCTGTCCCCTGCCCACGCCGTTTCCAGACATCCAACGACTTCTGGACAGCAGGCCTCGGTGAGTTGGCAAGGATGCTCGACACGGCGGCAGCGGCTTGGACTGCGTTGGGGCCGGTACCGGGGTGAAGCACGACCAGAGCTAGATGAGAAGGGACTATATCGGTGACCATCTTTTCCTAGAACCAACCGCTGGTGCTCTTAAACCTTTCAGAGACGGCACTCGTTGGTCGCCGCACCCCGAATGGTATCTGCTCCGCAGCGGTTGCGGGCAGGGAGAAGCCAACCGCCGTTCGGAATTGTCCGGCAACGAATTCCGGAAGCGTCTCTTCCAGTTTGCGTGACAGCCAGCCCTGTAGTTCGGACTTGTGCTCGTCGGAAATGGATACGAAGCGAACTCCCAAATGCCCTGTGTTTGACCAGCAGATCGTTGATCTCGCTGACATGGATACTGTGTGATCGGGCAAAGTGAACTGAATCCGGACACTTTCTCCGGGAGTGAACGGAACGACCGTACTTACAGCCACGCCCCCTTCGCTGATATTTACACCGTTACAGCGAACTTCCTGCATGTTTTTCCTCTGGATGATGACGGGAATTGAGACTGGGTAACGGAAATAGCGCCGCCGTTCTCTCAAAATGAGCCCGTAGGCAGGTTTGAGGGTCTTGCGGACCGATTGGTTAGAAAGAGGTCTCTCGAAGACAAACTGCGACTTCTGGCGGAAAGCTGCTGAAACCTCCGCACCATTGTCGCTGATGCCAAAGGTCACCGACGTCCTGTTTGAGGAGGAGCGACGCACCTCGTCCAGAATCAGTTCGGACTGTCCTCCCAGTTGGAAATCAACGATAACCGCATCGAACTTTCGGTGGTTCAATAGACCAAGCGCCGCCGACCTTTCCGAACAAACATCTAGCGAAATGGACAATTCTTGTAGAGAGTAGCTGAACTGCTGGATTGTAACTGGATCAGTGGACACCAAGAGTGCGACTGCGATTGCCATATAGAGTACAACCCTTCATACTCGTTTCCTGAGACGGCCGATGCGGCAGTTTGTGTGTGCCGCTCCCTCATCATGAGTTATTATTTGCGGACAAAGTGTGCACCGCTTTGCCTCATAGCCAATCAGCAACTTGTTCACTGGTAAAGGCTTGCTGAAGAACGTTTTCTTCCACGTTAACTGTACTGCTGCTCGGAAGGTCACCAAGCAAACTAAGTTCTGCAGAAGGAATGGCATGACCTATCGCACCAGTTGCTTGGAACACTCCGACCTGCGTGAACTGAATCGCAGGCTATCTTGAATCGGCGGAAATCAATTTCCTTTTCTGCTGATCGATCCAGACTTCGATCTGCTTAGGCAGTCCTCCATCAATGCATTCCCTCCGAGCTTTTTCCAGTCTGTCGATCTCAGCCCTAATGATCGCTACATCTCCCGGAGAGAGCATAAAGCGTCCTTTCATTGATGAATGAATGTTCGCTAGTTCCTGCTCGTAATCTCCAAGACTGTACACCCTGCTAAGCGACCTGCGAAGTGGAGATCAGAGAAATCGGAGGCGAAAAGACCGTACAACTATTATGTCGCACACTGTCGCACACGTTCAATTCCGACTGTAACCGCTGAATCAGCTTGCCTTCGGCACCGCTCTTCTCCACCAGATCAGGCCCAGTGAACCAAAGCGAATCGGCCTGCCCCAGTCACGAGTACAAGCATCACCAGTGACCGCCGCTTCTCACGAATACGTTTCGCATGTAAGGTGTCCTTTTCTAAAACATGGCCCAGATGTTGAGGCGTGTTCCGCGTTTCATTACCATCGCCATTGCACCACCTAAGTTTAACGGCTGTGCTCGGCGTGGACGTGTTTCAACATTGGTGAACCGCCCATCAAGCTGTGCGAGAAGTCGCCTCAATCGGGGACGGGCATTCTGCTCATGCCGAGCCTATTCTGTTTTGTTCCAGGGAAACTAGCCGATTCAGCGGAATGGCTAAGGTGGATGTGTCTGGACTTTTTGCACCACCTGCTCGAAGGGTTGCCGTCCCTTGAGATTCTTTCAGGAAGACATAAAATCCGTCACTTCCCATGATCTTTACGTGATCTCCCTGCTTTATGGTTGCCTCGTTCAGCCTCACATTGCACACTTTCTGAACACAACTTTCCGGTCTTGAATTTAGATGGACTGATGTCTCAGTCGCTGATTCTCCTCCACTTGATCGTGATGCGCCCTGACTGCGAGCATTTTGTCGTTGCAGTCCGTCCGCATGGCCCTGAGATCGACCATCAGTTTCATGTATGTCTCGTTAGGTAAGCGACGGCTCGGATATAGGAGTTGCCTGGCGGTAGCATGCTCCTTGGCGCAGAATGCCTCATAAACTGCAAACAACCGCGCTCCTTCGTCATCTCTCGGGAGTCTTGTCTCTAGTATCACTGGTTACATGATATGCCGATAACTACGCCCGCGACTGCACCTGTAGGACATGAACGACTACCGGACTGGCGTTTTGGGAAACTATGCGACGTAAGCTAAGTCGGGTCATTCTGCAAGTGGACATGAGGCTGTTAGCGACATGGACGCAAGCAGCCGTAGCAGTACTTGTTTAGCGGGCAAGAGGGGTAAAGTCCAGTACTTTGGGCTGAGAGGAACAGAGGAGACTCTGAAGAAGAGTAAGCGTCAGGCCAACCACATTCTAGTAAGCGTCAGGCCAACCACATTCTAGGCAGGGCAGGATCTGTGTGTTGAAGTGGCTCCATGAGCGATGAACAAGTTGTGGCGCGGAAGGGGCGGCGGACGGCTGCTGAGATTGAGCAGATCGTGAGCGAGTTTCAAAGCAGTGGTCTGAACCGGAGCCAGTTTTGCCAGGGCCGCGGTCTGACGTTCGGGGTACTCAATCGTTACTTGAAGCGGATGCGTGCAGCATCCGATGGCGGTGCGAGGGGCGATGGACTGGTGGCGGTGGAATGGGCGGGCAAGAAGCTGGGCGCGGAGCGCGCCGGTGGTTGCGGCTTGGCGGTAGTGCTGAGGAGTGGTCGAGAGATCGCGGTGAGCACAGGCTTTGATGCGGCCACGCTGCAGCGTCTGGTGGAAGTGTTGGAGACGATGTAGCGTGTTTGGTTTCGGTCCAGCTACGCGGATTTACTTAGCGGTGGGTGCGACCGACATGCGAAAGGGATTCGAGGGCTTGTACGGTCTGGTGCGCGACCGATTGCAATGCGAGCCTCTGAGTGGTCACGTGTTTTTGTTTTGTAACGCGCAGAGGAATCGGCTGAAGCTGATCCTGTGGGACGGAAGCGGACTTTGGATCTGCGCGAAGAAATTATCGAAGGGGCGTTTTCGCTGGCCCGGGCCGCCAGCCGGAGAAGTCAAGGTGGTACTGAGCCATGAAGAACTGGCGATGCTGCTGGGTGGAATTGATCTAAGTCAGACGCGAGCTCGGCCGTGGTACCGAAGCAAGATCGACAGCAACGGAGTTGGTTCCAACCGCATAAATACTGCAGGAAATGATTGTATTCCACAACCTACCTCTGTTAGTAAATAGCTCATCGTGAGTGCTGCTTCCAACTTTTCTGTCGCGCGACCCGCGACCCTTTCCGATGCCGAGAAAATCATCGAGCGACTGCAGCAGAAGCTGCAGTTCAGCGAGTTAAGAGTTCTGGTTTTGGAAGAGCAGTTACGACTGCGGCGGATCGAGAAATACGGAGCCGGCAGCGAGAAGTTGTCGAACCTTCAGTTGGAGATGTTAGAGCAGGAACCGGGCGTCAGTGGGGCGGAAGTAGAGGCCGAGAGCGAACGGCCGACCATCGAAGGCCAGGCGGTAGATGTAGCCGGATATCAACGCAAGCGCGGCTCGCATCCTGGCCGTCAGTCGTTGCCGGCGGAGTTGCCACGGGTCGAACGGGTGATTGCCTGTTCCGAACAACAGTGGGGATGTGGACAGTGCGGCGAACCGACCACGGTAATCGGATACGAAGAGAGCGAACAGTTAGAGGTAGAACCGGCGAAGTATTTTGTTTTGGTGACCAAGCGTGAAAAGCGCGCCTGTCGGTGCTGTGAGCGAGCCGGGGTAGTAACGGCGCCGGTGCCGGTGCGGATCATCGACAAGAGCCTGGTGAGTGATCGGGTGGTGATCGATACGCTGATCCGGAAATATTGCGACCACCTTCCGTTATACCGACAGAGCGTGATTCTAGACCGGGAGGCGGGGGTAGAGATCAGTCGCGCGACCATGGATGGTTGGGTGATGCAGGTGGGAGAAATGCTGAAGCCCCTGGTCGAGGTGATGGGGCGGGAGTTAGTGCAGGGGAGTTACCTGCAAGCCGACGAGACGCCAGTCGACGTGCAGATGCACGATGGTCGGGGTAAGAATCACAAGGCGTTTCTATGGCAGTACGGCCGACCGGGAGGACCGACGGTTTTTGACTTCCGCCTGGGAAGAGAACGTGCCGGGCCGCAACAGTTTTTGGAAAACTTTCATGGGCTTCTGCAGACCGATGCTTACCAAGCCTACGACAAGGTGGGAGGATCGGGCATGGTACAGGCGGGGTGCTGGACGCACGCACGGCGTGGGTTCGCGAATATCGTGAAGCTCAATCCGGGCGATCCGGTGGCGAGCCCGATCGTGGCCCGGATCAATCAGTTGTTTGCCGTGGATGGCGAAGCGCGCGAGCAGGGTCTGAGT
>JBEKUD010000285.1:0-4993 GCA_049515395.1 Candidatus Sulfotelmatobacter sp. | reverse complement strand
GCCATCTATTGGAAGAGTGGGCTCAGCCGTTCACGACTGCCGATCCCCGCTCAAAACCCACGTCGATCTTCTGACGCCCAGCTTGAATCGCTGCCTCGATGGCGGACTCCTGCGTGGGGAATGTGTCGGGCAGGTAGAATTCAGTTTCCATGAACCCATCCACAGCATGCTCCTCAACGGAGAACTCTGCCGAGAATCCGCCGTCCTTCAACTCGGATAACCGCACCTCGATAACATAGCCCTTGTAACCCTGCCTGCTCTTCATGACCGCAACCTCTGCATCCAATTTATCGCACTTCGAGAATCATGCGACTCCAAGCAGGGGTGCAGCTACAGGGCGCTCATTTCACCGTCGCCCCACCGCAGCACCGCTTGTATTTCTTCCCCGACCCACAGGGGCACAGATTATTCCGCCCGACCTTGGTAGAACTGCGCCGTGGCTCACTGGTGTGAGCACTAGCACTGATCTGCCATCAGTCCCAGAATTTCGTTGGCTTCGGCGAGGCTGCCAAACTCGCTTGTATCCGACATCTCGCCGCCGAAGACCGACTTTCGTGATGCGCACACTCCCATCCGGCTGCCCACGTACTGAACACTTGTCCAGCCGTGGTCTGGCACGCCAAACTAACGTGAACCTACTTCTGTACCGTGGACACCCAGAGCACCATAAATAGGCTTACGTGGGGTGGGCGAAACCTCCCGCCCGTCCTAGTGAGAGACCACGGAAACGCGGAAGCGAAAGTGGGCACAAAAGGGCGGAGTAACGGGCCAAACGAACTGTGTACGCCCACCCTACTTATTAAAGATATGATTTCCCACGGAGGGTCTGCCTTGCGTAACCCCTCAGGAAGCCGCTTTGGGGCGATTCGAGCACCGGGATAGGGTTCGGGTCGGCTCGGGCGTCTCACAAGCCAAGGCGGGCTTTCGGGCCAAGTAGAAACCACCTCAAGGAAACGTGGCGACCGGGCATTGAGACTCGATAGGCGCTGCTTGCAATTTCGACTGGATGCGATACGTACAGTATGGCGGGGTATTCCATCATGCAATTCCCGGAAGTATGGTCGGAAATAGCCACTGCACTTAGTTGAAGGGCAGAATCCGTTCTCCGTCTGAGCGCAAGGGACATGTGAAGGGCATGGCGATTCTTAAAGGCGCTGCCCAAGCAATCTCGACGTTGGGTTTGGCACCCAAATTGTGGACACGCTACGGTATGTAGGGTATTTGAACGCGCTGCCATTTGTTGCAGACTTTCTTCAGATCATTCGCAAGGGTGCCGCTTCGCCAAGGAGGTACCATGGAAAGCCGTTACATTGAGGAATTGCGGGGCGAACTCACTGAACTCCTCCAGAAGCAAACTGAGGTTTTGGAATCACGAACCTTTGGTAGCGCATCCGACAGCGACATCCTCGAATACGAGATTCGGCAAGAAGTGATTCACGAAATCTGCAATCAGCTTGCCAACTCCGCGGACGCATAGGCTCAACCGCCCCCGCGCTGGAGTCCGCCATCGCAGGCGCAATCGCGCTCGCCGAAAAGATCATGGTGAGAATCACTGGATGCGGAATGGCTCAGCATGCTCGGGTACGCTCCGCACACGAGGCAATAGATGATAGGAATTTGAAAGCAGATTTCAGCGGCTCACGAAACAACCGTTTGCATTGACCAGCGCAACGAATATGCAAACATTTCGGCAACCGCTATGGGGATTTGGTCAAGAGGAATAAAAGATCATTCGGGCATCATCATTGTTTTGCTGCTCCGCGTGTTTTTATTTCTGTTTGGTTTCTCAATCGCCAGTGATAATTCGGCGTTTCAGAGGCTCACGCCTTGTCATTGCAGTTTCGCATACTCGGCTTTGGCTTCCTTCAGGAGACGGATGTCAGGGTCGGCATCTTTCCAGAGGGTAAAGAAATCTTGATATGCACTCGCTTTGGCGGTATCTCCCGCCATGGCGTACGCACGACCGATTTGCAAATGCGCCAATGCTCCCGTCACAAAGTTCAGCACGATGCCTCTGTGATCCAACAACTTTTGGAACTCGGCGGCGGCTGCGGTGCTGTTGTGTTCCATCAGGTAGGCTTGACCACGAAGATAGGTGGGGTAGAGTGTTCCCGTCAGCGTCGGTGCTGGGCTACCGAGTTCGTAGGGCACCGCGGCTTCCAGATAGACCAGACCTTGCGACGAATTGCCTATATTGAGTTCGATGGCAGCATTTATCGTTGGCAGCCAGTAGAGCTTCATCAGCGTATTTGTTGCATAACTTCTTTCCAACTCCCTGCAGAGTATCGTGGCTCGGGAAGCATCGCCGATTCGAGCAAGAGCGAGCGCGGCCAACACTTTCGCATCTCGCCCTGCAGACAATGCCAAAGCCGCCGTTATACCTTGCTTCGCAGAAGCAGTGTCGCCCCACTCCGCCTCGCGCAACGCAGCATTTCATGGGGGGAATACCTCACTATTAGCTTCGCCCGAACCCAAACGGTGAGTCTGTAACGCAGTCTCGTCCTTCCCCGGCCCGCCCACGAATCTAAGCAACGTAAGGTTTTCCCCAAATCAAGTGAAATTTTACGATCCCTATGTCGAGGTGCCGAGGCAGTACAGCCTGTTCTCCGGTCTGATAAAATCAGCGCATCGTCGCAGAGATTAGTGACTGCGACAAAAGGAGGTACGCCAATGAATAAGGTCATCGCTTATTTAGCGCCGTACATTCCCGCGAAGGATCGCTGAGGCGATGGCCGGTCAAGGGGCTACGGTACTTCCATTTGTCCCTTGAGAGGATAGTGGCGTCACTAAAGCACCACTATCAGATTGCCATGCAGAGCGACATGCACTTGAGCGGATAGTGTCAGGCCCGCTGTATTCGGATCGGCACCGTTCGGCAACGATTGCGAACCGTCCTGGCTTAGCTCCGATTTGGACTCTGTATTGGACCTGTCGGCCCCTGTGCCCGTAAGCACATGCGCGACAGGATTCAGCCCTTCGATAAAAACCCGCAGACGGGGAGTCTCTGGGAACGGCCAGAGGCTCTTTCGCTCAGTTTCAAACCACCAATGCACATTTCGGTCCACTACCGCCGGGTGACCAGTCTGCGCTTTTCAATTTCACTCTGCTATGCTTTAAAGTCGTGTCTTTGCCGCATTTCCAAACGATGCCGCTCGGTCGTAGACCCCGACCGTTCAGCCATGCCGATTGGCTCTTTGAGATCAAGTGGGACGGCTTCCGCTCGCTCGTGCATGTCGAGCATGGTAAGTGCAAGCTGATTTCCCGCAACGGAAACGAGCTCAAGTCTTTTTCGGGTTTGAACGATGCCCTTGCATCCGAATTTAAAGCCCGATCAGCGGTGCTGGACGGCGAAATCGTCTGCCTTGATGATGATGGCAAGTCGCAGTTCCGCGAACTGCTGTTTCATCGTGGCGAACCCTGCTACGTTGTGTTCGATCTCCTGTGGCTCGATGGCGGAGACTTACGCTACCTACCATTGATCGACCGCAAGCAGCGATTGCGCTCTCTCATTCCTTCGAGGGGTGAGCGGCTCCTGTACTGCGATCATGTTGAGCACCATGGAGAGCGACTTTTCCAGCTTGCCTGCGAGCAAGACCTCGAAGGGATCGTCGCCAAGCGGAAGTTTGATCCCTATCTGGAGCGTCACACAAGCTGGCTGAAGATTCGCAACCGCAGCTACAGCCAATGGGTCGGACGGGAAGAACTTTTCGAGCGGGAGCGCGGCGGTGATCCCGATTTCCAAGTCTGGGATGCCTGCGCTCTAGCGTGCGAAAGAAGCGATCACGATGAGTATGAAACAAACCTTACTTTCGTGGAGTAGCGGGAAGGACAGTGCTTGGAGTCTTCACGGCATCCGGCAGCAAGGTGAATACGAAGTTGTCGGTCTGCTCACAACGTTCAACCGAGAAGCGAATCGAGTCGCAATGCACGGAGTGCGGCGTGAGTTAGTGGAAGCGCAGGCAAAAGCAGCGGGGGTTGCTCTATGGGATGTGGACTTGCCATCGCCGTGCTCGAACGAAAATTACGAGCGCATCATGAGGGAAACTTGCAAAGCTGCTGTGAAGTCCGGCGTTGAATATATAGCGTTCGGCGATCTCTTCTTGTCCGACATACGTGAATACCGGGAACGACAGCTACAAAACTCTGGATTGAAGCCGATCTTTCCTGTCTGGGGCATTCCCACGGGGGAGCTTGCTCATTCCATGATTGATGGTGGATTGAAAGCGAAGGTTACCTGTGTCGATTGCAAGTATTTATCCCCGCAGTTCGTTGGCAGAGAATTCGATGAGCAACTGCTCTCAGATTTCCCGCGAGAAATCGACCCGTGCGGCGAGAACGGCGAGTTCCATTCATTCGTGTATGCCGGACCGATGTTCCGGCACGACCTTCAAGTGGAACGGGGAGAGATCGTCAGGCGCGACCGTTTCGTGTTTGCTGATCTCATGCCCGCGAACAGCAAAGCGGCTGTGTCCCTCGCCACGGGCTTGAGAAGCTAGTTGTCGAAGGCAACCCAGCCTTCGGATGCGCGACATCCATCGACGCCTGCCACGAACATCGGATAGCCTCACGGGACAGATTTGAACCCCGTGCTCTGCCGAGCACGAGCCGCGCACGACTTCGGTAATCTTCGCTCAGTCGGCGGTGATAGGTATCCTATTGATTGCCTGATCTCAAATGAAAGTCATTCCGCTTATGCGCTCGCTCCCAGCAATTCGTTCGTCAATCCCGTGGTTCGCGTTAATCGTTTCTGCTGTTGGGATCACGGCAATCGGTATGCGGATTTTTGAAGCCGACGAGGCACGAGCCAAACGTGCCGAGGGGAAGAGGCAAAAGGATTTGCGTTCGCTGGCTGACAAGATTTCGGGATATGGGCAGGGCGTGCATAAACGTTACCCAACCGGGGATGTGGTAGTGAGCGTGCGAGATTTGGCAGAGCAACTTGGAAAACGTGCCGATGCAGTTGCCAAGGCGCTCCATCTGCTGTTGACGGAGC
>JBEKUD010000284.1:0-5065 GCA_049515395.1 Candidatus Sulfotelmatobacter sp. | reverse complement strand
AGCTACGCGCCGAAACTTGGACAGCGCTTTTTGCCACAGCATCACGCGCGGGTTAATTGGTCCGACATAGTGCGATGCTTCGGACCTGCTGATCGCAGAAAATACCGTGGCATTCATCGCGGAAAATCCACCAGAACGTAGATTCTTCGGGAGATTGGAAACAAAATTGATCAAGAAAGGGTGCCTTCGCTGTATAGCCGTAGAAGCGCACTGGCGGAACTATCAATTGAGAACGCAGACGCGGCCACCTTCTGATTGGCGCCCAGAATATCCCGGGGTTGCGCGGCAAGCTGAACCAAATCAGCGGCCCACGCTGCTTCTCCGGCTTCCACCTTCTGGAACCGCACGAGTTCCGGCACCACTATGCACTCGCGAGGCACTGTATTGGATACAAGGACAGGTAGTCCTGCGGCCTGTGCCTCGACAGCAACCATGCCAAGCCCCTCGCCCCGGGAGGGGAAAAGCAGGACATCGCTCGCAAGCATGAGTCGCTCGATGTCTTGGCGGATGCCGGCAAACCGGATGCGCCCTTCCAACCGAGATGTAGCGATGCGTCGCTCAAGGATTGGAACGGCGGGGCTGGGCGCTCCGGCAAGAAGCATGCGCACACGTGGGTCTCGGCGCGCGCACTCGATCGCGACGGAAACAGCGAAGCCCGAATTTTTGTGGTTTTGCGGATGTCCGAGATCCGGGGACCGATCTATCCTCCCCGCGAACAGAATGATCTTAGCGTCCTCAGGCCAGCCGAACTCATGGCAGACGGAAGCCTTCGAGGGGACTGCGTCGCCAAGGAATCGTGTGGTGTCGAATCCGCAATGGAGCACTGACTTTGAGATCCGGCGGAAGCGTGACGAGTCGAAGCCGTATTCGGCGATCACCTGCCGCGAGGTGCCGGTGATATGCGTAGCGTAGCGCGCGACAAGCGCCTTTCCGACCCGCGCAGTGAAACGGCGACTGAGGGTCACCCCATAGTTATTGCGAATTTGATAGCCGGGGTTATGCACATGCGTCACGCGCACGGGCGGCAACGCGGTTCGACCCATCAGGAAATGCCATCCGCTGGCATAGTCCTGGTGGTCGTGGATAGCGTGGTACCGTCCCTCCCGCAGCACCTGGCGGAATTGCTTCGCAAATCGCGGAAGGCGGGCGCGTCCGTAGCGCACATAATGGACTTGCGCGCCCAACATCCGCGCTTCCTTATCGAAGATCCCGGGAGCGCCACTAGTGACTAAAAAATCGATTCGGCCAACTTCACTTTTTGACCAGACTCGCAGCACTTCCATAAGCCAGGTCTCGGCACCGCCCATGCCGAGGCTATTGATAATCTGGAGGACCCTAATGGGGCGCTCTTGCTTCATGTATGGAGTTCAAGGAGTCCCTTGAGTGCCTGGTCCATATTCATCGGCGATTCCATGAGCGCAGCAAGCGCGGCGGCCCGCGACGGTACCGGATCGTGCAGAAGTTCCATCGCGGCCTTCGCCCACAGCTCGGCCCCGTCTGAGAGTGCGAGCTGTCGAAAAGAGGCCGTCGACAGCAATGGGTCATCTAGAATGCCGCGCGAGAGAAGCATCCTTAGACCAGCTAACTGCGCTTCAACAACGGCTAGTCCAAATCCTTCTGCTGGCTGTTCGGGGTGGGGAAGAATGAACCAGTCGCTGCAACTCATGATCTCGGGCAGGTCGTTCCGCCAGCCGAGCACGCGTACCGAATGTTCTACTCCAAGTCCCCGCGCGCGTGCCAAAACGTCCGCTCCCTTAGATCCGGCGCCAACGAACACGGCAACAGCTCGCGGCTCGATGCAACGCAGATTGGCCAGTACATCCACTGTAAAGACTGGGTTCTTTTCCGGAACCAACCGGCCTCCGAAAAGGAGAATCAGGGAATCCTCAGGAAGATCCCACTGACGACGAAACCCGGCCCGATTGCCAGTGACATGCTCGAATGGTGTGGGATCCAATCCGTAATAGTTCACGATATCCCGTTCGGGACGCCGCGTGCGTCCGGCGAGAAACGTATCGAGAGTATGGTTGGAGATTCCAACGATGCGATCAGCCATGAGTAGACAGAGTCGCCGCATTGGTTCGCGATAGAAGCGCTGCTTGAGGATGCTGGGAGTCGGCAATGCTTCGTCGGCATTGTGCACATGAACGATTCGCCGACGGATCCGCATTCCTGACGCAGCCAGCAAATAGACTGCGCTCATAATGTCGTGATGGCAGTGTAAGACGTCGTATTCTCCACGCCGTAACTCCATGCGAAGGGCGCGGGCGAACTTTCCTTTTCTCACGATCGGAACCGGCGAATGGATCACGCGTGCACCAAGGGCCCGCACCTTATTGTCCATCGCTCCAGGGTGCCCGAGTATGCAATAAAAGGTCCAATCGACTTCTATTCCTCGCTTACGCGCATGCTCTAACATCCGCATAAGCCAATTCTCCACTGCGCCGCGCCCGAGGCTTTCTACAATATGGAGGACTCTCAAAATAATTTGGAAGCGCGTGCGTGAAGTCAGCGGTGATAATGTGTCGAGTTACGGCGAAGAATCAGCGTGTCAATCCAGCTCATTTGATTGCTTCAACATAGAGACTTTCCCATACATACTTTTCGTCGTCAAGAATGACCGGTGGGCACTGACACCCCTGGCCGAACGCCGACCGGCGGATCACGGCAAATCCGGCTCGCAAAAGCATTTTCTCGATTGTCAGCCAGTCGTAGACGAACTGGTGCTCGTAGCGTTGTCGGAAATATAGGTTGACGATTTCCATTGGTGTTTCCACGCCGGTGCCGCGCCGAGCGACTAGCTCATCCGGAGCATCAAAATATCGTCGTAACAATAGTTCGGCGTCAGGGACGATGACTCGAAAGCAGCCGCCGATACGGAGAATACGATGTACCTCCCGAGCTATCCTCTCTCCGTCCGCAAGAGAGAAGTGCTCTATCACATGTTCGCAAAAGACGCCATCGAACACCTCGTTTGGGAAAGGGAGCGGTACACCAAAGTCAACCAGATAATGCACCTTCTGATCAAGAAACCCATCGACATTCACCCAGTGAGCATCGTCAACGCCCCGCGGGCCGGAACCGAGGTTTAGGTATAGCGGTCCTTGCCGATTGGAGAGAAGGTTGCGAATTCGAGATCGTTGCCACGTGAGCGCATTCCAGATTCGGACTCGAAGAAAGTGGAGATCCCAACGCGCAATCGCCAAAAAACGGTGACTAAAAAATAGCAGGAGGAAGTTACGCAAGGGAGTCACTTCACCATGGAGCGAGCGTCAAGTCAGTGGAGCAAAGCGATTAACTCAAGTCCACGTCGCCTGCCCCTCAAGCAGGCGAGCTGGATTTTCCGGTGCGGACCGCGAGCTAGCAACGCCCGCACGGGTTCGTGCCATCGCACTTTACATGATGCCATTTCCGATGGGGATGAACGGAAGTGATCAAGTATTACGGCGGAAAAGTATATCCCTTCACTGAGCCGAACTAGATAGTCTTCCGTCAACCTCTCCGGGGAAATGAGGTGCGTGAGCTTAAGCGAGGCAATCAATCCAACACCGAGCCCGATGTCGCACGCACAAGCGGCCAGATCATTGTCTCCGCCCGAGAGGAGTGACTTCCCGTTTCGATCGAACTGAAATGAACGCTTTCCAGATTCGTGCAGATCCAGGTAATGCACCGCGACATTCCGCCTGACGCAAAGCCCGGCGCCGCCAGGCATCGACTGTGGCAACCGCGGCAGGTTCGACCAGATATCATGTTCGAATTCCAGAATGACGAGATTTCCCCAGTAGCGACGGGTCCACTCCGGTGGTGGGGCCTCAAACGCAGGCCGGCACTGCCCGCTCCAGGAACCCAGAAACGGTCTTTCTTCCATGATGCGCAGGGTGATTTCGAGGAAATCAACATCAAGCACGTTGTCATCATCTACGAAAACCAGCAAGTCTCCGGTTGTCTCGCGTATGCCGCGTAGGCGAGCTGGGGTGAGACCCAGGGTCTCCTCTCGAGCGATACAGGCGTGCGGATGCCAGGAGAGATCAACGCGCTCCGCGAGCGGTTCGTCACTTCGATTGTCCACCACAACCAATTCCCACCGGTTGTAGGGCAGTGTCTGCTCTCGCAGCGCGCCGATGCACCGCTGGAGGTAATCGCAGCGAGGGTTGTGGCTACAGATGATAACGGAGAGCATCATTCGCAACGAACCGATCTGCTCGAGCACTTCCTTCGATGCCGTGTCTTGCTACACAATTTACGTCGGAATCGGCGGCGGATGAACAAAAAACAATTGGCGCGCACGTGTCTCGTCGCCAAACTCCATATGATCGGGATACGTCTCGACAAAACGAAATCCGAATCGCGCCGGAAAATCGCTGATAGGAGTTCGAGCACCACTCGTCGAACCTGTCCTCGGTGACATGTCATTGAATTCCACGTAGACGAACCGGACCCGTTCAGCGGATAACAACTGCTTGCCGCCTTGTAAGACAAAAAAATCGCAACCTTCCGTGTCGATTGTCAGAACATCTATCACTGAACACCATGAGCACACTGCAGAACTCGCTTAGATTCGTGCACTTGACTGTGACCTCCTGTGCGGTCACGCCCTTTCGCATTGGATACTGTGCATCCGGAATCAAGCTGTTAAGCGTAGAGGACGAGTATTGGAAGAACGGAACAGTCCCGCTGGCGTTGCTGATGGCGACATTATAGGTGGCAAGCCGCGGATGCCTTCCTAAGGATTGAGCCAACTTCGAAAATGTGACTGGATCAGGTTCAAACGCGAAGACATGAGCTTCGCGAAATGACGACAGTAAGCTCGACGTCTGCCCAATGTTTGCACCAATGTCGAAAAAGGTTCGAATGGGATGTTTCAAGCCCGGCCTAACCTCAATGTCGAGCATGTGCTCGATGCCGAACGGTGGCACGTCGCGGTGGTACACACGATAGCCAGCCGATTCCACCATGCGGCGAACGACCCGTTTCACTACAGCTCTTATCATGTCGCTAAAGAACGGGTGAACCTAGCGTAGTGAATACCATCATATTTTCGGAATAGAACTCGTCGACCTGTTGC
>JBEKUD010000283.1:0-5115 GCA_049515395.1 Candidatus Sulfotelmatobacter sp. | reverse complement strand
TCATGAGAGCGCAGAATCTTTCTACACCGCTGGGCGAGGGAAGGGACGCTGCCCCTTCCCTCGCGCACCCATCCCCAAAAACAAAACCGGGCCGTTTACACAAAAGAATTGACACACCTTTCTCGAACCCATTTTCGAGGCCGATCTGTTTCGACATCGTTTTCTGTTCTCCGGCCTATGTTGGTTTCCATCATGCCAAAACGAAGCCTGTGGAAAACAGGAACGATAATTTGGCAACCACAACGCGAACCCCATCGGGTTGAGGAGCACGTTGTTGAACATGGCCTCAGGTGGTCAATTCATTGAGATGCCACATCCGGCAATGAATCCAAGTAGTCCTTGAGGTCGGTACCGGGCTTCATCGGATGATCCGGAACTGGTCTTCCATCCCAAGAATCGTCCTCGTATATACAGATCAAAGGCTGTTTGTTGGTGTCTGGCCAGTCGTCTTCTTTGCCAAAGCTGTAATAGTCGTTGGGTGCGATTTGAAACTTGAATCCTTTGCGCTCTAGCAATTGGTGAAGCTCAGGAGCGGTCTTCCCCCTACGAACAAACTGCTGGCTGGGTTTTAGAACCCCATAATGCCGGTGCTCGTTATACTTCATACTTCATGGTTGAAATTCGCCCATTAAGCATACACCATCGAGGTCTTGTCAGTGCGGTTGTTAAGGATTCGCACGTCTGTGCGCTTCCGCAGAGTTGATGTTGATGGGTGGTTGGCTTCGTTGGCGCAGAAGAAGGCCGCGTGATCTAACGTCTTTGATTCCACCTCTCAGCCAGCAGGTGACCAAGGAAGCATGCAAAACACAACGAACTTATCAGGCGATCTTTCTTCCACCGCGAAGTCTCTACAGACGTGGTGCTGAATACCATCGGGCGAATCAATTTTGATATTCATGCCATTGAAGAAAAGGCAGTCAATATCCGCCTTCTCTTTGGTCTGCCACTGTGCAGCCTTCTCAGGATCTTGGTCAAAAGCAAAATCTGAACAATTTTCTACACCTTGATTTTTGCGAGGTACCCATTTTGAGAGGTATGCCTTCGTCATCATGTTGATTATCAGCCAACCGCCTGCCGTGACCGGGGTCTTCTACCCGGTCCTGCGGGTAATCCTGTTTTCATAGTGCTTGTTGTACGCCTGATGTGCTCGCCACCGGAACAGCCGCACTGATAGCCGAGATGCGCCAGCCGCGCATGGCTTTCCGCTGTCCGAATTCCACAGTCGCGCACCCACACGTTCCGGACCTCGTGTATTACACGCAATTCCGAGGACCACGGCCTGGGACGCAATCCGTAAAAAGATTCACGCTCTCCTGCCATTAAAGGGTGGCGGTGATCCGTCACAACACTTTCGAGAACTATTCCCATAGCGCGCAGAAAAACTGAATCCCTTGTCGACCGTTTGAGCCACGTCCAGATTGCTAGCGATGAACCGCTTCGTCGAACCTCAGTATTCGGTGTATCGCACTGGCACTAGAGCGCCGATATTGCAAATCCTCTCCGGCGTCACGTTTCAGTTTCCCGCTCGCGTTAAAGGGAACCTACCTCAGACCCAGGTAAAGTCTGAGGGGGGAAATCGAGTTCTTGAGACAGGCGAACGCCACTGCATTCGGCGGCCAATGCGGCAGCGGCTATAAAATCTGTATGCGTGAGATTTTTTCGGAATCCGGGTGGCGACGATCATCGTATCCCGGTTATTCCAAAATCACTCTTCGCCATGTGGTCAGCAACGCGGATCGCCTGCGCTGCGATGGTGAGTGCAGGGTTGACCGCCGCAGATGACGGGAAGAAGGAAGCGTCCACCACGAACAGATTCCCATGGTCGAACGAACGGCAGAACTCATTCAGAGCCGCTTTGCTTGGATCGCTGCCAAAACGCACTGTGCCGCACTGATGGGAAACGGAGAGGCCTCCCATGTGCTTGGCGATATTCAGGCCGAAGCCGATCTGGCTCATAAGCGAGCGGGCTTTCTCAACCAGGCGCTTGTGCCCGGCCATATTATTTTCGGTGTAGTGCAGCCGAATTGCATTTCCCTCCAAGAGGACACGGTTTTCCGGGTCGGGCAGATCCTCGGACATGATCCACCAATCCACGCTTCGCTCCGCCATCCGGTCCCCTAAGAATTGGGGAAGAAATCTCTGCTTGGCCGTGAGCATTCCGGTTTGCAGCTTCCCGAGACCTTGAATATTGCCCATCGGGTACTTGAAGTCATTGTCCCCGAAATAGAAATCGTTGATGCAAATAGTTTTCTGAAACTTGGTGTCGTTGATCTTCCAGCCGATGCTCATGAGAGCCGTGTTATTGTGCGCCATGTAGTTGCGCCCCACCACGCCAGAAGAGTTTGAAACTCCGTGAGGAGTCTTGTCGCAGGCCGAGCGAAGCAACAACACTGACGAATTGACGGCGCTGGCGGAGAGCACGATTACCGGTGCGGTGATGCTTTCGATGCGCCCGTCACCCTGGTATTCCACGGCGTTCACGCGCCGACCATCGTTAGTGAGCACCAGACGGGTTGCCAACGCATTGGTCTTGAGCGTCAACTTGCCAGAAGCCAAGGCAGGCCTGACCGCCGCAATCTCAGCATCGCTTTTGGCATGCACCTGGCAGGGAAATCCGTCACACGTCTTGCAACGGATGCATGGCCCTCCCGGATGACGTTGCACGCCGACTGGAAGCGGAAAGGGCTTGATCCCCCGAGTCTGGAGAGCGGATGCCACCAGTTCGATCACGGGTTCGTGCTCGAGCGCAGGATAGGGATATCGAGGGACATCGGATGGTTCGGTTGGATCGATACCAACCTCGCCATGGAGTCCATAGAGCTGTTCCGCTAAGGTGTAATAGGGTGCGAGCTGACGATAGGTAATGGGCCAGGCAGGCGAAACGCCTCCGGCATGATCGAGTTCTTGGAAGTCCTTCTCTCGGAGTCGGAGCATGGCAGCCCCGAACATCTTGCTGCTGCCTCCCACGTAATAGTAAGTGCCGGGGCGAAAAGCGACGCCATGTTTATCGAGCCAGGTTTCGGTGGGCACATACCTCTGTTTGGCGAAAACGGCATCGACGTCCCAGTTCTCGCGCTCCCGCGGCAGGTAGTCTCCCCGCTCCAACATCGTAACGGTGAGACCATATTGCACCAAGCGGTTGGCAAGGGTACCTCCGCCGATGCCACTGCCGATAATGACTACGTCGGGTGAAGAAGGCATGGTAACCTCCAGGTCGGTTCTCCGTTGGAGAGGCCGTTTTAGTGCTCCCGATTACACACCCAGCCTCGCGCGCCGGGCGAGTTCGCCCAGGGTCTGATTCGTGCCTGGCCGGCAATTCTTCAAAGGCAGAATGCGCTCGTGGATCGCGTCCAGCAGCCACCCCGGTTGCGGGAAGAATGAGGCTTCCAGTTCGGGGGCGGGCGTGATCCAGTTACGGGAGCCGATCACCACGGGAGGCGCGTCCAGATCGTCGAAGCAAAGCTGAGTCAGGGTCGAAGCCACGGTCTGCATGACGCAGCCGCGCTCCACGGCGTCGCAGGCCAGCAGCACCTTGCCGGTCTTGCGCACGGATTTCACCAGGGTGTCGTAGTTCAGCGGAACCGCAGCGCGCAAATCGACGACTTCCGCCGAAAGCCCGTACTTCTTCTCGAGCTCCGTCGCGGCTGCAACGGCGGTATAAAGCGCCGGGCCGAGCGTGACCATGGTCAGGTCCTTGCCGGCACACTTCACGGAAGGTTCGGAGAGATCGATCTCGTAGTAGCCCTCCGGTACCCCCGTCTCGACGAACTGTTCACCGTAATCGTAGAGCTTCTGGCTTTCAAAGAAGATCACGGGATCGCTGCCGGCGAGCGCCGTGTTCATCATGCCCTTGGCGTCGTACGGCGTCACCGGGTAGACCACCTTCAGCCCGGGAATGTGCTGGGCCAGCGCGGTCCAATCCTGCGAATGCTGCGCGCCGTACTTGGCGCCCACCGAAATCCGCAGAACCACCGGCATGGTGAGCTGCCCAGCGGACATGGATTGCCACTTGGAGAGCTGGTTGAAGATCTCGTCGCCCGCGCGCCCCATGAAATCGGCGTACATCAACTCGGCCACCACTCGGCCGCCTTCCAGACCGTAGCCGACCGCCGCGCCCACGATTCCGGCTTCGGAAATGGGCGAGTTGAACAGCCGGTGGTAGGGCAGGGCTTCCGTAAAGCCACGGTATACAGCGAAGGCTCCGCCCCAGTCGCGGTTCTCCTCGCCGAACGCCACCATGGTGGGGTCGATGGAGAAGCGGTGGAGCATCGCTTCGAAAATGGCGTCGCGCACGTTGAAGGCTTTCATCCGCGGCACCGGCTTGCCTTCGAAGGTGGGGGTGCGGATCTTGCCCTTGATCTGCTGCACGCGTGGGTTGGAAGCGAGTTCCTGCAGGAACTCGGGCGTGCGGTCGTCGTGCTTTTCCACGCGCCGATTGGAGAACATCACGCTGCCGACCAGTTCAGAATCCAAGGAGACGCGCGGGCTGGTCTCGAGATCGGCAGCCATCTTGAACGTCTCGAACACAGTCTCTTCCACGCAGGCGCGGGCATTCGCGAGTGTTTCCTCGTTGGCCACGCCGCCCGCGAGCAGTTTGTCGTGGAACGCGCGGATGGAATCGACGCGCTGCCAGTGCTCGATCTCTTCCTTGGAGCGGTAGCTGGAAGCGTCGGAAGGCGAGTGGCCGCTGATGCGGTAGGTGATGGTGTCGAGCAAAACGGGCCCACGGCCTTCGGCGATGATCTGCTTCTTACGACGGAAAGCATCGACGAGCGGCAGTGGATCGTAGCCGTTGACGCGCTCGACATGCATCTGGTCGGGGTTAACCCCAGCGCCGATGCGCGCGATGAACTTGACGCCCATGGTCTCGCCCATCGGCTGCCCACCCATGCCGTAGAAATTGTTCATGCAGTTGAAAATCAAGGGCAGGCCTCCGCCCAGGGACTTGTCCCACAGGGTGCGGTACTGGTCCATGGCTGAGAACGTGATGCCTTCCCACACCGGCCCGCAGCCGAACGAGGCGTCGCCGATGTTGCAGACCACGATGCCCGGCTTGCGGTTCACGCGCTTGAACAGAGCCGCGCCCGGCGCGATCGACCCGGAGCCGCCCACGAT
>JBEKUD010000282.1:0-5133 GCA_049515395.1 Candidatus Sulfotelmatobacter sp. | reverse complement strand
CCGAGGCGAGCCTCCTGCCCCGCAGGAGACATGCCTGAGAAAAGCGTCGGCTCCGGGAGTCTGCTAGGCGCTCTCATAGGTGCAGAAAGCACACGGGCGCGGCGGCAACCAACAAAGCAACAAACTGCAATGCGAACACGCGTAGCGCCGCCCGGGGGGATCGCGGCAGCCACCTGATCAAAAAAAATGCCACTAGCGGCATTTGGCCGCAAACCAGCAGCTGCCAAATGTGAGCAGCGGCACCTTCGTCGGGTTGCCGCGCAACGCCGTAAACCAAGACGTACCCTAAAACGACAGCGAAGGCCGCAAGCGACATCGCGATGGGCACAAATGCGCTCGGACGCATTATCAAGCTACGAACGTCGGGCTTGGCGTTCATGAGTCATCTTGCGTCGCGTCCCAATGATCCGCGGCGACCGGTGGCGCTCCTCCTGCACCAGCAGGATGCGTGACGGGCAAAGAAGCCGGATGCGGTAATCGCTTCGGCGCTACCTTCTTGCATGGGAGCCCCGTAAGCGAGAGCTCAAAGCGGCTCCGATTGTCCGAGCGGACATCAGGAACTCGGACAAAGCCGGCGCGGCTTAACACCGCCTCAGATCTAGTGTTCCCCTCGTCCGTGTAGGCGTACAATTCTCTAAACCCTGCATTCGCAGCCAAGAGGCACATCGCACTCACCGCATTTGTCATTACGCCCCGATGAGTGTGGCTGGCCCAATACCCAATCTCAGCCACGTCTTCGTTCGACTTAATCTGACATGCTGCCGCGATGTCTTTCGCCTCGCTAATCACTGCGAAAATAAAATGGGAATTGGCGCTCCAACCCGCTCTCGCCCATTCCAGCCATTGCCGAGCCTTCTCTTCAGGGTATGGTTTCCCTGAAAGTGGTTTGCGGAAAAGCCAATCATAAACGTCCGGCTCATTACAAATCCTCGTAATCCGCTCAATGCTTCCTGCATCAAGCTCCAGATCGCATGCGCGGATGAGAAAATACGGGCGCTTCGTCAGACAGTTGACGATCCGAACGTTTATCGGGCCGCGGAATCTCATCGTCTAACCTCCCATTGATCCGCAGCGACGGATGGCGCGCCTCCTGCATCGGCAGGAGGCCTGGCAGACGGAGCCGTCGGATCCGGTAGCTGGTTAGGCGCTTCGCTCAATCTCCGAGCAATCCAATCGAGAAGAAGAAACGTCGCCGCGAAGAACGGATAGACGCCGTATAATGTATCGCTTGCCGAATGAGAATGACGGTCCACTGCAACGAAGACGGTCGCGCAAAACCCAGCCGCCAGGAGATAGAGGACGCAGCCGACGACGGAACTAGGGAGGTAGAACCAGCCTACACGCGTGAATAACGATGTTTTCATTGGTCTCCTTATGTCGGTACGGCCCCGCCTAACATCCTAATGATCCGCGGTGACGGATGGCGCGCCTCCTGCACACGCAGGAGGCGCAACAGGCGGAGACGTCGGATCAGGTAGTTGGTTAGCCATGTTTCTAGCCGAGAGCAACAAGGCCGTGTCTTTTAAGCACATGATTACAACGAGGCCGACGCATCGAAACAGCCTAAAAAGGTCTTATACTGCCATCGAAATCACTGAGGCGCTCCGGGCTTCTGCTTCGCTTAAGATGACTGGTTAGCCCCTTCCATCAACCACTTGATCGCTGATACCTCATCGGGAAAAATCCGAAACCACGCACCCCGGTTTACCGATGTGTTCTCGCCGAATTTGTTTATGGCCTCTGGAAGGGCGAAGGCGGCAGTCTTGAAAGGAGGAGCAAGTATTTCAGCGAGATACTTACCCGAGTAGAAACGGGTCATTTCGGAGGCGGGTCGTGACCACTTAGTTAGGTCGAACAGAATGCAGTGACAGCCTCGTCCTGTCGCTTCAATCTTCGTCTCATCTATCACTCGCTTGGCGGTTTCTACCGTCCATGAGCCGCTAACCCTAACACGAAGATAGCCGTCCTCTTTGAGATACTCCGTTGTCATTGATCTACTCCTTTCCAAATAGGGCTAACGTCCTAATGACTCGCGGCGACGGATGGCGCGCCGGCTGCACCAGCAGCAGGCGTGACAGACGGAGACGTCGGATGCCGTAGTCGGTTTGGCCGCGGGTGTCTCATTATCTCAGAATATAAACGGGATCAGGGCCTTAGTGGACTGGGAATAGGCCAGGTATTCGGGAAACCTAGCGCGTAGCAACCGTTCTTCCACAATGACCCGGGCGACGCAAACGGCTGTGACAGCGAAGCCGATCGCTAGCGTCAATATGGACAAGTGGCTCGCGACCGCAACCCAAACGAATAGCAACGCCGCCGAATACATTGGATGTCGCATGAACCTATATGGCCCACGCGTGATAATCGACGTGCCACACGGCGCGGCCGAGATTCGAAACGTTCCACGCTTGAACATGACTCGAGCCCAGACATTCAACCCCACGGCTACGACTTGTGCAGCAATGACGAACGGTGAAGAGGTGATAAGATTGCCCGTGGCTCCAAGAACGATAATCGCCGAAACGATCAGAATAAGCGGTAATGCCGATGGCATCATTTGATTGTCCTTTATGAACCTTTCAGCGGCCTAACGTCCTAATGATCCGCGGCGACGGATAACGCGCCGCCTGCACCAGCAGGAGGCGTGACGGACGGAGACGTCGGATCCGCCAGTTGGTTCGGCAATCTTTTCATTCGTTGGCTTCCGATTTTATCTACAGCCGAGCCGCATCGACTGATACGGCGAGTAGATCCGCACCGGCGAGCCTTCAAGCGCTTTTGTCAACTCCGGGCTAGGAATTCCGCAGATCTCACCAGAACCAGAACAGGTCTCGAAAAGCGCAGCCATAGTTGCCCCTAAATTCTCGAAGTGCTCAAGCAGGGCGATCGAATCACGGTATCGCTCGACAACTAGGCATTCCGCATAGTCGCTGCTGAAATACCAATCGTATTGCAACGTCCCCGTGTCCTTGGTGCGAACTGATTCCATGCAATTGGTTTGGAGACGTTTGAATTCTGCCAATTTGCCAGGGTGAATTTTGAGACGGGCAATACCCAGCAGTTCCTTTGTTGCTTCCATTTCTCACTTAGTCCTACTGCTGCGCACACCGCAAATAAAAGAGCAACGCCTAATGTTTTGCCGAACGTCCTAATGATCCGCGGCGACACTTGGCGAGCCTCCTGGTCCAGCGGGAGGCGTGACAGATGGAGACGTCGGATCCGGTAGTTGGTTAGGGATGCACGTCCTCTTCGTCTCGAATCTCGAACGGGTTCCGATTGCGCTCATAGATCGAGCACGTAGCGAAGCGCCGCCTTAACTTCCGAATACTGCGTCGTAGTGAGTTTGCCGAGCCTGCGAAGCAACTTCTCATTTCCCACAGCCATGGCGCCTTGCACGTTTGCCCACGATGCCTCGCGTAGAAATGAGCACCTGTCTATGCCTACCTCGTACTGCGAGCTCCGATTTTTTGTTGTAAACGGCACGCAAAGGCTAAGAGCGCGGGGTGCCCAAGGATCATGACGCGATACCACGACCATGGGCCGCTCTTTGGCGACCATCCCTAGATCCATGAGATAGACATCGCCTGGGATCGGGCTCATTCGTCGTTTCGACGCACAATCGCGCCGTAATGCTCATCAGATGGAAGCAGGTCCGAGTTTTCCCGTTCAGATACCATGAACGGAAGACCTCGGCGTAGCTCAATTTGAGCATAAAGCATGTTGATCGCCTGTGCAGGGGTCACACCGAGCTTGCGTAGGACCGATTCGGCACGACGTTTGCGGTTAGCGTCGACCCTAGCGCGGAGGATAGTAGATGGCGGCATGACACAAAAAGAGCACGTTTGTGTCCAAATGCAACAATTTCCGCTCGGCCCGCGGCATCCCTAACTAATAAAGATGAGCCGCGACGACAGATGGCTCGCTTGCAGCCCAGCTGCAAGCGTGACAGCTGGAGGCGTCGGCTCCGTTTATAGTTAGGTCGCACCTGCCTTTGAGCCCGAATTCGACATCAGAACTTTGCCAAACCGCCTCCTGATTGTGATGCATCCGAGTTACCATCGCCGCTGCCCGCGGCGGTTGATCGGCTCCGCCTGCGCGGTGAGCCGTCAACCTCAGGGCAGCGGAGAGCGTTGACGCTTCGCACACTGTTGGCGTATTTCTAAAGCGAATACGAATCATGCGAGTCAGGTGTCGACCTTACTATGATTATACCGAACCAGATTTACATTATAAAACCGTTAACTTTCGCTGGGGGCTTCGCCTATGGAAAATCCCGCACTCCACACAATCGGAATTGCTCCAGGATTTACTACATCCATCCTCTGCTCGTTGTATTCAATCACGCGTGGTATTGACCATCATTTGTTTCCAGAAAATGAGACTCCCAAGCAGACTCATTTCCGGATGAACCCAACTCAGTCAAATTAATCTGCGTTATCAACGCTGTCATCTTGCCAAACCGGCGCCTTCCCCCGCGGGCGGCATCCGTTTGGCGCCGCCTGTAACTGCCAATGATTGTCCCGGGCCTACTCGTCCGCCTCACTTGCGCGCGACCTCGAAGCTTCCGCCCTCGCGCCCGCCCGTGAAGAGTGCGTACGACCATCTCCCCCTCCAGCGGCCCTTCAAGGTCGGTGTCGCGTAGGCGATGATGTTCGAATCAGAGAACCCGGGCATGAAATCAAAGGTGGACGAGGAGACCCCCCCCTTTGGCGCGCCGACCGTCCATTCGACGCGCCCAGACTCCTTGCCGTTGAACAGCTGGTAGAAGACCTCGGTCTCCTTGCCTGCGGACTGCACGTGCCTCATCTCGAGCCTGTACCGACCGCGGACAAGTCCCGCCGCCGGCACCGGACCAGAAAGAGCGATCGTTCCGCTCGCCAACTCGTAGCCGCCGCCATTGCGGAATGAGACGGCGTAGACTTCCTCGTACTGCTTGCAGCCCCAGGCCATCGCCAGGGTCACCGCTAGGGCAAAAGCAGGAATCGCTCTCATGTACCGGCCCGACTTTGAAAGGATCCGCGGGCCAGGGCAATCCCGGCGATTTCACACGCCGCCCACTGCGCTGTGCCGGAGCGACCAGATTTGCCGCGCCTGGGCGATCGTCTCCGCGAGCACCTCCGGGGTGAGCGCCTG
>JBEKUD010000281.1:0-6246 GCA_049515395.1 Candidatus Sulfotelmatobacter sp. | reverse complement strand
GCCTTTCGGAAGTTTCCGTTTATAAGCCGTAAAAATGGAGTCACCTACCCGATCTGAAGTGGACGAATAGTCGGGCAGCCCGTTTGCCTGAATGCTCGAAACTTATCTAGACCTCTTCCGGAGTTCCCCAGCCAAGCCCTACCAGCGCAGTCTTCATGACCGGATAATCGCAGTCGTTCGCTAGGGCCTCGGTATTGGGTTGCATGAACATTGCAACCTACGGCTGGATGTAATTTGCAAGTGAAGTTTTGCCCCCGGGGTCTTCAATCTCGTCCGGGACTATCGCTTTCCTGAATTCGATCTTCATTTAGCATCCGCTTCGCTACGGGTTGCAGTCTCCGTTCATTGCGACTAAGTATCCAGCCCGAAGTCCGGTTGGCGGCTCCGTCACATAAATCGGTCAGCGCCCCCGGAGGCTTCAACGGTGTGTCCAGTGATGAACCCATTCCTGTCGGAAGCTAGGAATGCTGCAATCGCGGCAATCTCCTCCGGTTGACCGAACCGGCCGACAGGCGTCATCTCTTCTCCAAGCAGTTTCACCATCGCCTCGTCAGACTGGTTGACAAGCTCTGGCCGCTGCTTGCGCACAGCAGGAAGCATGTTGCTAGCCCAGTTGTCTGTCAGGACTGCGCCTGCGGCGATGGCGTTCACTAGAACGCCATCGCGTGCGACCTCAAGTGCGATACTGCGCGTCAGATTGTTGATCGCTGCGCTGAGCGCATGCGAGACCATGAGTCGGTAGTTCGGATGAACTCCACCGATGGACGAGATACTGACGATGCGCCCCCAATGACGCTGGCGCATGTGGGGAATGACGGCACGGCAAAATCGGCGCATGGCCGAAAGCTTGGTCACGGTCATCTCTTGCCAGTCCGCCTCCGAAGCCGCCATTATGCCCCCCGCACATGCTCGCCCAGCATTGTTAACCATAATATCGACGCTGCCGAAACGCTCCACGGCGGATGCAACCACGCGATCAGGCTCGCCCGAATCACCCACATCTGCCGCAACCCACAGCACTTCGACGCCGAACCGCTTGCCAATGTCCTTGGCTGTCTTGGAAAGGCGCTCGGCACCTCGGGCGCGCTCGGCACCTCGGGCGACAAGAACAAGATTCACGCCATTTTCTGCAAACTCCCTTGCGATTGCACGCCCGATCCCAGCACTTGCTCCGGTTACAATGGCGGTCTTCCCCGCGATGCCCATGTTCATGAGTTGCTCACTCCATCAGGCTGCCTTTTCGCTCCAAGCTTGATTGTGGCCCCTTTGGTGCGCGGCCAATCGATCCGCCAGCGCCCACCAGCCACAGGGACCCAGAACAATTTCTTTGGCGGCGTCCCCTTAGCATGATGGTAAAGTGCAGCGGCTCGCTCATAGAAACCGCGAGTATGCCACGAGTCCTGAAACCCAAACTTCTGGAAGTCGAGATGATGACAGAACTCGTGGCAAAGGGTGCTGAGGAATGTTCCGAATGAGGTGATGTCCTTGCGCACCGCTGTCTTCATCCACACGCGGATCAGCATAGTTTCTGGGATGTAGTCTCCGAAAAGCTCTGTTGACCAGTTTCCCCGGACTCGCAGTGGTCGGGCTGCCAGCACGCGGATGCCGCAAGCGGGGACTTTGTAGAACCCGGATGCGGCATCCAGAAATTCAGCGCATGCCCGGCGGGCATCCGTGCTGCTGCCAACTTTCATAGCCGACTCAATGGATTTTGTAATCGTGAGCAAAGTCCCGTTCCGCGGCAGGTCGAGCGTTCTGATCCGGTCACTCTCCGAAAAGCCTGCCCGGTTCGAATTGCGCGGTGGAGCGTCGGTCAGCATGGCTTAATTATCTGGGCGTCGTTGAAATGCCTCGTTTTGTAACCAGATAAACTCCGAAGCTTCCCAACCAGTGACCACCCTCGTAATGCTCTCCCGTGACCGCCGCCAAACCCTTCCGACTATGCGCCGCGGCAGCAGCCCTAATCGCTGGCAGTCGTTTATCGCTCTTCGGGAGACCAGCAGCGATGCCCTCCAGCATCCATGCGCGACTGAGATTGAGCCCATCTAGGTGCGCCAGCTTCGGATCACTTGGATCGGGCGAGACTACTGGCGTTAACCAAAGGATATCCTTGGTTGCCTGAGAAATCTGCGGAAGGAAGGTTCGGAGCCAGCGGGCGAACTGCTCGCTTGGTAGCACACGGCGCATGAGGTCCGCTTCGCCGAGGCATGGTGATAGGAAATCCTCGCCGGAGGGCTCGTACGCCAGCGGGCAGTTCTTGTCACTGAGGTAGAACTGGTTGGCTTTGGACACGACTAAATCGACGAATTTCTGGTCGCCATTGCCGTGCGCATAATCGAACATCAGACCGAGCGCGAAAGCGGTCTGGTCGTGTTCGCCGATTCGCACAGGGTTGGAGAGCTTCGGCAGCCAGTTGTTCAGCCGTTCCAGTACAACTTTCTCAAGCGGATGCAGATTAGCCGCCATCTCTTTAGCTTGCGGATCGTCCCACTCGCGTAATTCCGCAACCAGTTGAAGGAGCCATGCCAGCCCATAAGGGCGCTCAAAACTGGCGCGTCCTTCTCCTCGGAGATATGCAGCCTCCTGCACGATGTTTTCTGCGGTGAGACTTTGCAGCAGTGCTTCGCGAGCAGCCTGAACAAACTGGGCGTCCGGAAAAGTCCTGACCAAGCGAACGAGGAGCCAATGCCCGTGGACGGAAGAATGCCAGTCGTAGCAGCCATAAAAGGCAGGCGTCAATTTTCGTGGTGGGGCCGCATCTGCATCGCTATTCAACGTGTGGCTAATGTGATTTGGGTACTCTTTGTGCACGCAAGCGAGTGCGAGATTCGCAAACCGCTGAGCCGCTTTGATGTCGAACTCACCGTTTTGGGCGGCAGCACTCATCGTGAAGAGCAAGAACATGACGCACAAGATGAATTTCATTGGCTGATACTTTAGCCGAAGACAGAGAACAGAGGCGAGATTCGCGTCTGTCACCCCAGCAATCTGCATCGAAAGAGATACTCACCTTCATGCCAAAAACTCGAAACGCCGACCATTGGGCAGAGTTGGTGGGACTAGCTCATATACCAGCCACCATTGACCGAGATTGTTTGCCCGGTCATGTAGTCATTCATCGCCAGCATCACAGCGACGGATGCGATGTCGTCCACCGAGCCAAAATGCCCCATCGGAATAAGATTCGGGTTCGCGTTGGGGTTGCTGGTCACCATATCGGTCTCAATCAGCGCGGGAGCAATGGCGTTCACGGTGATTCCGTCTCGAATGAGCGATGAAGCGCAGGAGTGCGTCAGCCCTATGATCCCCGCCTTGGATGCGGCGTAGTGCGCCCCCACTGCCCCGCCCGTCTGGGCAGCGACTGAAGACAGGTTGATGATGCGTCCCCACTTTCTTTGTCGCATACCGCCAACCACAGCCTGCGTTACCAAGAACACCGACTTTAGATTGACGGTGAGCACTTGGTCCCATTCCGCTTCTGTAATCTCCTCCAACTTGTGCGGATGAGCTATACCCGCGTTGTTGACGAGGATATCGATGCAACCAAGCTGCGCCTCAATCTCCGCGACCATGCGCCTCACGTCTGCGGCGACCGATACATCAGCCTGAGTCGCCATTCCACTCCGTCCCATCCCGGTGATTTCGCCACAGACTGCATTCGCAGCGTCGGCTCGTTCGCGGTAGTTCACAGCAACATGGGCACCAGCCCTAGCCAACTCGATAGCGACTGCGGCTCCGATCCCGCGGCTGCCACCAGTCACGAGAGCAACTCGATTGTTCAGGTCTTTCATGGCGTCATTGTATGCGCCAGACAGCACTGAATTACTCTTGCCCGCTGCCCCATTCGAATTGGTAGGCCGAGTGATCGGCGGTGTTATCCTTCCGCAGTATGAATGTGGCATGAAGCGCGAAGATTTCACCAATGTTGCAGAAGAAACTTTGGATTCGCTGCCGGAAGAATTTCGCAGCCGTATCCAGAACGTAGCGATTCTGGTCGAGGATTTTCCGCCGAACCAGTCACCAGCCCATCCGGGGCAGCGAAGGCGATTGCTTCTGGGCATCTTTCATGGCGTACCAGCGACGAGAAAGAGCGTCTTTGATCTTTCCATGGGACCTGCTCACATCGTGCTTTATCAAAAGAATATCGAAGCAGTCTGCTCCACTGAGACCGAAGTCCGCCACCAAATCCGCCAGACGCTCATACACGAATTGGGTCACTATTTCGGGATGACCGAAGAGCAACTCAGGGACGTTTAGGTTGCCGTATGGAATCGAATGCACTTGCACGATTGGAGCGCGTAGCGAGAAGGCAAACTACGACTCTGACTCATTATGGACGCAAAACTGGGAAGCCCCACGAAGTCACGATTTGGTTCGTTCTGGATGATGATAAGCTCTACATCGGCACCGCGAACGTGAACCGCCAGTGGGTACGCAACGTCCAGAAAACGCTAAGGTCAGGCTGTCCATCGCTGCTGAGACGTTCGAAGGCAACGCTCGTCTCCTCACCGACCGCGCCGAGCACGAACGGGCTATGGCGGCTATTCGACGGAAGTATTGGATGTTCCGACCGCTCAACCAACGTCATCTCGAACGATCCGGTATCGTAACGCATCAGCCCCATTGCGAACACTTCTCCTCTTTTGGACAATCCCTCGAAGGCTCAGTTTATTGGCGTAACCTCGCCCGGACAATCCGCCGCTCGGAAAGACCGTTACTGCGGAAAGTCTAACCAGCAGAAACAAAATGAACCCGTTGCTTCGCCGATTTATCATTCAATCTGGCTCACGGATTACAAGAAGGGCCTGCTTTTGAGATTTCCTGCTGAAGAAATCTTAAATCAGTAGCACGGTCGTTCCCGCAACACCGAATAAACTCGAACTTTGAAAACTCCTGTGCAAAAGTGACCATCCTTGGGGGCGGCTGCAAGACTAGAGTGGGTTCTTGCGGCGGAGACGTTTGCGGCACTGCGTCAAGTACTTGCTAAGATGGTTTTCATATTTCACGCACAAAAGGAAGGCCGCATTTGCGGCAAGGAGAAGAATTGTGAATAAGGATCAAGTTGTTGGCAAGGTTAAGCAGGCGGTGGGAAAGGTAAAGCAAACCATTGGGGAAACTCTCGGCAACGAAAAACTGGCCAATCAGGGAGTTGTGGATCAAGCCAAAGGTGCGGCAAAAGAGACGTGGGGCAATGCTAAAGACACTGCCAAAGAGGTGCAACAGTCGCACAAGAACGCCGCAACCGACAAGGTACACGAGAGGCGGAGCAAGATCAGTCAGTCGGTGCAAAACGCCAAGGAGAAAGCCAACGGGAAGATCGACGAATTCAAGGAGCGCCATTCAGCCTGACGAGCGGTGGCTTCGATCAAGTCAAGCGAAGACTCAGGTCGCAACGCCCAGTCCGGTGGTGACTTAAAGGACGGCCCTTCGTCCCTTCAAGCGCAAAGTTCAGACGGAAGACGTCATTAAGGAATTGAAGCGCCATTCCTTCTACCTTAAGCCGGGCGCGAAGCGCCGGATGAAGCAAGCCTTGGCGCGAAAGCGTGCTCGAAAAAAGGTTCGCAAAGAGTCGGATTAAGTTGCAACCAAAATGGGGCCGCTGATGCGAGCATCCAACAACAAGTGCTGAAAACAGGAGGAAGATTTATGTCTCGTTTGCGAATGGTAGAAGTTTGGACAACGACGATGGTGTTGTGTGCGGGATTGGCAGTCGTACCGAAATTGATGGCGGGCGGCACGCAGATTTTTACCGGAAAGGTGAGCGATGCGATGTGCGGAGCCAAACATTCAGAGGGGAATATCGCCCCCGCAGACTGCGTTCGTGCCTGCGTTCAAAAAGGAGCTAATTATGCGCTGGTGGTCGGCGATAAGGTGTATACCCTCGACACGAAGGATCAAGCCGTGTCGGCTGAACTAAATAAGCTGGCTTGGCAGCAAGCCAAAGTTATGGGCACAGCCAACGGAGATACCATTTCGGTGAAGTCGGTGACTTCCGCCAAGTAAGAACCGGGGAAGGTGGCTCGAACGGCGAGCTTCGGGCGGCGGTCTTGTTGCCTTTCCCAGACTGAGTTCCAGCGCGTAGCATTCTTCGTGGATGGGCTCGCCGATTTCATTGGACTTCGTGGTCTCAAGTTCCACAGGCTCGTTGCAGATAGAGCAAGTAGGAAATTCAGATTTGAAAGAAAGATTTGAACGTATGGGCATGGACTAGCCTCCGATGGAAACCACCAGATTGCACAAGGGACC
>JBEKUD010000280.1:0-5176 GCA_049515395.1 Candidatus Sulfotelmatobacter sp. | reverse complement strand
CCCAAGCCCAAAGCCGGAGCCAACCGCTCCGGCTTTTGCAGTTCGGTGCGATAGGTGTACATCGATGCCTGACCGTTCGAGAATTCGCGAGGTTGCATGCTGAGTCCGAGCATGTTTCGTCAGGGCATTTCTCAGACACCGGTTGCATGGTCATCATGGCCAACGGTAATGGCAACGCCACCGCAACCAGCACCAAAGGCAGGAGCGGCTACCAGTTTGCCGCTGCACCGGGCTAACGCCGTTACCCAATTCTTCACCACCGCTGCACCGACCAGCGCGTCGCAGCCGCCAACGGTCATCACGGAAGTTAACGGACACCTCTGGGCATGGCCATTGCCCTCGAATAAGTGACCCGTAGCAGGGCCAATAAGCACGCGCGTTCGCTTGGCCGAGCTCGCAACTTTATTCTGCTCCTCCTTTTCTGGTTACAAATCACTCGATTTGATCCACTCTGCCTGTTCCGAGCCAGCAATTCCATGCTAACGTAATTGCCGTCAACGCACGGGCAACCGCTATGGCAGTCCGGGGTCAGGAACCGGTGCGCCGCAGGTCGAGATGCCAACAAATATACCCAAGAAACTGGGCAAATACGACGTCCTCGATGTAGTGGGTCGGGGAGGGATGGGAATTGTCTACAAGGCAACCGATCCCGGTATCGGGCGCCTGGTGGCTATAAAGATGATTACCGTCGGTTACGCCGACGACCCCGAATTGCTAAAGCGCTTTTATCGCGAGGCCCAGTCCGCCGGCAAACTCCAGCATCCCAACATCGTTACCATCTTCGACCTGGGCGATCAGGACGGCAATCCCTACATGGTAATGGAGTTCCTTGAAGGCGAGAGCCTGGACTCCATCATCGCCTCTCGCCGGTCCGTCTCCCTCGAGCAGAAGCTGCATATCGCGATTCAGGTCTGCAATGCGCTCAACTATGCTCATCAACACGGTGTCATCCACCGTGACATAAAGCCGGCGAACGTCATGGTGCTCAAAGATTTCACGGTCAAGATCGTGGACTTTGGAATCGCCCGCATCGGCAAGGAAAGCGTCACTCGCCCCGGCCAGTTGATGGGCAGCGTCCCCCACATGTCTCCCGAGCAGATCAAAGACAAAGCCTATGTCGATTCCCGTACTGACATCTTTTCCGCGGGGGTGTTGCTCTACCAGTTGTTGACCAATGAGCTTCCCTTCGACGGCAAAGATATGGGAGCCACTCTCCTCAAGATCATTCATGACCCTCCGCCGCCCCTGCAAACCTGGCTTCCCGAATACCCTTCGGAACTGGATCCCATCATCGCTCTCGCTCTCGCCAAGAATCCGGAAGAACGCTATGCGACCGCCGACAGCATGGCCTTCGATCTCATGCGGGTGCAGGACGAACTCAAGCGCGAGATGGTACATGAGTACCTGGAGTCCGTCGACAAGCTGGTCGCTGCCGCGCAATGGAGTCAAGCCAAGGAACAGATTCTGCAGCTTCTCCGAATCGAGCGACAGAATTCTCGGGCCAATGAGCTGCTAGGACAGGTGGACCAGCAGATTCAGACGCAGAAACGCAGCGAGCAGGCGCGCGAGTTGCGGGTGCAGGCGGAACAAGCTATCAGGCACGACGAACTCGCAGATGCCCTGCGATATCTCGACCAGGCCGTAAAGCTCGACAGCAGTCACGAACTCCTCGAACTGCGTGACTCGATAGCCGAACGCCAAGCCCGGGCAGCTCAGTTAGCCTCTTTGCTGCGTCGTGCGGAATCGGCCCGCGACACTGGTGAACTCGAAGAAGCTCAAAAAGCTGTGGCGGAAGCGCTGCTTCTCGAGCACGATAACCGGGAAGCCCAGGCTCTGAACGCCATCATTGCTCGGGAGATTGCAGAGCACAACAAACTCAAACAGGTGCAAGGCTTTCTGGATGAGGCTAGGAAGCGAATTGCGTCTCGCAGCTTCACGGCGGCATTGGAGGTGCTCAAGAAGGCAGAGTTGCTATCCCCTGCCGCTCCTGGCGTAAAAGAGTTGGCCAACCTGGCGATTAGCGGCCAAGAGCAAGAGAGGCGCCGCAAACAGCTGGAGGCATTCAATTCAGAAATAGAAAATGCCCTGAGTCACGACAATTTTGCCCTGGCTTGCGCCCGCGCAGAAGAAGGCCTGCAACTATTTCCCGAAGATCGCGGCTTGCTCAAGCTCAAAAGATTGGCTGAGAAACAACGCCAAGCGAGCGAGAAGCGCGCTTACGTGGAAGGACAGATCGCCTCCTCCCGGCAATTGCTGGATTCCGCCGATCCCGACCAATCGCTTATTCCGCTGGAAGAAGCGCTAAAGAAGTATCCGCAGGAACCGGCGCTGATTTCCATGTTGTCCGTGGTCAAGGAATCTCTGGCCCGGCGGCGGGAAGAACAGCGCAAAGCAGATTGCCTGCAAAAAGCCAGAGACGCAATCCGCCGCAAAGCATACACCGAAGCCATTGAAACCCTGGAAGCGACGCGCAAGGAAATTTCCTCCAGCGATCTTGATGACCTACTTCAGTTTGCCCAGGAGGAGGCGGCCAACTACGCCACACGGCAGAAGATCGACGCAACCGCCGGCCAAGCTCATCAATTCGTTTCCGCCGACGAATACCAAAGCGCCATCGATCTGCTCGAAGCAACTTTAGCGGAGGTTGCCGACGAGGAGCTAACCGTCATCCTCGACGAAGCCCGCCGCCGTCTGCAGGAATTCAACGAGAGAGTGAAGGAAACCGTCAGCACCGCACAGCGCTTGTTGCGACAGGACCGCTTTAGCGAGGCCGTGAGATTCCTTGAGGCGCAGTCCGAACAGTGCGGCAGATCTCCTGAACTCACGGCTTTGCTGGAGCAATCGCGCCAGGATCTCAATCGCGTTCAGAGCTTTTCCATCACCAAGGAAAATGTCCGCGAAGCCTTGTCCAGGGATGATTTCCCGGGCGCCGCCGTAACTCTACAGCAGTTTCGTGACAAGTTCGGCGACACTCCAGACGCCAAAGTTCTACAGCAGAAGATCGAAGCGGCACGTTCGCGGGCGGCCACGTCTGCCATGGAAAAGGCTCTCCCCGACGTCCGCATGCTTTTGATGGTGCGTTCGCTTGACTCGGCCGAGGGCATTCTCGACAGTCTCTCGCAGTCGAGCCCCTATGCTGCGCCTCCAGTCAAAGAACAATATGAATCGCTGCTCGCGGTTGCCCAGCGGGCCAAAGCACAGCGCTCCGCCCGCGAGTTGGAGGAAAGACTTTATCGGGCCCAGATATCCGATCAAGCTACCGTTACTCTGGATGCCTCGCCAGAAAGCATTGATCCCGGCAATGAGGTCGGCCCTACCGATGCCATGAATCGCACTCAACTCGAGAATCTTCTCGGGAAAGTCGCGCAAATTGGAGACCACTATCAGGGCAACCAGAAGGTGCAGTCTGCCATTCAGGACTTCAAGCGACGGCTGACATTAAGGATTGGCGCGCTGGAAGAGGAGGGAGAGCCGGCCCCGCCCGCGCCGAAGCCTGAAGCAGCACCGGAATATCCGCAACCGCTAACGGCAACTCAACTTCCAGAGCAGGAGCCTCAAGCAGCGTACCCAGTCGCCTCGACCATGCCTGATGAGCTGCAATCTGATCTCAGCTTCACTCAACAGGATGCGGAGAGCGCTCCACCGGCGGCTGAAATCCCCGAAGATCCTGCGGCGATTGCGGCTGCCGAGGCGTTAGCCGAATCCGAGCAGGCAGCGCTCCGCCAGCAAGAGGCAGTGCGCAACGCTATCCAGCAGGGGCAGGATCTGCTAAGTCAAGATCAACCCATCCTGGCAATGCAGATCCTGCGACAGGCGGCCGCGCAACACCCCGGACAAAGTGAAATCGAAGAACTGCTCGCGCTTGCGGAATCGCGCGCTCAAGGACAAAAGATCGTTGAGATCGAACGTCGAGCCGACGCCGAGACCAAGCAAGGCCAGTTCGAACAGGCGTTGAGCACGCTGGAGGAAGGACTGGCACAATTTCCAGAGGCGGAGCCTCTCCGGAAGGCGCGGGAATCGGTATCGACCGCGCGAGACCGCGCGGAACGGCTGGCCGAAGCGCGGCGTCTTCGCGGAAGTGGCGAGTTGCAGCAAGCCCTCGAGCTCGTCGAGGCAGGCCTTCAAAGCTATCCCCAAGATCGCGAACTGAAGGCCCTGAAGCTCCAAATTGAATCCGATCAGGCGAAGCGGCAGCGCCAGGAAGCCATCGCCAACGCAACCGAAAAGGCCCAACGGCATCTGCGAGACGGCCAGACCATATTGGCCCTCGAAGTCCTTCGCCGATGCAACACTCGATCCCCGAATGACGAGACCGTCTCCAGGCTCCTGCGCACTGCGGAAGAACAGCTCCGCAAAGAACTGGAAGTGAACAGCATTCGGACTCACGCGGAAAACCTGGTGCGCGAAGAGCGGGAACAAGAAGCCGTAGTTTTGATCGAGAAGAATTTGTCGAAGGACCCGGCATTTGAGGAGTTGCTGGCCACTACGCGCAGAAAGCTTATCGCTAAACGACGCGAAGAATCGCTCACCAAGGCCGTCCTGCTCCAACGACAAGCACGCTACGGAGAAGCGCATGGGTTGGTCCAGCAGGCGATCCGGCAGTATGGGTCGACCCCCGCCGCTGCCGATCTCGAGCGGACCTTGCACGATCAGATCGAGGCCGAACGACGGCAAAAGTCCCATGATGCCGATCGGGACAAGTTGCTGGCGATTGAGCGGCAAGTTCCAACGGCGAAGCAGGCCAAACTGAAAAAGCTCGCCATTCGCGCCCAGCAGATCGCCGCCACTTACGCGGCGGAAGACGATAATGCCGGAATCGCCTCACGCATCCTCCGGCGAGTTGAGTTAGAACTCGCGACCGCCGCCCCGCCCAAACCAATTCCGGTGCGCCAGATCGCTGCCGGTGCAGCGGCAACCCTGGCGATCGCGGCGGGGATCATAGTCATACCACGATTATTCCGTGTTACGGCCGTTCCGGTGGAGATCCGCACGGATCCACCTGGAGCCTCGGTGCGCATTGGCGATCGTTCATGCCTCTCTCCGAATTGCCGGTTTGATCTCAAGCCCGGCCAATATCAAATCGAAGCACGGCGGGATGGGTATCAGCCGGTCGAACAGAGTTTGACAGTCGACTCGACCAAGCAGATTGCTCCCATAAATCTGATGATGCAGCCGG
>JBEKUD010000279.1:0-5186 GCA_049515395.1 Candidatus Sulfotelmatobacter sp. | reverse complement strand
CCGAATGCAGAGCAAAACGGCTCAAATTCGAGCCTTCCCTGAGCCCTGTCCCGCGCCGGTTCGGAAGGGGATAGTTTTCGGGCTGCCCTGAGAGCCGTAAGTGCCGATCTTTCAACGCGGCAGTTACTATTTAGTTTTAGTAAGAGCCCGAGTCGCTGGCCCACGGGTATACCTTTTGAGATCAGTGTTGAACACTGCTCCTCGCTGACCGAAGACATCGGGCAGACCGGGTCTCTCAGCTTCCTGCCGTGGGCGACCTGTTCAGGAACGGAGGCAACGCTAACCTATTGAAGTATTCGCAGGGCGGACGTAAGGGAAGTTCTTTTTGCCGGAACTTCTCCTCTGAATCCGAGTAATCGTATGTCAGACCGCAAGTCGGGCAATCAGTCATTAACGGGTACGACATCCAGTATTCCACGGTCGCCGGGGTCTTGCCTTTTTCACCCAGATAGGTGAGTACGTGAGTCGTTCCGCAATTCTTCGTCTTGCAATCTACAACGACGTAAAGATGCATAGTTAAAGCTTTTCGCTAGTGGCGGACATGTGGATGTGTTCACTCCGTTGATGGCACATCAAAACCGTATCTCCTCAACGTGTCGGCAACAGCGGCAGTTTTGATGAATGATAAGAACTGCATCGCCGTTTCCTTATTTTGTGACGATCTAAGGATGACGCACGCCTGCTCGATGGGCGGATATTCATCAGCGGGAATCTCAACGTAGCGCCCTATATCTTTCGTGTTCGGAGACAAAGCGAGAGACAATGCCACTATTCCCACATCAGCGGCTCCCGACATGACGAAAGAAGCAGTCTGGGAGATATTTTCGCCGAACACAAACTTATCCTTCACTTTGTCGTAGACACTTGCCTTCTGCATGGCGGCGACGGCGGCCTGTCCATACGGAGCATGCCGCGGATTCGCAACCGCGATCTTCTTAATTGATGGGTTCAGCAGGACTTGGAGTCCCGAACTCAGATCGAGTTTCGAGTCCTTCCGAACCCAGATGACAATCCTGCCTTTGGCGTACTCGTAGTAGCTGCCCGGCTCCACCAGTCCGGCAGTCCTCAACTCCTTCGGATAGTCGAGATTGGCCGAAAAAAACATGTCGAAGGGTGCGCCATTCTGAAGCTGTTCGAAGAAGCTCCCCGATGAGCCGTAAGTCAGTTTCACGTCCTTTCCTGTTTCCTTCTGGAATTTGGCTGCGACATCTTGCATCGCAAACTGAAGGTCGGCTGCGGCAACCACCATGATTGCTTGGGCTGCACAAAATTGACCGACAAACATGACCGCCAGAAGCATAATCAGGTTCCGTGTTCGCATGCTCATACAGGCTCTCCGATAACGTTCATAATTAGTGAATGCCAATCTCAGCCAGAAACAAGCTCCGTGGAACTATCGAAGAAGTCCAGTTGGGTGATGTCATGGCCCATGTGGTCGTCCGGGTGGGTGACAATTTCCATTGAGAGCGCCATCACACAGCGCAGTGGCGACGAGTTGAAGCTCAAGAAGGGGGACACGGTGGTCGCTGTTGTTAAAGCTACCGAGGTAATGATTCAGAAGGATTAATCCCTTACTGCACATCCACAATTTTCAACGTGGTGACTTGCCGTACCCAACGAGCCATTCTCTTTTCATCCGGGATAACGATTCGGTACGGTCCCGCTTTGGCATCTAGTGGTTTTCCGTCCTGCAAGTAGGCAAGCACAATCTGTTTGTCGGTAAAGTCGGGGTCAATCTCAGGAAGGGCAATGATGGCACGGTAGCCATCAGCAGCTTCCACGAGGAGACATGAAGCTAAACGCTTGTCTCTCATAGCGTGTCCGAACTCAACGCCCCCCTTTTCGAGGACTGTCTTCAGAGTCACGCCCTCGAATGTGGCGGAAGTCTTTGAGGCATGAGTAGTCACCTTGACGTGCGGCAAGGACTCGATGTCCGACCTCGCCAACACAGTCTGTTTCCCGCCCTCCGTTTGAATCGTGAGTTGCTGGCATTGCGCCAGTGCGGCACCCAACAGTAGACCGACTAGCACGGTATGGACAAACAGACGTTCTTTCATGTCTCAAACCCGCAGGATCATCACTTCGGTAGCCTTTATGAGGGCTGCGGCAGTCTGTCCCGGCTTCAGCTGCATTTCTCTGGCAGAGCGTGCCGTGATGATCGACGTGATTTGCTGACCACCGATTGAAACCATTACCTCAGCCATCAAACCGCTAATCTGCACGGACTCTATTCGGCCCACCAGCTGATTACGACCACTCACACGCCGGACTTCCTGCTTACGTTGCTTTTCCGTCTTGCCACGGGTTCTGAAAAGCAACCTGTCCACTTCGCTCTGGGGGATGCGATGATGCCCCCCCGCAGTTTGAGTGCTGCGAATTTTCTTCTTGTAAATCCACTGCTTAATCGTTGGAAAGCTGACCCCCAGTTGCAAAGCTGCGTCTCGAAGCTTCAGCAGTCCCTCACCATTCCGTCCGAATTTGCCGTTCTTCTTCTGCACGGGACAAATCGTAGCGTCAACAAGAGTTCCGGTCAACTCGGCGCAACCCCATCAGTATAGCCCATAGACTCATCGCGAAATACACTAAATCGTACAGTTTTGGACAATCGAATCGTATTTCATGTACACTTGCGCCTTCTGTATCAAACAATTCGTTTTGACGAGGTCGAAATGCGTAAAGCTTATTTATTTATGGCAGCGGTCGGTCTTTTACTTTCGTCATGCTTGACCTTTGCTCAGGCCCAAACGGGAGCGAGCCTTTCCTGCGTGGTGACGGACCAAACCGGCGCAGCCCTTCGCGATGTCGCGGTGACGATCAAGAACGTCGACACAGGTGCAACGCGCACGATCGCAACCGACGGCGGGGGGCACTTTCAGGCGTCCGGCCTGCCTCCGGGGCGCTTCGAGATTCGAGCGGCAAAACAAGGGTTCGCCGATGCAACGCGCACGGGAATCAGCTTGGCGGTTGGCCAGGACGCCACGGTCGATATTAAGATGCAGCTGAGGACCGCCGACGCCTGCGCGAGCGGCCACGAGTTCGCCACCACCGATTGCACGCTGACCTGGCACTGCATCACGCTGTACGGTGCGTATGACGTCGGCGTCGGCTGGGTCAGCCACGGCTTACCGGAAAACGGCTATAACTATGAAGGCGAATCTCTGGTGAACCGAAACGGCTATCAACATCGATTCCTCATCGCACCGAACAACCTGCAGCAGACGGGTCTGGGCATCAGGGGCAAGGTAGAGTTTCTGCCTGGCTGGTCCGTTGTGTTCAACGCTTCAACTGGCATCAATCCGCAGTCCGGCCTGCTGGCCAACGCGTCGGCCACCCAGATCATCAACAACGGCCTTCCCAGGAGCAGCTATTCGGAAGCCATCGACGGCGCGCGCGCGGGCCAACCCTTCAATGACGAATATTATGGCGGTGTATCGTCCACGCATTTCGGCACACTGACCTTCGGTCGTCAGCGCGCTCTTGGCACCGATGCGATGCTGCTTTACGATCCGGCCGGCGGGGCCTATGCCTTTTCGTACATCGGGTACAACGGCACGATGGCCGGCGGCGGCGACACCGAGGACAGCCGTTGGGACGACGCCTTGAAGTATCGCCTCGCCTATGGGCCGGTCCATTTCGGCGCGATGTATAAATTCGCCGATGGTTCTGCCGGCTGCTACTCGGCCTCCACAAGCTGGATTGCCGCCAACTGTACGCCGGAAGCGGCGCACAACAACGCCTATGGATTTGACCTCGGCGGAGACTACGGCAAGTTCTCCGCCGACGTCGTCTTTCAGCATTACAACCAGGCGATCAGCGTATTGAACCCCTTGCTGGGACCGCAGAGTCTGGCGGCTCCATATCAGTCGACCACGGACAGCATCAATACAAACCCCATCAACGGGGGGCCCGACATGGGGCCCAATCTGATCGACCCGAACAACACCGTATATGGCATCGTGACCGACAACAACGCAGTTATGGTCGCTGCCAGGTATAAGTGGGACCCGTTCAAGTTTTTTGCCGGCTACGAATACATCTGGCAAAGTAACCCGGCGAATCCGCTGGGGGTTGGCGCCTCAGACCAGGGCGGCTATGTCATGAGCGGGGTCGAAGACAATAATCTTGATTCTGAAAAGTTGGTGCAGATCTGGTGGACGGGCGTGAAGTACACCTACCGCAGCAAAACCGACTTCACATTCTCCTGGTATCAACAGCGGCAGAACGACTTCCGTCTTCCGCCGACCTGCTCGGTGGCAGACGGTTTCCGCGCTTCCTGCGCGGGCACCCTCAACGAGGGGTCGCTCTATGTGGATCATCACTTCACCAAGCGTTTCGACGCTTTTGCCGGAATTGCGTACTCCTACGTGAGCGGCGGTCTGGCCATCGCTATTCCTCATGGCCCCGGCGTCCCCTATAACTACAACAACAACTGTGCTCCGACAGTCGGTGGTCGTTTCACCTTCTGATCGCTTCCGCGGCGGCCTCAGTCGAGAGCCCAATGGGTTGCGGTTCATCAAAACCTCGCGGCGGGTTCGAAATCGCCACGACTTCATTCCACCCAACAAACCACATTGACTTCACCAAAACCCAAACCATCACGTCAGACCACTATTACTGCGTGTCGGGAAAGGTCAATAGCGCGGACAAACTCTACCCGGTTATCGAGTCGGTCAAGAGGGACACCAAACACAGCCCGGATCCGCAGTTACGCCTCGAGTGGACGGCGCGGGAGAAGCGCACATGAACTAGAAATCGTCGGGCGGGGAACAAACTCGGAATCGTGACTGCTTGTTTATGACAGCGGCCGACGCATTCGTGTGCCCCGCCATGGCCAGCCAGCCTTCTGGCTCATTCAAAACCGGCCACACTGGCTCCCTTTTAAATCGGCGCTAACACAGGATCATCCACTTCCACCATCAACTCGTTGTACCGCTCGTCATGCAGGTCAATCACGATGGTCTTCTCCGGGTGATGCACGTCCCAGAAGACCCGCTTGCCGTCTTGATAGAAAGTTCCCGCCGTGATGACGCCGGGGACATTGGTTCCGGGCATCCTGATGCCGTTATACCAGCCGCGTGCGGCCTCCGGATCGGCACGGACGCCTGCGATGTGGACGAGCGGAATTTTGAGGCTGCTCTTGAATGCCAGAGCTTGTCAGCGCCCCGGACGTGCAGCATCAGCTTGCC
>JBEKUD010000278.1:0-5204 GCA_049515395.1 Candidatus Sulfotelmatobacter sp. | reverse complement strand
TTTGGTAATAGATAGCGACATAGAATTTTTCCTTTTTATCGCGATGTCGTGGCTGCGATGGACTTCGGCGCGGCTTCTTCACTAGGGCTCACCGGAGGCTTCCTGCATCCCCAGCCCCTACCAACCAAATACTCGTTGAAGTGATAGGCGGCGGCGCAGCTTACTAAGGTTCCGAGTCCGAGATAGCTCAGGACAATCAAAATGGAGTTCACAGGGTTTCTCCTTTAGCGCTGCGGTGGGCATCGCGCGCGCTCCGCCGGTTTCAGAGCACATGCCGCTAGTTACGAAGTGCTCAAATGCTTCGTAATAGTCTTGTGCGGCGGCAATTGGGCCAGCGTTCGCCATGAGCACAGGCGTTTCCTCCAAGTCGCAGTGGGAAATTGAAGAGTAACAACCATTCCAACAAGCAACTCTCCCTCCTATTACGGGAAACGAGAGTATTTCCCTTTTCGGAGGGTGATGCGGCCCAGAGCGGTCACGTTCTGTGGCGCTGTAGAGAGCTGTTGGCCGTAACGTGATTCGCTGCGCGGAGGGAATGGGCAAATATCTCGCTCAAGTTCTGAAGGAGGGCCCTTCCAAATTACTCGACAAAAAGTTGGGAGTCTCATCCCTGCTGAGATCGTAAATTTAGTGTTATACATTTTCTTGCAAAGGGTGTAGTGTGAGCGGGTCTCTTTTAGCATTTTTCCGCCGTGCCCCCTTCGCACGTCGGCCCTGCCAAATCAGACGTCCCTCGGCCCAATTAAAATTAGCCATCGTTCCACTAAGTAAGGAGCCCCCCATGGCAGAAGATTGGCGCATCGGACCCAATCCATTACCATCTCCAAACAAAAGCGATGACGGCAAAGAAATCGGCGATCTCATTCCGCTGGCGTCAGTATCCATCGAGGAATTAATCCGTGCCTGCGCCGAGACAAACGACGGCGCAGCGTGGGAAGAACTGATCGCGCGTCTTCACCGACCTATAAGCCTCTCCATTCTTCGCGTTGCCTACCAATGGGGAGCGATTCCACAACAGGTCATTGACGACTTAGTCCAAGATACTTTTCTCAAACTTTGTGCAGGCAAATGCCGCCTGGTGCGGGATTTTGCTCTTCTGCACCCTGATGCGGTTCTGGGGTATATTAAGGCGATTGCGGTGAACGTCGCCCATGATTATTTTCGGTCACTTCATTCCCAGAAGCGTCTTTCTGGGGAGAATGCTCAGTTGGTAGACAGCGTTGATTCGCAAGCGCCAAGTGATAATCTCGCCGGCCAGCATGCTATAGAGAGCGCAGTCTTGCTAAAGCAGGTCGACCGCTGGCTGGATAAGTGCTTGGGGGAACACGACCGGGAAAGAGACCGGCTCATATTCTGGCTCTACTACCGACAAGGAATGAGTCCCAAAGCTATAGCAGCCGTACCCACGGTCGGTTTGACCGCGAAGGGCGTGGAAAGCGCCATTTTTCGTCTCACACGCGCCATCCGGGAGCTGGTTGCAGGCGCGCGATCTCAAGCTTCATTATCATCGCAGCCTGGCGAAAAAGGATTTCGCCGCGCACAATCGTATTGAAAAGAAAAGATGGTTTGACGCGGCCGTTCGACAAACATCTTGACAGCGACGAGCTTGATGGGCTCGTTTTGTCGGACGCGGTAAGTGTCGGGGGATGCGGAGCGACCCTCGGAGCAGGCCCTGCGGGAGGCCCGACATCACGTTGAGTCTTGCCAGATCTGCAGCCGCAAGTTGCAGATGCACAGTCAGTGCAGAGCGAGATTTCAAATATGGGCGTACTGAGCAACGTGCGACGATGTCCTGATTGTGTTGCAGATAGTAAATGGCTCGACGTGGCCGCTGGTCTGCTACCGGACGGGGAGACGCGTGAGCTGTTGAAACACGCGGCCCAATGCGGATACTGCGGACCTCTGCTGAAGCGTGCAGCAGAGACGCTGACGGATGAAGTGACACCCAGCGAAGAGACATCGCTGGCATCGCTGAGCAGTGCGCGTCCCGAGTGGCGGCGAAACATGGCCACGACGCTGCGGGGCGGCATGCGGCTGTTGCGTCCACCGTCCGTTCAAGAGCTGCTGGCACAGGCATACACGGAGTATAGGACGCTGGAGGTAAGAATCGACGGCGCAACTTACGCTCAAGTACGAGAGCGCAGCGCCGACAAATCCGACAAGTCCCCTTCTCTGTTACAGGCCGAAGCTCTGATCGGCGAGAAGCTGAACAAGAATCCAAACGATCCCACGTGGCTGCAAGCTCATGCTCGCGCCAATCTCATGGACGGCAATTACGAGGCGGCGATCGAGTCGTTGCAACACGCTCTGGAGGAAGAGCCTGATTCGCCGGGCCTATTGACCGACTTGGGTTCGGCATACTTTCTGCGCGCGGAGTCTGGCAATCGAACGGCTGACCTCGGCAACGCTATCGAATCTTTTGACCAAGCGTTAGCGAAATCGCCGGAGGATCCGGTTGCACTTTTCAATCGGGCTGTTGCTTGCGAGCGCATGTGCCTTTATGCGGAAGCTATACATGGCTGGGAATGCTATCTCCGCGTCGATCCGCAAGGGGAGTGGCCTGACGATGCCCGCAAACGACTCGCCACTCTGAAGCAGAAGCGGCAATAGCATGAGAACGGTTTGGCGCAATTCTGCTCGCGCCCGGGAGACCGAGTGCACATAAAAGACCGAATCAGGTCTGAGTGGAACCTCGAGCCGAGTTCATGTTTACAAAGAATCACAAGTCTCAGCTCCGGCTCAAAGGCCACTGAACTGATCACAATTCGAAGACAGCCAGTCTTCCGCTAGCAGCCGCCCAGAATCAATCAACTCTTCCCGCTGAAGCGTTAGAGGACTGCGCACTCTACGTTTTCAGCGAACGTCGAAGAGCAGCGCCGAAGAGGAGATCGCTGCTCTCACTTGCGGTGAGTCAATTCAGAATGCTTTCCTACCTCTTGCGCGGACAATGCCACTACTTTGCCGTCACGCCAAATGTAGAGTGGCAACCCCAGACGGGCATGTTCGTCAATGACTTCCTCAACTGCCTCCCGGAATGCCATCTCTGCACGCTTCTCAAGTGGCAGTCGAAGAACGTTCTTAGGAGTTCTCTTCATCCTTCACCTGATTTTGGGCTGCCTGATTTTCTGAGCCTTCCAAAGATCGTAATTGAGTTGCATCTTCAGCCAAAACTCGGGCGACGTGTACGGCATCGCCTTGGCAAGGCGTACGCTCATCACCGCTGAAATGCCAGCGCGGCCGTTGGGTATCCTGGAGAGATTCGGCCGAGTTACCCCGAGGCACCTAGCCGCCTCTTTCACCGTCATCTCGCCCAGACAATCTTTTAAGACTTCGCCGGGATGGGATGGATTGAAAAGCATGCTTTGCTCCTAGTGGTAATCCTGGTAATCGACGAGAATCGCGTCCTCGCCCTCGAATGCAAACGTGACGCACGGCCCAGTGCCCCTCCAGGTCGCCCTTGAGTGGATGCAGGGCGTACCCTGGCGCATTCATGTTGGCCGCGCAGGTGGCCACATCCAGAGCGGAGAGTAACCTTCTCAGCCGGTTTGCGTGTTCTGGCTGAATGCCAGCCTTCGAGCCGGTTTCGGCAAATTGCTTGACGCCTTTGTTGGCCCCGGCCAGAAAGTCGGCACAGATCATTTCCAGACAGTAGCCTCGAGAGCGGTCGCTGCCCAACATCAGGCAAGCCGTTTCGATTGCCCGCTCGATGACCGGCATTTGGCTCTGGTACAGTTTGAAGTAGAGCACCTCCCACGGCTCCGTTTCCCTTCCCGTCAGTTCCCTTTCGACTGCCTCCTTGAACTGCTCTTTGGGCATTTCCCGTGCCCGGTGCAACCAGGTTGCACAATCGAAGTGCTGCCTGTCCCTCCTGGCCAGCTTGGCTAACTCCAGCCACTCATCCCCGCATGACGGGTTGGCGAGCTTCGTCGACCGGATAACGCTGCCCCGTCGCTCCACTCTCATTACAAGGGTTTCATCGCTACTGCGGACAGCTCCGTCCCTCGTCCCGGCATCGGTATTCTTTCTCATGGTGTTTGCCATTTGTCATTTCCCTTGCCATCCAGAACGAGGTTCTCAAGTTCCATACCAAAGCCTGTACTGAGTTCCATGCCGCCTATACACCGACTGCCATCGGGACCGTAAACAGGTATCGTCCCGACTTATCCTGGACCAATGGTCGTCCTCAGTTCTGGCAGTGTCTTGAGGCAATAACGATGCGTCATCGGACGGTTTGCTTTCGCTCATCTCCTCAATACTTACCTGACACCGTCTTCCGAAGCGACCGGCGAAGGTTTAATGCAGGCATTATGATGGTCTCGAAGCTATGCCCGCGACTGTTCGCCTGAACGACATCGTCGACGCTCTGGAGATGCAGTTCGACGAGTCGGCCTCCTTTTTGGATCTCGACACCGGTCAGGTGGAAACCGTCTCTCACGTTTTTCTGCGTGAGGCAGAGGAGTCCGGCGACGAGGAGCCGGATCTACCGGCATGGCAGAAACACGAATGGGAGACAGCCAAGCGAATCGTTTCTACCGACCGCTTCCAGCCACTTCCTACAAAGTTTGAGGTACACGAGTGGGCGGTCATGCAGGATTTCTCGCGCTCGGTGGAGTGCGACAGTATTCGCGAAGATCTTCTGCACGCCATCAACGGCCCCGGGGCATTCCGGAATTTCAAGGACACCCTTCGGCGGCACGGTATCGAATCAGCCTGGTTTGCATTCCGCACGGAGGCTCTGAGACAGATCGCACTCGACTGGTGTGAAGAGAATCAAATCGTTTGGGAGTAGGTGAGTTTCCGGGATGCCCGTGAGCGCAGCGGCGCCTCCGCATCGCTCATGGCGCATCAGTAGAATCGGCCAAAGCTCGTCAATGGAAGTTATAGAGTGAAATTGGCGCGCTTTCCACAGCGTGCACTTCGTGGTGTGGCTAAGAGCCGGTTGACAGGGCCGAAGCCTTTTATAGACCTGACGAGATGCCTCTGACTCGGTTTACATCCTAAGTGTCTCGACGGCCTACCCTCTGGTTACTTTTAAGCATGGCTCGATGCAGGCAGTTGCAGGGGCGCTGTGTCTGTGTTAAAATTACAGTTGTAATATATTGTCATACATGTTTATTTTCGATGCTTCGACGCTGATTCTGATCGCGAAGACGGAGACACTCGACCCCTTCCTACGTGTTGTCGAGCTCGAGGTTGCCATTCCG
>JBEKUD010000277.1:0-5214 GCA_049515395.1 Candidatus Sulfotelmatobacter sp. | reverse complement strand
CGTCTAGTACCGACCGCAGAGCTTGATATTTCTTGCGAATGCCGGCGACTAGTACCTTCCGTTCCATGCGGAAAGACTACACGATCTATCTTAAATGTGCAAGTTATTTATGCGCAGTTACTAAGCTCCAGGTCACGCTGATCAAGTTGAAACACAGCTACCAGGTGCTGCGTTTTCATGGAATTTTCTGTGGAAGTCCCGTACTATGCGTCCGCAACGACGAAATCCATGGACCGGGCACTGGCGCAGGGTCTCCGCAAGTACGATGAGCAGAAGGAGCGGGAAAATCTCGCCAGACACGACGTTGATCTCGAGACGGCTGCGCTTTAAACTCGCCTTGGCGGTCTACCGGCAGCGTGAAGAGCATCCCACCGGTTCTCCTGATGGAAAATCTGGATCCTTTGCTACGGCTGAACATTCGGCGTGGCTGAAAACCGCCCAAACCCCCCACCTGCCTCCGCTCACATCCACAAAATGCAGCGGTCCTTCCTCGAGCAGCCGACGATAAGTGGGAATCCTCAACGAGCAAAAAGCCGGTGAGTCACACTAACACGAACCTCTCTTCACATCGCGGTTGGCCCAATCCATCAGGAATATAGGTCAGGATACAGCCTGACGGGCTGCCCCGTCTTTTGATGAGCTGCCCGCCACTGCGCTTCATGATAGCGTCTTTCTGCTGTGGTACTCTGCCCCGAGGAATGAGGTGCGAACATGCACGATAGCATTCGAGCCTTCAGGTTTACATTGCTGGCAGCCCTGCTCTTTTGCGTATGGTCTGCGTGGGCGCAGCAGCCAAGCTGGCCCACCCCCACGGAAGGTGACTACGTTTCCCACAATTTCCGATTCAAATCAGGCGAAACCCTGCCTGAATTGCGAGTGCACTACGCGACCCTAGGAACTCCCGTGCGCAACCCGAATGGCCGGGTCACAAATGCCGTTCTACTTTTGCATGGCACCAGCGGGACTGGCGAGCAATTCCTCGTGCCGCAGTTTGCGGGCGTGCTCTTTGGCCCGGGGCAGCTTCTCGATGTCACGCGCTACTACATCATCCTTCCGGATAACATTGGCCACGGAAAATCCAGCAAGCCCAGCGACGGAATGCACGCGCACTTTCCTCAGTATGACTACGACGACATGGTTGCGGCGCAGCACGAACTCCTGGAAAAAGGCATGGGAGTGAACCATCTCCGCCTCATCCTGGGGACTTCCATGGGCTGCATGCATTCGTGGGTTTGGGGCGAAACCTACCCCGACTTCATGGACGCACTTATGCCCCTGGCCTGTCAGCCGGTTCCGATCGCTGGAAGGAATCGCCTGTGGCGCAAGTTGGTGATCGACAGTATCGGTGGCGATCCCGATTGGAAGAATGGTGAATATTCAAGCCAGCCCCCGACGGCCCTCAAAACCGCGGCAGAGATGTTTTATATCGCTGCGGGGTCCGCTCTGCAGATGCAGAAAGACCTCGCGACCCGCGACTTAACTGACGCGGCAGATGAGGACTTCGCCAAGCGCTTCTGTGCAAGTCACGATGCCAACGACCTGCTTTACGCGGTGAGAGCTTCGTGGGATTACGATCCTTCGGCGAGGCTGGATAAAATCAGTGTCCCGGTGATGTTCGTGAATTCGGCCGACGATTTTATCAATCCTCCGGAGCTCGGAATCGCCGAACGCGAAATCAAACGAGTGGAGCATGGCCGTTTTGTCCTTATCCCAATCTCCGAGCAAACGCATGGTCATGGTACTCACACCTGGGCAGCAGTGTGGCAGCAGTATCTGAAGGAGTTGTTGGAGATCTCCCAACATTAGTCCACATCGCAGCCAATGTTTTCGGCGCGCCTCGACTGTGTGCATCGATTGAAACGGCGAGCGGAAGGAGAAGGGTGAATGGTGGAAAAGGTCTGATGCGTTGCGATCGGTTCGGGCTTCCGAGGTCGTATCGCGGTACCAGCCGCTATTTCACGCTGACGGGCTCCTGACAAGAAGGGGCCGAGGCGCCAGAGGCCGAAGGATTGCGCCGCTCTCCTCGTGGAATCGGGGCGACCGCTTCGTTCGAGATGATACTCGTGATCCCGGTGGCGCTGATCGCCCGCACGACGTAATAGTACTTCTTGCCATTCTCGACCACGTCATCCGTGCAAGTGGTGCCTGGAAATGGAGTGGAATTGACCAACGTCGGAGACGTGTCTTTATGTTTTACGCCACGATAGATGCAGTAGCCGGCGGCTGCCGCATGCCTTGAATCGGCAGGCGCACTGGCTCTCCACGAAAGAATAACCCGATGCTCTCCTTTCGTCTGGAGAGCGGCTGGCGAGCCGAACGCGGGACAGATGAGACGTCGAGCAAAGGGCGCTTTCGATGGTGTTCCGGCCTGCTTCGGCATTTCCGAGGGCCGAGGAGTTGAACTTGAATGGGATAGAACAGGGCTGCTGCTGCAAGCGGTATGCGGCGCTGTGCCAACGGTAAAAAGAACCGCAAGAGCCAAGAAGAATCGAGTGTTCAACCTTACGGGCGCGGAATCGTCGACCATTTTTCTATTCGCTCACTAATCAAAGAATAACCAAAACTCATCAGGTCAGGACAACTTAACCTGTGCAAAAGACCATAAGGGCCGCCTGTGGGTTATTCCCGTACCCCGGCTTGAGCTCTTGATTGTCATCATCGTCGCTCTCCTGATGCGGTCAGGTCAATGGTGTCCTGACATTACCTCCTGTTTCGAATTATGTCAGATATTTAGAATGCAATCTGGCTGCCGCGGAACAACTGGCTGTTCAAGTTGAATCTCGATTAGCATGATCAGGATATTGCGTGCGCAACGATCAAACTACGTCCGACTCGAACCCTTGGGAGCTGAGCCCGAAACGGCTTGAACTAGTCGAAGAAGAGGTTCATGTCTGGCGCGCCTATCTGGATTGCGAAGCGATAGACCTCCGTCAATTCGAAGGGACACTCTCAACCGACGAGAAAGCGCGAGCGAATCGGTTCTCTTTTCAACGCGACCGAGATCGCTTTATTGCTACCCGTGGAATTCTGCGTGAACTGCTGGGAAGGTACGTGAATCGAGCGCCGGGGCAACTCGAATTCGATTATGGCCCTCAAGGCAAACCGAGCCTGCGAACAGACGTGCGGCCAAAATGGGCTCAGTTCAATGTCTCGCATTCACAGGGTATCGCATTGCTTGCGTTTTCCGTTGGACGGAATTTGGGAGTTGATGTCGAGCTTATTCGCGAGATTGCTGGCGGGGAGATTGCCGAGCATTACTTTTCGCCGCAAGAGGTGATGGAATTACGGAGCTTGCCGCCGTCATTACAGGACGAAGGCTTTTTGCTTTGCTGGACTCGCAAGGAGGCCTATATCAAAGCAAGGGGCGAAGGATTACATGTCCCGCTAAAGAGCTTCCACGTGACCCTCACACCCGAAAAGCCTGCGCGCCTGCGTACTACGGACGGTCTACACTGGAGCCTACATTCCCTCCGTCCAGACGCTCGGTACGTCGGAGCTGTGGTAGGCGAAGGCAGAGGCTGGAAGTTACGTTGTGGGAGCTGGGCGCCGCCGGAAGGAGATTGATCGTCTTGGTGCATTCAACGTGCGAGAAGAGGTGCGCGTAGGCCCGGTATTTGAAAACCTCTCGCTGGCAGTTTGGTGCAGGGAACGGAATTTCTTTTGTGGTCTAAGGGCGAAGTTCGGAGAAAGACCAGCTTGGATCGCGTTAGGGAAGGCGCTTCCGCGGGTGATAATCTTTATCGTTATCAAATATGCGATTTGAGTTCTCGGGGAACGCGTAAATGAGCACTTACCGCCTAGCGTCAAAATCGAAAAAGGGTCTATGAAAGTTCTATGAAGAATTGCCGCCAATTTTATGTTGATGGGAAGTGGATTGATCCAACCGAAGCCCACGATTTCACAATCACCAACCCTGCCAGCGAAGAACCCATAGCGACCATCTCGCTTGGGAGTGCCGCAGATGTGGACCGGGCCGTCGCCGCTGCCAAGCGGGCCTACGAACAGTATTCGGCGACAATGCCTTCGGATCGAATAGGGCTCCTGCAACGGATCATTGACGTTTATCGGGCGAAGATGAACGAAATGGCGGAAACCATTTCGCAAGAGATGGGCGCCCCCATTTCGCTCTCCCGAAAGGCACAGGCTCCGGCCGGGCTTGCGCATTTACTGGAAGTCGTGAAGGTCTTGGAAGAATTCCAGTTCGAAGAGGTCAAGGGTTCGACCCTGATGCGAAAAGAGCCAATCGGAGTATGTGCACTGATTACTCCGTGGAATTGGCCCATGAATCAGATCGTGTGCAAGGTAGCACCCGCACTTGCAGCGGGTTGCACCATGATTCTCAAACCGAGTGAGGTCGCCCCCCTTTCCGCGTATTTATTTGCCCGAATCCTCGATGAAGCGGCCGTGCCACCCGGCGTGTTCAACCTGGTGAATGGTGATGGGCCTACGGTTGGTGCGGCAATCTCGTCTCACCCAGACGTAGCCATGGTTTCATTTACTGGGTCGACGCGAGCAGGTGTCTCGGTTGCGGTGGCGGCCGCGGCCAGTGTGAAGCGGGTCACGCAAGAGCTCGGCGGAAAATCCGCCAACATTATTCTGGAGGATGCCGACGTCGCAAATGCAGTCAGGCAGGGCACACAGGAATGCTTTCGCAATTCCGGACAGTCCTGCAATGCACCTACACGGATGCTCGTCCCTCGATCGAAAATGACGGAGGCAGTCGAAGCGGCGAAGCAGGCAGCCGAGGCCACTACCGTTGGGGATCCGTTTGCAAAGGACACCAGTATCGGCCCGCTCGCGAGCAAAGCTCAGTTCGACAAAGTGCAGCGCCTTATCAATGTGGGAATCGAAGAAGGCGCCACATTGATCGCCGGAGGGCTTGGCCGCCCGGAGGGCTTCGCGAAAGGATATTTCGTCAAGCCAACTGTATTCGCAAACGTCAACAATGACATGACGATCGCGCGCGAGGAAGTGTTCGGACCTGTGCTTTGCATCATTCCTTATGAAACCGAGGATGACGCGGTCCGGATCGCAAACGACACGATTTATGGGCTGTCGGGTTTTGTGACTGCGGGAAGCCTGGAGCGGGCGCACCGTGTGGCCAAGCGACTGCGGGCAGGCAATGTACACATCAACGGCGCCAGAGTCGACTTCGCTGCCTGCTTCGGAGGATATAAGCAATCGGGAAATGGCCGGGAATGGGGTAAGGCTGGC
>JBEKUD010000276.1:0-5753 GCA_049515395.1 Candidatus Sulfotelmatobacter sp. | reverse complement strand
ACCCCGGCCATCCTAAAATCTTTGTCCATTCGTTCTCGCTCATCCTTCACAGCGTACGGAAATCTTCCCCACGAGAAAAGCCCCGTCAATCGATCACTTGTTCAGATTCCTGCACAGAGCCCTTCTTTTGGCATGCCTTCAAAAGCCGGACTGCCATCGAATCGATTGCGGTTAAGGGTGCCAGAGATCGATGGCTCCGTGCATTCGAAACGCCGAATTAATTCGCCTGAGCTAATTGGCTACTCGCGGCGCCTAAATCATCTCTCTGGCAGGGCGCAGAACATGCCCTTCGAGAACCCGTCAGATTCGATAGCAAATGTGCGGTTAAATCGTGCTCGGTAGTTTTCCCAGCAGATAGCTGCATTTAGTTCCACGAGTTCACGCTCAGAAAAACGCTTTCTAAGCTCCCCATAAAGCTCATCGCAAACATCCGATGGTGTTCGCGTAAGGCTTACAGCCAGATGCAACACCAGCTTTTCTTCATTGCTGAAATGTGTACTGTCTTCAAACCGCGACAGATCACTCAATTGTTCTTCCGTGATTCCGATTTTTCTGCCCACGGCAGAATGAATATCGATTCAAAATGGGCAGCCTACCATCGCCGCGACTTTGAGTTGGACCAACTCCTTTAGCTTTGGGGCGAGGGCCCCGGGGGCAGACGTATACCTGCTCATTAACTCGGCCAGCGCAAGCAGTTTCGGATCGTTGGCGCGAATGCGGGTGGAGAGCAGGACGTGTCCATACCGGCGTTTCGTGCGCCAGAAGATGAACTTCGTAAATGGTCCCGCTTCGTGGTCCTGAACACCACTTGTACGAACTACGTCTTCTCTTGTATCCGCTGCAGAGTCTCTCATAACGCTCCGGACTTCTCGCTGTAATGATCATACGTTGCTTTTAGTGATCAACGAGCGCCCACGATTGGAGTCGAACAACAGATACTAAGGATGCATCTCGGCTACAAAGATCTGCTCCAACGTGGCGGGCTCGTTCGCGATAATTTCTTCGACTTCGTTCAAAATCGCTGGCCGGCTCCGGCAACGACCTGGTACTCCAGCGGCTGGGGCAAACCCTCGGCCGCGTCTCAGAAACTGTGCCTTTCTAGATCGCGCTGTTTTGCCACTATTCGCCTATGACTTCTTCTTCATCGCCAACTGCTCCGCCATTCGGTGCAGGGCGGCTTGTGTCTCCTGATTCCACCACCAGGAACCGACCTCAGCCAACTCGTGATCAATATCTCGTGCGAATTCTCTGACCAAATCGGCCCGGGCTTGTCTACGGGTCAGGTTCATCGCGGCCTGAGGAAGTGCGAGCAGATCCTGGCACCACTTTATCGCCCGGTCCACGACTTGCTCCGCAGGGACCACCTCGTCTACCAACCCCAAGATCGCCGCGTCACTTGGCGATACCAGCAGGCCGGTCACGGCTAGCCGCTCTGCCGGACGGGCACCAACAAGACGGCGCAACGCTGAAAGAATCACCTGCGGTAGAGGCAAACCCACCTGCACCTCGCTCAGTCCAATCTTGGCCCCCCCTCCGCCGCGACTCGCCAATCGCAGAAAAGCGCCAGCACTGTCCCGCCCGCTGGAGCGTGTCCTGTGATAGCAACAGCAATGGGAATGGGCGAGGATGCAAGAGCGTTCATCAACGCATAAAAGTCACGCCAAACCGCGTCCATTGCCGGCCGATCGAGCTTGAGCAGAACGGGCACGTTGAGTCCGGCCGAGAACATCCCCGGTGAGCCTGAAAGCACCAGCGCGCGCTTGCCTTCCCGTGGAGCCATCTGCACCGAGTGCAAAAGTGCCGCGATCAACTCAGGCGCCAACGCGTTCACCGGTGGCCGATTCAGACGCAACTCCCTAACCGCTCCATGCTCGAATGTGAGAATCATCCGTAAAGAATAAAACACCAGAAGTTCTGGCTCAGCGCAAGCTCGTGATTGCGGTAGAACTCAGAGGGCTTGGATCCGCGACGCCGGAGGACTATCAGCGAGAGATTATCGACTTCGGCATGACCTTCATCGACGGTCCAGGTCGCGGCTAGCAACGCTTGTAGATTTCTGCTCCGGAAGCAATAACTACCGTAGCCCAATGACGAACAGAAGCGGCCTTTTCTGTTTTAAGAACGTCGATTTGTTTTCTCCAAGATGCGCACTTCGCCTGTTCTCGACTCTACTCCTATTACACTCAGAACCCCCTACCGTGACAGCGAGTCATGTCGATCCACTAACTACTCAGAGCGCGGTGAACGCCTACGCAACCGAACATCTAGTCCAACCATCGGACCGTAGACATTAATGCCATAGTTCCTGGTGCCATAGTTCGGAGGGCCCTTGTGTTGGGATAAATCCATATTCGAAACATGCATGTAATTCATACCGGCCGAAATTGCGAAACGAGGATTGAAGTTATATCGCGCTCCGGCTCCCATGTTGAGAGTAAAGGTGAAGGGCTGTCCTTGCGCATATTTCACCCCGTCGGGCCCCTTAGCGTCAATGATGCCGAGGCCAAGTCTCATATCCCAGTAGGGAGCGATCCTCCAATTACGCGGAACAATATTGCGTCGAATCGCCATGTCATACGAGAAATAATGTGTCTCCGGCCCTCTCGGAATTGCGGTAGCGGATCCGCTAATCGTAAGATCCCAATTGCCTCGCAGAATCCAAGGACCTCCTAAGTTACCCATCTGCCATCGCAGAGAAGCAATGATGGGTACAAGCGTGTATTTAAGGGGGTATGTGTTGTAGGCATCGCCCTCGAAAACATCGAAGACAAAAGGGATATTGATGGGCAGCCATCCGCCGTCCAAGGCGAATTCGAGCTTATTCCGATAGTAGATGTCTCGGTTGAAGTCAGCACGCTTGGCGCTCCGCGATGCAACGAGCGGTTGGGTCCTTGAATCTTCCGAAGAATCTTTCGAAGGATTGCCGCCCGGGGTTTCCTTTGCAATCCCGGCGCGCAAAGCAAACATCGAGAGCGCTTCTTGCTCCGAAGGAGGAGTTTGGTCGGCAAACGGTTCGAAGGGCATGAAGGTTGGTACGAAGATCTGCTTTTCAGGCATCGGCCAGTTGATCACTGTGCCTACGTTGTCAAACTGATTAAGAAAAGGAACCGCGACTTGGGGAAATGCAGAGAAGGCAGAGAAGGCAGAGAAGGCAGTAACCACACTAAGAATAGACCTAAGACGCATCGAAGCTCCTCCCGTGCGTAGTGTTCGTGAGTGTAGGACAGCCCAACCGAGAAGGCCATGACTGGTCGGTAACTAACGCGATGCTACCAGCTTCCACGCGATTTCGGCGTTTGATTCTGGCCGAGTCACTACTCTGGACGCTATGAAGGGGATTTGTGCTACTCAGAGGCTGAAGTCGAAGACCTCATTGAACAATATCCCCAGGGAGCGCGCCCCTTGCAGGTTCATGCGCATTCCACAAGACCGGAGCTGTCAGTCCTAGAATTGTGAGAGTCGCCTCCCCCGCACCGTTAACTGTCGTAATATCGCCATATCACTCACTCTCGGTGAAGCAGCTTTCAAAAAGCAATTCTCGGACGGACTCCTGATATGAAGTGAACTGTCAATCCCTATTTTTATGCTGGACGGGTGTTGGTGTTGATGTTGGGTTTCATGGGTTATTCGCCTTTTGAAGGTAGAACGGGTAGCGATCGAGGTCGCTTTTTCGACGGTTGATCAGTCTGAGATTCGCGGGTCGAGCCGCATAATCGTGATCCGTCGGGAGCTGCCCCACACTAGGAACGCGGTTCCAGCCGAAAGGCCGGTCGCATAGGAGTGCCTGAGGATCCTCCTTGCCGTGTGCTAGTCGACCGCTACCCGCTCTACCTTTCATGGTTTTGCTTTCGTTTTTTCTTATTAGAATGTGTTGCTTTTGCTTATTTTATGCGACTCGTTGACCATTCCGCTCTACCTGAACTCCGATCGCCCAGATAAAGCCCAGGAGCTCTCGCCCCACCGCGGTTACAACTTTCTGCTTTTCCTTGCCGGCTGCGGTTAAGGTTCGGTAGCGCTTGTGCAGTCGGTGTTGCGCTTTCCAGGCGATTTCTTTGACTTCTTCGCTTAGGCCCTCTTGCCGTTTGCGTAACGCCGGCCCGATCGTGGGCCGGTGTCGGTAGGCCCATGCCGCCTCTATCGCTATCCGCCGCAGATGAGCATTGCCGGTCTTGGTGATCGGACCACGTTGCGTCCGCTTGCCGCTGGAGTGCTCGCTCGAGACCGCACCGCTGGATCCCATCAGTTGTCGGGCCCCCTCGAATCGCGAGATCTCCCCTAACTCGTGGTGCCAACTTCACCGCCTCTTCGGGGGCTTGTTCCAGTCGCCGGATGCGGTCCGCCCTATGTTCTACCTCGTGCAAGTAATCCAGCAGCGTGTACTCCTGCGCCGGTTGCTCAAAGTGCACTTGCTTTTTGATCCATTCCTGATACTTCTGCGTCCACACCTTGCCCGCCGGGGCTCGTCGGCCCTGGCGCAAGAGAAATTTACTCAGCCGGTGGCGCGCCCGCAGCTGATCCTGCTTGGCTGCTTCGCGAGCCCGCACCAGATCCCGCAGCGCCTCATGTTCTTCGTTCGGCACCCACACCGCCGTTAGATCCCCCGCCCGATAGCTGCGCGCCAGCGTCGCGTCCCGACGATCCGTTTTCACTCGGTCTCCCGCTTTCACCGGCACTAGGGTCGGCGCCACCACTTCGCACTTCACTCCCAGCGCGGTCAACTGCCAATAGAGAACGTATCCCGTCGGACCCGCCTCATAGCAGGCCTGCAGTTGCTCTGCCGGACCCAACTTCTTCACCAGTTTGCGAATCGATTCTTCTCGATTCGGAATGATTCCCAACGATCGAACTTCTCCGTCGGGCTCGGCAATCGCTACCGCAATCGTCTCGGCATGGACATCTAAACCCAAAAATCGTACCTTTTTCATAGAACCGGTTCCTTTCCGCTTGTGGCTCTGCGTTGTTTGTTACACCACTCACAATGTAACCCCCGCACCAGCGCATCGGGACCGGTTCACTTCATATTGACTAGAGAGAAAGGGACGGAGGGATAATCAGTTCAGGGGAGAAGGAGGCACTGCCCGGCAGGTCGCCGCCTATTCGTGGACCCAGGCGGGAAGCCAGAAGCACGGTAAGTCGTTGAAAAGATGGTGGGCGCTACAGGATTCGAACCTGTGACTTCCACCGTGTGAAGATGGCACTCTACCGCTGAGTTAAGCGCCCACTGTAGTGCGGTAAGTTCATCATTATACACAAGTTCCCGATCCACCCGATTCTCACTGAATCGTTTTCTGTACCTGCACCTGTACCCGCATTTCTTCGGGGATGAGATGCTGGAGCATTTTTTCCTGCGCAGCACGCTTCGCCTTGCGGCTGCTGTGGCTGTAGTACAGGGTCATGTCCATCTTGGCATGGCGCATAATCGCCTGAACCACAGCGGGATTCTCCTGCTCGTCCATAAGGAACGTAGCCAGAGAATGCCGCCCAAGGTTGTGGAAGCCGAATCGCTTCACAACTTCCCCGTCCCGGTCGTAGGTGATTCCGTTCTCGACTCTGATTGCACCTGCCTTGATCGCAGCCGGACGGATGTAATCCTCAACGAGCATGGAGCCTGAGCGAGGTTGTGTGCCATCGAGCTTCACAGACGGGAAAACGAAGTCCTCATCGCCTGCGTACATCGTTTCCTTCCGCCAAGCAGCGAGGCAGTCTAGCAACAGCTTTGGCGCTTCCACCCGGCTGCGACTCAGCTTCGTTTT
>JBEKUD010000275.1:0-5240 GCA_049515395.1 Candidatus Sulfotelmatobacter sp. | reverse complement strand
ACAAATCGACCGTGGCCCAACAACTTCACACAAAACTGCGTTTCCATCGCAGCGCAGCTCACATCGAAGACTGGTGGCAACTTCACCATCCAGCTGCTCGATGGGGAAACATTCTGTACCTATGGAGTTACGAACGTCTACCTAACGACGCCCCCCAATCAGCTAGCACTGAGTCCTAATTGCAGCCAAGACCCTGGATTCTGTGCCGCTGTTTCAACTCCGATTGTGCTTCGTGCTCTACCGGCAAAAAGTTGTGGTTTGTAGACGCGAATCTTGCCTCAGCACTGTCGTTTGGATACAGGGCATGGGCCAAGGGCAGACGCACATGCTTGCCTTTACTAAAGACGGCAAGACGCTGGTGGCGACCAACCGTGGCTCCGACAGCGTCTCGATCTTCGAATTGACCGCTTCTGATCCGCTGTTTCCGGGTGCCTGGAATGGAAGGAGACGATCGTCGTGGACCTGACGCAAAAGAAGAAGATGACGGCTAGCTTTCGACCTTGGCTGTCCACGCCAGATGATCGTACCGCCGATTCGACCTAATTTTCATTCCTATGGGTGGGCTGCAGGCCCATATCGAACTCATTTGAGAAATTGCCCGATCGAAGTCAGTGAGTGTAACCGGGATTTAACGCCAACGGACGTTGCTCCTCTTGTAGAATACGTCTGCCTTAGCAAACTGCAAACTACGACAAAAGGAGAACGTGATGCGACGATCATTGTTGACGGTCGGAGTCGCTCTGGGGATAATCGCGGCTTGGTCCATTGGACGGCTTCAGGGACAAGCACAAAGTGACAAGGTCATCTTCGTTTCCGCGAGCCATGCGAATTTCAGTGAAATGCAGGGCAGTAAAGGAGGTGTCTCCACGGCGCCCATTTGGGGGGAAGCCAGCGCCGGTGGGCACGGAACATTCACGAAATTTGTGCCCGGGTACGACTCGGGCATGCACACCCACACCAATGATGTCTGGATTGTCGGGATCAAAGGTGCCTATCTATACAAAGACGAAGCGGGCGAGAAGCGCGTCGGCCCGGGTGACTTCCTGCGAGTACCAGGAGGACACAAACACTGGAGTGGTGGAGATAAGAAAGAAGGCGCCCTGTTTTACGAAGAGTCGTCGGGCAGGTTCGATCTGATTCCGGTTAACTAGCTTGAATTCCAGGTTGCAACGCGAAGCAGCTCAGCTGCTTGAGACTCTGCCCGTCATTCGAACTTTACTTTGGCAACTCATGCGGATGGTGGGCAGAGTGAGTGCATAGCACGGTGAAACGCTTTATGCTCGGCCCAGCAATCGGCGTGTAATGGGGGATATTCGCCGACGACCGAGCTCAAGGCTTCGTTCTTACTCGAGAACAGCAACGGCTTCAATCTCAATCAGGAAATCTTTACTGGCCAGGGCAGATACACCGATCCAAGTGCTGGTTGGCAGATTCTCGGCCGGGAAGAAGCTGAGTAAGGCTTCACGCACCGCAAGGGCGTTGTGGATGTGGTCGCCCACGATATACAAACGCAAGGACACGATGTCAGCCCGACATCCACCGGCTGCAGCGACGGCAACCTCGATGTTCTCCAGAGCCTGACGGGGCTGCCCCCCGAGATCGGAGGGACTGGTGATCTGTTGCGCGGCGTTCCAGCCCACCTGACCGGATAGGTACACCGTAGCTTTCCCCAGCGTCGCGACTCCCTGAGAGAAACCATACTTCTGACTTGGGAAGAGAGCTTGGGGATTCAGATATGTCTTCAACATGGTTACTTCCCGTGGTGAGGGCAAACTCTATGACAGGCAGCGCCTCGCGGGGCTAGCTTCGCAGCGTTATTGTCCCGCTAAATCGCCGGAGACAACGGTTCCTGACGTTATCGTCTAGCACTCAAAATCCCTCAATGAGCGTTATGGCGATTTTACGCCAACTACCCAGAGGTTTTGTGATTGCAGTCATCAAAGTATTCCCGTTTGACCGATAGGGTCTGGCCAGTAAAGAATGGTCACAGCGAGCGAAATCAGAGTTTAACCGACTTTCTGGCGACGCTGATTTCATCGGGAGGACGTATGGAAGCTGTCGGGCAGAGCGCCTTTGTCCGGGCACAGCCGCTAGTCGCGGTGCGCAATGTTCGCGAGAGCAGCAGATGGTATCGGCAGCTGCTCGGCTTCGATTCACTTCCGGAACATCCCCATCGCGAAGTGTACGATCGGATGCAGTGCCGTGGTGAACTCATTCTTCAACTCCATGCTTGGGACAAGGAAGCTCACCCCAACCTCGTCAACGCCGATGCGGCACCGCCTGGCCATGGCGTCTTGCTTTGGTTCGAGGTGGGCGACTTTGATGAGGTTGTCGAGCGGGCCCGTGCGTCGCGCGCTCAGGTCATCTTAGAACCGCACATCAACCCGAATCCCAAGCACAGAGAAATGTGGCTACGTGACCCGGACGGTTACGTGGTTGTCATTGCAAGTCCGGACGGCGAGGTGAGTTCGTGACTCGCTTTCTCTCACACTAAACCCTTTCCCGCGCAAGCGCAGGCAACGGAGACCAAGTCTGAATTTCCAGTCGCCGGCGTGTGGAGTGCTCAATTGGCGAAATCAGATTACACGTTTTGACCGCTGGTCATTGAGTGCTATCGCGATTTATCAACAACTGACCTGTTGAGCCACCGCCAACTCCACGGCCTTCATTGACTTGCCCAGTCAAGAGACGTAACATTTCCCGCCAGTGATCGGCCAAACCATCTCGCACTACCGGATCATCGAGAAACTTGGCGAAGGTGGGATGGGTGTGGTCTACAAGGCTCGTGACACCCGTCTCGACCGCTTTGTGGCCATAAAAGTCCTGCCTGCGGAGAAGGTCGCCGACCCCGAACGTAAGCAGCGTTTCGTGCAGGAAGCGAAGGCGGCTTCCTCTCTAAACCACCCCAACATCATCACCATCTATGACATCGGCCAAGCCGAGGGCGTTGACTTCATCTCGATGGAGTGCGTGGTCGGCAAGACGCTCGACCGGCTGATTCCCCAGCGCGGGATGCGGCTGAATGAAGCTCTGAAGTGCGCTGTCCAGATTGCCGATGCACTCGCTCGGGCGCACTCCGCTGGCATCGTCCATCGGGATCTCAAACCCGGAAACATCATGGTGAACGAGCACGGGCTGGTGAAGGTTCTCGACTTCGGTCTGGCTAAGCTGACCGAATCCACTCCAGTTGGCGAGGACGAGTCCACCCGCACCATACGGCCCACGACAGAAGAGGGCAAGATCGTCGGCACTGTTGCGTACATGTCTCCCGAGCAGGCTGAGGGCAAGAAGGTCGATGCCCGTTCGGACATCTTCAGTTTCGGATCGGTGTTGTACGAGATGGTAACGGGAGGAAAAGCATTCCACGGCGATACAAAAGCCTCGACGCTAGCGGCCATTCTGAAGGAGAATGCCCGGCCGGCGAGTCAACTTGTGGATGGCCTTCCCAGAGAAGTGGAGCGGCTGATCTCCCGTTGTCTGCGGAAGGAGGTCAATCAGCGCTCCCAACACATGGACGACATCAAGCTCGCGCTGGAGGAACTGAAAGAGGAGTCCGATTCCGGTGTGCTGGGAACCGCAGCCGTGACCACACCGAAGCCTCGTCGTCGGCTCGTATGGGCCCTGTGCGTAGCTGCACCGCTGGTACTTGCAACGGTTGGAGTGTGGCTGGTTCGATCGAAGAATGAAGTGCCCGAAGTTCCGTTGGTGGTGGTTCCGCTGACCAGCTATCCGGGCAACGAAGATGGGCCGTCGTTCTCCCCAGACGGAACACAAGTAGCATTTGCCTGGAATGGAGAGAAGCAGGACAACTGGGATATCTACGTTAAACAAATCGGCGTGGAACCGCCTTATCGGTTGACCAATGATCCAGCGACGGATTACAACCCTGCCTGGTCACCGGATGGACGTCTGATCGCCTTCTTGCGATATCTCCCGCCGGGCAAGACCGCGATCATGGTCATACCGCAGCGGGGCGGATCCGAACGCATTCTGGCGGAGATCAACGTGTCACTGCAGGGTGGAGCCTTCGGTCCATCGTTATCGTTATCCTGGACCCCGGACTCAAAGTGGCTCGTCGGTCCAGCATCCACAACCGGACAACACGGTGTGGGCTTGCACCTGTACTCCGTGGAAACAGGAGAACAGCGACCGCTGACTGACCCGCCAATTGAAGAAAATGGCGACACCGCTCCGTCGGTCTCACCGGATGGCCGGATTCTCGTTTTCTCAAGGGTCTCACCTGATTTCTACAACAGAACTCTATGGCTCCTGCATCTTGGAGAAGGCTACCAACCGCTCGGGAAAGAGGAGAAAGTTCAAACTAGCAACATGACGAACGTGGGTGCAGCCTGGTTGCCAGATGGCAGTGAATTCGTGTTCGGCTCCGGACAAGAACCCGACCTCGGGCTTTGGCGAATTGCAGTATCCAGCGGCGCCATTCCCAGGAGAATCAATCTTAACGCGAGCAACGCCTCCGCGCCAGCCATTTCCCGGCTCGGAAGGCGTCTGGCTTTCGAGACCGAAAGGTTCGACCTGAACATCTGGCGTATCGACTTGAAGGGGCGGGGCCAAAAACCAGGCTTGCCCTATCGATTTATTGCCTCCACACAGCTCCAGAAGTATCCGGCCTATTCACCAGACGGTCGGAGGATCGCCTTTATGTCGGAACGGTCAGGGACGGATGAAATCTGGATCTGTGACAGCGACGGTTCCAAGACCGCACAGTTAACTTCGCTCGGTGGATCTGGGATCTATGGTCCGAGCTGGTCCCCGGACAGCCAGAACATCGCTCTAACAGTTGCACAGAAAGGAATGAAAGAGGACATCTATGTCGTCAGTGTGAACGGTGGTGTTCCTCGGCGCATGACGACAGATCCCGCGGAAGACAAGTGGCCTTATTGGTCGCATGATGGAAAGTGGATTTACTTCAGCTCAACCCGCACCGGTCGGGAGGAGATCTGGAAGATGCCCTCCAACGGTGGAGAGGCGCTTCAGATCACCCGGAATTCCGGCGACACGCCGCAAGAATCAGCAGACGGCAAATATCTTTATTACATGAAAGGATGGCCGGAAGCCGTCAGCGTCTGGAGAGCCTCGGTGGATGGAAATCAAGAAGCGAAGGTTCTCGATTCTGTGCATAGCGAAGGCCAATGGACTGTGGGGAAGGAGGGGATTTACTTCTTCAGAACTCCCGACAAAATGGGCCACAGTGACATCTGCTTCTACGAATTCGCCACGGG
>JBEKUD010000274.1:0-5278 GCA_049515395.1 Candidatus Sulfotelmatobacter sp. | reverse complement strand
CGCGATTATCGAAGATCTGATCTTGAGGAAGCGGAAGATAATTCGAATCCAGGCCACCCAGCGGCGCGGACAGGGAATAATCATTGAGGGTGTACAGGCCGGCCTGGGTTCGCAGCGTAAACATCACGCGCTTGGTGATCTCGTGTGTGAGGCTGAGGGACAGGAACTGATTGGCGCCTTCCGAGTAGGAATTGGTGTAGTGCCGCAAATACCCGCCCAAATCCAGCGCCAGGGTGGTGCCCTTGAAGACGCGATAAATGTAGGCGCCCAGATCTATCTCCTCCCCATACGCATCACTGGAAGGAATGTGACCGGTGGAGGTTACCTCGACCGGTAGTAAGCCCGTATTGTAGGTCCCGCTCACGCCAATGTACGGACGGAAGGCGACCGGCACCATGCCCTGCAGGGAGGGAGTTTGGCCCCGGCTTAGAATTGCGGGTCCGCTGTATTCCTGACCGGAATCAGCCGCAGAGGAATCCGCTTGTTGTGAGTCAGACGGCGGCGGTTCGGCCTGTTGGGGATCTGGCTGTGGGGACTGAGGTTTTGGGGAGTCAGACTGCGCCATCAGGCCTAGCCCGCAGCCTAACAACAGTATGGTCCGAACAAGCAGCAAGCGGCTTCCCGTCACGCGTGGCGATCCTTCCCCTCTAGCTTACAACTCTCCTCGAATCCGGCGTGCTGGTATTTCAATTTGCGGCAGTTATCGGCAGTTATCCAAGGCCGGACGAGCTCAAGGTCAGGCGCCGTGCGCTGCCATCTTGGGGTGAAACGTGGTGACTTCCGCATCGATCCTGAGCTTCTTCATTTTGTACAACAACGCCTTGTACTCGATGTTCAATTGCACGGCAGCCTGTTTGCGGTTCCAGCGGGTGGCGTTGAGAGCGGTCAGGATCGCCTCGGACTCAGCGTGTTGCTTGGCCTTGGTGACTTGCTGCAGAATGGGCTCCGCCACCCTCACGTGCTGGGTCTGAGCCGGCAGAGTCTGGCCCACAACCCTGCGGGCGGACTTGGCACGCAACTCTTCGGCGATCAAGTCCGGGTTGCGCAGGACAATCAGTCTGCGCATCAGGTTCTCGAGTTCCCGGATGTTACCCGGCCAATCGTACGCGAGGAGGGATTGACCGCAGCTCGACGGAATGGACGGAAGCGCGGCGCCAGAAGCGGCGTGCTTCCGGAGGAGCACGTCGGCCAGTGGCAGAATATCTTCCTTGCGCTCACGGAGGGGCGGAAGGTGCAGGTTGATGATATTGAGCCGATAATAAAGATCCTCGCGGAATCTTCCGGCAATCATGGCCTTCTCCAGATCGTTATGCGTGGCCGCCATGATGCGCACGTCCACTTGCACCGTCTCCTTGCCTCCCAGCCGTTGAAAGGCCTGGTCTTGAAGGACCTGCAAGAGCTTGGCCTGGAGCTTGAAATCCATGTCGCCGATTTCGTCGAGCAGAAGGGTGCCCCCGTCTGCCAGCTCAAACATGCCGGGTTTCTTCTGAAACGCGCCCGTGAACGCTCCTCGCTCGTATCCGAACAGTTCGCTTTCGACCAGCTCGGAGGGGAGCGCGGCGCAGTTCAATTTGATGAAGGGCTTGGCGGACCGGGGCGACCGGGCGTGCAGGGCGCGGGCAAGCACTTCCTTGCCTACACCGGTCTCGCCTTGGATCAGGACCGGCGCTTCGGACCAGCCGACCTGGTCGACGATCGACTCGATCTCCTGCATGCGGGGATTGGCGCTGACGTAAGCCTCTTTCGGCGATTGCAACTGAAGTCGTTCGGAAGTTACCGTGCGGGGCCGCGCTTTCTCTGTGAGCGTCCGTTCCAAAGCGTTGCGCAGATCGTCGGGACTGACGGGCTTACCCAGGAAATTGGTCGCGCCATTTCGCATCGCCTCGACGATATTCAGGGGCGAGGATGCGCCGGAAATCATAACGACCGGCAAATCCTTATACGCCGCTCGAATCTCACGCAGGGTCTCCATGCCATCCTTCCGCGGCATGATCAGATCCAGGAATACGGCCGAAACCTTGGGATATCCATACTGCAGATAGGCCAGGAGTTCTTCCCCATCCTGGACTGCCTCCACGGAGTAGCCTTGGCATACCAGAGCCATTTCCATGTAGTTGCGTACCTCGGGGTCGTCTTCCGCGATACAGATCGTACGTCCGTTTGCTGCCGAGCGCATCATCACTTAATCTACGCCTCCAATAATACAGCCGGCTTACTGCGATGATCCCAGTTTGTCCGGCCCTGTGGTCCGTTAGAATCCATGGGCAGCGACAATGCGAAAACGGTGCCCTCAGGCGCGTTCTCGGCCCAGATGCGGCCCTGATGCCGGCCGATAATCGATTTACAGATTGCTAGTCCGAGCCCGCCGCCGGCCCGGTCGCACCCGCCCGAATAAGTAGCGTACTCTTCGAAAATTCCCTTCAAGTAGGGAGCCGGAACGCCCGGCCCTGAATCGCGTACATCGATCCGGAAGGCGTTTACGGACGCAAAACCCTGTGCCAGGCTACAGGACACCATGGGGTTCTCGTGGGATCGGTGATCGCAACGCCACGGATATCCGCTAATCTCGATCACTCCGAACTTTGGCGTGAACTTGCAGGCATTTTCGAGCAGATTGACAAATACCTGCTCCATTTGAGAGGACTCAAAATGCAGCGATGCTGGTGGCGCGACCCAGTCGAGCAGAACCTCGATTCCCTTCTGATTGGTAAGCGGCAGCACTTCGTGCACGGCCTGTTCCACGCACTCCCGCAAATCGCCGGCCTGCAGGTGCAATTTGCTCTCGACCAGCCTTCCGACACTGAGCTGGAACATGCCGGAAGCCATGCGGGAGAGACGCTTGGCGCTGTGTTCCATCCGCATCAATACTTCCTTTTGTTCAGGCTCCAACGGACCCAGTTGCTCGCCGAGCAGAAGGCCACAATAACCGCTGAAAGCGGTGAGAGGCGCACGGAAGTCATGGACTGCGCGCGCCAGGAAATTGGTTCGGTCCTGATCGTACTCCTGCAATTGCAGGTTGGCCTGGATCAGGCTCTGCAAGATCTCGTCCTGGCCGGCCTTCAAAGAACCGTCCCGGTCCATCGGTTTGGCGGCATTCTCCAGAAAGGCTTCCAGTACCGGCCAAGCCACGGGTTTCAGCAGGATACCCACGCCAGGCCGCTGCGCGCTAATGGATCGAAACGCAGGCAAATCCTGACGCCGCACGAGAAACAAATGCCGGCTGGCCTCAGAGTGAGCGAGACTCGCGGGAAGCTCGAGACCAGGCTCAAAATCCCAGATGTAAATATCGGAGTCGGCGGCAATATCTGCCACAGAATCGGCGATGGAGAAAAGAATGGATGGACGGCTCCCGGCGATTTCCTGTATGAAACTGCATGTCTCTTGGCTTGTTGACACCACCGTCACTATAATCAAGACACACCTCGTCCTTCCCAGAAAATTCGGAGTAGAATCCGCACAGCCAGTTGCACCGCCCGACGTGCAACTTTCTAATTGCAGACCGAGTTTAGCGTTAAATCCCAAATTTTGTCAAGGTTCAAATGTGCCAAAAAACGGGTGGGAAACAGGTACGGTACGAGTAGTAAACTCGTAGTATTACTAGGCCAAGTTCCTAGTGCGGAACAACCACGACATCTTCGGGCAGCAGGACGATGTTTTGCTCCGTCTTCTGACCCTTGATTACGGCATTGAAATCAAACCGCAGGCGCCACGGTTGCCCGTTCACCTTTCGCAGAATATAAATCTTCTTGGGCTTCGCGAATTCCGTCAATCCGCCGCCCTCCATAATAGCCTGCAGCACGGTCATCGACGAGTGGAGGATCACGGGCCCCTCCCTCTTTACCGCCCCGAGAAGGTAGATCTTCTGGCTGTGGATTTCCTTCGGAACCACGGTCACATCCGCGCCGTGGATGAATTGGCTCAGCTTTGCCGCCAGGATCGATTCCAGTTCAGCCGGAGTCATGCCGAGAACGTCGACGTCTTTGACCAACGGAACAGAGATCTTCCCGTCAGCCCGTACCACTACCGATGGTACCGAGGCATCCGGCTCCTTCCAGACCACGATTTGCAAGACGTCGCCGGCACCAATGCGGTAACCGGCTAACACAGCCGTATCCCTGCTGGGGACCGCATTCCCATTAGCCGCGGCCTGCGGAGCTGCGGGCGTGGGCGATGCCTGGGATTCTGCCACCTGCCCGGCCAGGTAGGGCACGGCCATCAGCGAGAGGAACGCGGCAACAGGCTTAAAGATCGTCATCGCCTTGTCGTTTTGCACTTTCGGGACCAATGGACCCCGCTGGGCGCGTTCAATCTGGCAGCACCAACTCGGAAGGCATCACCCGGTGATCTTCAATATGGCACCCGATGCCACAACGGCCGCCGGCGGTCAGCGGTTCCACCCGCACCACCTGCACCAGGCAACGCAAGGCGAGGCATTCCGGTTGGCCATTCCGGCTGTGCGTGGGGACAGAGATGATGCACTCCAGAAACTCGCTCGCAACAAATAGCTCGTCGCACCGGCAGTAAAATCCTTCGCTGCTGAGGTTATCCGTGACGCTTTCGATAGGTGCACGGCTGGAGCACCGCAGCAGGCTCACGGCCCAATGCACGTCGGCGCGCAAGCGGCGTCGGCGCTCCCGTGGCACCGGCATTTCGATCTCGGCCGATGGCTTCAACACGCTGTACTCCGGAAACGGCTCCAGGCTTCGTATGGGAATCGAGAGGTTGATCTGAGCCTCTGGCACGCCTCCGAGCGTTGCATTTGTACTGCCAGTACGCGTTTCGCTCGTTTTGCAACAAAGTGGCATGTTGTACTAACGATTGGCATGCGGCCCCGTCATCCGGCTTAACTAGATAGGGTCGGAGCGGCTGGAAGCACTGTCAAGCGCGCGATCAGGCCAGATTATTCTTAGAAGGCGGTTAGAGATTTAGGTTTTGTAATGCAACCGCAACATTGAATATCGCGGAGAATTCTCGTGACGCCTCAGCTCGTGGTCAGCGTCAGCGTCCGAAGCACTGGTCGACTTGTGGAATCAAACCGGAGGCGAAGGCGATGGCTTCATCCGAAGCTCCGGGCACGTCCGGAATGGTGATGCGGACGATGGAGCCGGCGGTACGTCCGTCCACTAGAGCATCCCGTACCAGCAGTACCTTTCCTAGGTATTCGCTGGCGATGATCCTCTGCCTCGATTGGTACCAGTAGTACATCAGCATGCGCTCGCCGCCATGGTGGATGGAATACTTGTTGACTTTGATCTGCCTGCCGGCCTCTGGGATCAAG
>JBEKUD010000273.1:0-5376 GCA_049515395.1 Candidatus Sulfotelmatobacter sp. | reverse complement strand
GTGGGCGCGGATTCCAGGGCAATGGCACACCAGGAAAAAGCTGGTCGTTTAATCAAACGCTGGTCGCCTCCCAAGTGGCACTCTCTCTCGTTCTTCTGGTGGGCGCAGGTCTTTTCCTTCGTACCCTGCGTAACTTCACTGAGCTGGACCCTGGTTTTGACCACGAGCACATCGTGACGGTCTGGCTCGATACGCACATGGGCGGCTACAAACGGGAGCAACTTTCTTCTTTGTACCAGGAGCTGATCGATCGCGTGGAGGCGACCCCAGGGGTGCGGTCGGCATCGCTCTCCAGTTGCGGCCTTGCCGTTGGCTGCGGAGATGCCAGCGACATCTACCTTCCCGGCGTGCCCCACACGAACGGCGAGACCGACGCTCAGGAGCGCAGAGTCAGTCAACACTTTCTGGCCACAACGGGAATGACGCTACTCGACGGGAGGGACTTCGCGAGCAGCGATACCGAAAAGAGTCCCCCCGTTGCTATCGTGAATCAGACCTTCGTTCGCGACTTTCTGCACGATAGAGACCCCATCGGCCGATATTTCGGCTACGACGCCACCAACGATCACCGCTTTCAAATCATCGGCGTGGTTAGGGACGCGCGCGTAAACGACATCCGCGAGAGCGCCCCGCCGATGATCTACCATTCGCTCGCGCAGGATGTGATCGATGTTGAGAGTCTCGACGTACGCACCTACGGTGATCCCGCACAGCACATCTGGAGCCTCCGTCAAGGGGTTCGTGGGGTCAATCCGAACCTGCCAATCGGCGGCGTTACCACCGTGGCCGAGCAGTTGTCCAATAATCTGACCCAGCAACGGCTTCTCACACGGCTGACCACAATCTTCGGAGGACTCGCGCTGGGTCTCGCGTGCCTGGGTCTCTACGGTGTAATGTCTTACACGGTTGCGCGAAGAACCGGGGAACTCGGAATTCGATTGGCCCTCGGCGCCTCGCGCAAGGCAGTGGTTTGGCTCGTATTGCGTCAGGAGTTGGCGGTGATCGGCGCCGGCGTTGCTGCCGGACTTCTCCTTTCGTGGCTTGCGGGACATGCGATCACGAGCCTGTTGTTCGACCTCAGTCCGCACGACCCCAAGACCATCCTCGGAGCAGCCGTGGTGCTGTTATTGGTGTCCATCAGCGCGGCTATGAAACCAGCGTGGCATGCCGCTCAAGTTGATCCGAACGAAGCTTTGCGCGTGGATTGAACAGAGTCAGGAGGCGAATGATTCAGCTCAACAACCTGGAGCGCAGTTACGAGACGCCCGCCGGGCAGACCTGGGTGCTTCGCCGCATCAACCTGAAGATTAGCGAAGGGGAGTTCATCACGATCATGGGTCCTTCCGGCGCAGGCAAATCGTCTTTACTGAATATTCTTGCATTGCTCGACGATCGCTGGGAAGGCGAATATCGGTTTCGCGAACACGCGGTCCACGAGATGAAGCGCAAGCAGCGCAGCGAGCTGGCCAGACGCAATGTCGGGATGGTGTTTCAGAGTTATCACCTACTCGACGATCTCACGGTCCGCGAAAACATCGACCTTCCGCTCTCTTATAAAGACGTTCCGCGCAGCCAGCGCCAAAGCATGGTGGCGGAGACGCTGGATCATTTTCAGATCGTCGCCAAGCAAGACCTCTTCCCCAGCCAGCTTTCGGGAGGCCAGCAACAGCTGGTAGGAATCGCGCGGGCGGTCATCCACAAACCTGCGCTGTTGCTCGCCGACGAGCCCACAGGGAATCTTCATTCTTCGCAAGCCAAAGAGATCATGGAACTGTTTCGCAGACTGAATCAGCGAGGGACGACAATTGTTCAAGTCACTCATTCGGAAGCGAATGCCGCCTATGGGTCGCGTACGATTCAGCTGCGCGATGGCTGGGTCGCGAGCGACACCGCCAATCCTGAGATGCAGCCGTACGAGACGGTGAAGCAATGAAAAAAAACCGCCGCATTGGAAAATTCATTGGGCCAGCCGCTTGGATGGTCATCAGCCTCACCAGCTCAGCTTCTGCCCAGACGAACCCATCGGTCTCCTTCGAAATGCCGAAGTCGCATCGTCCGTTCCGTGCGTATTTACCTGCTACCGTGCCTGAGCCGCAGCTTGCAAATTCCCCGTTGCTGGACCAATTGATCCGCGATGGCAAACTGTACTTGTCGCTCAAAGATGCAATTCGGCTGGCCCTGGAGAACAACCTCGATTTGGCGATTGCTCGATATAACTTGCCGATCGCCAATATGGATGTCCTGCGGACCGAGGGTGGTGGAATTTTTCGCGGAGTAAACACAGGTGTGGTGCAGAACACTCCTGGTGGCGGAGTGGGCGGCTTTGGCGCAGGAGCGCCAGGCGCGGGCGCCGGAGGAACTACGAGCGGCGCAGGCGGGGCAGGCGCCGGTGCGTCCGGCTTAGTACAGTCCACTCTGGGCACCGGGACTGCGGTTGCTTCCTACGATCCGGCGATTACGGGCATAGTCGGAGCGGAACATCAAACTACTCCGCTGCCCAACCTGCAGATTTACGGCACTCCGTTGCTCCAACTCAACACTGGGCAAACCGCGATCGGTTATGCGCAAGCCTTCCCGACCGGCACCAGCGTTTCGGCAGAGTTCAACAACAGCCGACAGACCACGAATAGTCCTTTTTTCAATTTGTCTCCGGTGCTCAGTTCGATGTACCGCATTTCGTTTCAGCAGCAACTGCTTGCCGGATTCGGCCTCGGCCCTAATCTTCGCTATCTCCGGATCGCTAAGAACAATAGAAGAATTTCTGACATTGCCTTCAAAGATCAGGTGATCACTACCATCACGCAGATTGAAAACATCTATTGGGACCTGGTGAATGCATATGAGCAGGCGCAAGTAAGTGAACAGTCATTAGCGTTCGCGCAGCAGTCCTTCAATACTGCAAAGAAACAGCTGCAACTGGAGAGTATCCCCGCAATGGATGTGATGCGCGCCGAGGCGGAAGTTTCGCAACGGGATCAGGATCTGACCATCACACGAACCTCTCTGCAATTGCAGGAATTGCTCGTCAAGAATGCGCTGGCCAAGATCCTGGACGATCCTGCTCTCGAAGCGATGACGGTTATTCCTACGGACCGGCTGGAAGCAACGCAGCCTGAGGCCAATCAGGCCGTTCAGGATCTTATTGCGCGGGCGCTGCGCGATCGCCCCGAACTTGCCGAGTCTGACATCGATCTGGTGAACCGCCAAATCAGCCGCAGGGCCGCGAGCAATGCATTGTTACCGTCGCTTTCGCTGGCAGGATTTTACGGAGGATCGGGATTGGCGGGGCCGCTGAATCCAATTTACAACATTCCCGGAGTTCCGAACTCTTCAACCGTTCCCGCTGACTTCTCGGGTGCACTGGAAAACGCCTTCAGCAATTCTTCTCCGGATTACTACATCGGATTCAATCTCAATATCCCAATCAGAAACCGCGTCGCCAAATCCGATCAATACCGCTCTGAACTCGAATATCGGCAAGCCGAGCTGCGCCGGGAGCAGTTAAGAAAACAAATTCGCATTGAAGTGCGCAATGCTCAATACGCTCTCGAACAAAGCGTCGCTCGCGTCGATGCCGCCCGCAAAGGCCGAAATCTGGCGCAACGCACATTTGAAATTATGCAGAAGGAGCAAACGCTCGGGGCAGGGTCGACGTACCAGACCATGACCGCCCAGCGCGATCTCGCCATTGCGGAACTCAGCTTGGTCACAGCCATGACGGTTTACGAAAAAGCCAAGGTCGAACTTCATCGTGCTGCGGGAAGCACTTTGGAAGATAATGGGATCGACATTCGGGAAGCCCTAGCCGGTACCGTCAGCAATTCCGGTCCATAAGCCATGCCAACCTCGGCCAAGCCACCAGAAATCAGCACTCCTGCAGGCCTGACAAGAATTGTCAATGCTCCGCGAATTCTGGCGGCCGACGATCAGCAGCACATTCTGGTGGCCATCGAACTGCTATTAAAACCACAAGGCTACAAAGTAGATGTGGTGCGGTCTCCTGAGCTTGCGCGGGAAGTTTTAGCCGGCGGGCAATACGATGCCGCGCTCATCGATCTCAATTACACTCGCGACACCACCTCCGGCCAGGAGGGGCTTGCACTGCTTTCCGAAATCGTCGCGCTCGACAGTGCTATGCCTGTCATCGTCATGACAGCCTGGGGCAACGTGGAGGTTGCGGTCGAAGCCATGCGACGCGGGGCACGAGATTTTATCCAGAAGCCTTGGGAGAACGAGCGCCTGCTTTCCATCCTGCGCACACAGGTGGAACTGCATCGTGCGTTGCAGCAGGGGGAACGATTGGCGGCTGAGAATCGGCTGCTTAAAGCTCAAGGACGGCGTGAGTTCATCGCCACCGCGCCGTCGATGTCGCCGGTACTCGAAGCGATTACGCGCATCGCTCCGTCCGACGCGAATGTGTTGATTACCGGCGAGCACGGTACAGGGAAAGAAGTGGTTGCTCAGACAATCCACGCTCTTTCGCTGCGGGCTTCGCGTCCCATGATTGCGGTAAATACCGGTGGCCTGGCCGAGGGAGTATTCGAGAGCGAACTGTTTGGTCACGTGAAGGGTGCGTTTACTGACGCTCGCACCGATCGCATCGGTCGCTTCGAACTGGCTGACGGCGGAACCATCTTCCTGGACGAAATCGGTAACCTTCCTCCTCGCCAGCAGGCCAAGCTGCTCCGCGTGGTCGAGACCGGAGAAATCGAGCGCGTGGGTTCATCCCGAAGCAAGAAGATTGAGGTGCGCCTGATCTCGGCCACAAATACGGATCTTTCAGCCGCGTGCCAAGCGGGCCAATTTCGAGAGGACCTCTTGTTCCGCCTGAACACCGTCGAGATTCATTTGCCTCCATTGCGAGAGCGCAGAGAAGATATTGCGGCGCTCGCACTGCATTTTCTATCCAGCTATGCCTCGCGCTATCGCCGGCAGGTTCACGGACTGGATCCTTCGGCGCTGCAGGTTCTCATGCAATACGCTTGGCCGGGCAATGTCCGCGAATTGGAGCATACTTTAGAGCGTGCCGTCCTGATGTGCCGGACAGCTCAAATCCAACCCGGCGATCTTGGCTTGGGCGTGGCGCGGCCGCAGGCGCAGAATTTAGAAGAATTGAGTCTTGAATCAGTGGAGACTATTCTGATTCGCAAAGCGCTGCAGCGCTTTCAGGGCAATGTGAGCCAGGCAGCGGAAGCGTTGGGCCTGAGCCGCGGCGCCCTGTACCGGCGGATGGAAAAGTATGGGCTCTAGCCCCGGCGTAAGTGACTCATCCAGGCACAAGTTGCGGAAGCCGAAGCGCGCACCCTTCGAGCGCAGCGTAACGCGCCTTTCCTGGTTGATGGTTGCACCCGCACTGCTCGTCAGCGGAGTGCTCAT
>JBEKUD010000272.1:0-5398 GCA_049515395.1 Candidatus Sulfotelmatobacter sp. | reverse complement strand
TTCCAGTTGGGCCGGGACATTGTCCTGATCGACCAACGCGGTACTGGTGATTCCAGCCCGTTGAACTGCGAGCCGGAAGATCGACCTGGGGCGATCACGTGGCGCAGTACTTGAAGAACTCGAAGCATTTCTTTGTGCCCGGGGCTGGGTATGGCAGCGCTACGCGCGGCTGCGTGCCGCAACTCATCCTCAAGCTTTTGGATCAAGCCAGCGTCAGAGATCTGGACCCGGCGTGTTTACAATCGCAGCACCGGCCTCCATTTTTTTTGAACTATACCGCAGGCGATCAGCCATGATCGAATCCGGGGCCTGCGCCAGAAGTTTGACAACGTTGAGGCTGTTCGGGATGTCAGCTTCAGCGCGGGCGAGGGGACGGTGGTCGGGCTTTTGGGACCGAACCGGGCGGGCAAGACCACAACGCTTCGAATGTTGTCGAGACCGATGCACCCGGATGCGGGCGCCATTCGGGTGGACGACGCCGACGTGGTGGCGGATCCGATTGGCGTGCAGACACACCTGGGGGTCTTCTGCCCGACTCGTGTGCGATTCCCGTTCTTAGAATGCCAGGGTGGGTCAGTTATTTAATATCGACAGTTGGCTAAGTGTCGATGTATACTAACTGCGCGCGCGGATGTCCTGTCGAGCAATCTGACCGGCGCGGGGCACGCAAGTCGTTTTGTTTGGCGGGAACTTTGGCAACCGGAGTGGTCCGCCGCCAGATCGGCCGTTGGGCATCCATTCAATACTTTGCGGTAATAAAAAGGAGACTTCCATGACACTCAACTGCTGGAAATTCAAAAGCTGGAAATCTAAAAGATCGACTGTTTGCGCCATCGCCCTGGTTTCCTTTGCCGCTGGATCGCTCATTACTGCCCGCTTGATCCACGTGGATCAAGTGAGGGCCGATAGCAATCGCGTCTTCGAGCTTCGCGTTTATCATGCGGTGCCGGGCAAACTGCCGGCGCTGGAGTCACGGTTTCGCGACACGACTTCAAAGCTACTCGCCAAACACGATCTGAAGGTCGTGGGTTACTGGATACCCGAGGGTGCTCCGGCTTGGGACAATACGTTCGTCGATATCTTGGCGTATTCCAGCCGGGAGGAAGCGAACAGGAACTGGAAAGCGTTTGTGGCGGACCCGGAGTTTCAAGATGTAATCAAATCCGAGCAAGCCAACAAGCTGGTGGAGAAAGAGGACTCGACGTACATGCATCCGGCGGATTTTTCGCCGATGAAGTAGCGCCATTGGATTCGTTGCGATAGGCGTACTCCATTATCAATAACAGCAACGGGGTGGTACATGCGCCGCCGCGGCGCGTCTTTCCCGCCGGTTGACCGGAAGGTGCCAGCGATGAAAGGCCGCATCAGGCTCCCACACATATGGAGACATTGCGTCGCGCCCTAGCTCAAGGAGATGCGGAATCGATAGAGAAAACCGCGCACAGCATGAAAGGAGAATTGGGGTATGTAGGAATCCCGGACGTGACCCAGAAGGCTCGCGAGCTGGAGGAACTCGGCCGGAGACACGACCTGGAGCAGGCAGCCCGGGTATTCGTCTCCTTTGAACCTGGGATTTCTGCCATCGTTGCAGCGATGCGCGAGCAAAAATCGACGAAATTTCTGGCGGCGGCGTCCTCAGGGGCGGGACAATGAGTACTGGTCAGCCGACGACGCTCCATTCTCTCGGACCAGCGGCGGATCGTCCGTGTGGACATGTGCTCATCGCCGACGATGATGCTATGTTCCGCAGGATACTGCAGACCTGGTTGGAGAGCTGGGGCTATCGCGTGATTATTGCGGAAGACGGCGCCCAAGCCTGGAGCATCCTGCAGCACGAGCATCCGCCCGAGTTGCTAATCCTCGATTGGGTAATGCCTGAGATTGACGGCATGGAGTTGTGCCGCAGGATCCGCGAACGGCAGAGGTCCCCCTATCAGTACATCTTGTTGGCGACGGGGAAGGACGACAAACAAGACGTGGTGAGGGGGCTGGAGGCGGGAGCCGACGATTATTTGACGAAGCCATTTGACCGAAATGAATTACGAGCCCGATTGCAGGTCGGTCGGCGGTTTCTCGCGCTGCAGGAGGGTTTGATCAATGCTCGCGACGAACTTCGATTTCAGGCGACGCATGATGTGCTCACTGGTATCTGGAATCGGGGAGCAGTGTTGGACCTGCTACATCGCGAACTGGAGCGTGCCGCACGAGCGAAGACGTCGACGTCGGTCCTCATGCTCGATCTGGACCACTTCAAGCAGATCAATGACACCTTCGGACATTTAACTGGCGATGTTGTCCTTCGGGAGGTTGCAAGCCGTATTGTGCACAGTGTCCGCTCTTATGACCTGGTTGGGCGTTATGGAGGGGAAGAATTCTTGGTAGTGCTCCCCGCTTGCAACAAAGGTGAAGTTGAGCAAAGCGCAAACAGAATTCGGTTGGCAATTGCATCCGCGCCGATTCTTACGACGAGTTCCGAGATTCCAGTGACTGCTAGCATCGGCGCCACGGTTGTAGCGGGTGCCGCTGCTGCCTCGGAGAAGGAAGTGCTTATGGCGGCGGATAAAGCGTTGTATGAGGCTAAGAATGGCGGGAGAAACCGAGTTTCGGTGGTGTAACTCTACACGAAGAGCGACTTGCCCGTAAAACTCCGATGCATTGCTGGCCCCACGCTAGGTTGCCAGCAATGCATCTCGGTTGAGAGTAACCGCTCAAGCCGCGGTCTCAGTAGCAGCCGGCTGAGGCCGCATCTGCTCCAACATCTTCTCCTTCATTTCCTTCGCGGTCGGCTCAGCTTTGTGCGTCCCTACCATCCATGTGTATCCATCCGGATCCACGACGACGCCGCACCGATCGCCCCAAAACATGTCCGTGACCGGGCCTTGGCCCGTGGCTCCGAGGGCGAGGGCCTTGGCGACGATCTTGTCGGCGTTTTCCACGTAGACGAACAGACCCGCCGGCGAGGCGCCAACGCTCTTGGCAGTGCGCTTGCCCATGGCGGGATTTTCCGGTCCCAGCATCAATGTCGCGCCGCGCAGCGTCAGCTCGGCGTGCACGGGTTTGCCATCGGGTCCGTTCATGATCCCGCGTTTGGTAAAACCAAAAGCCTTTTGATAAAAGCTCGCAGCGGCCGCAACATCGGAGACTGTGAGCATGGCAGTTACAGCGCCGTAGTGATTTTTGTTGAGTGGATCAATTTTCTTCTTAGCCATGGTGCTCCTTTCTCGAAAACAAACATTCTAGCGCTTTCCAGTAGTATGGCGCATCTCGGTTTTCACACGGGCGCGGACCAATATCTAGACGGCCCGGATAGGACTCTAGGTGGCTCCTGAAGCTTTCGAGGCAAAAAATGCCAGCAAGTCGCGGATGCTAATTCCAGAATCAAGCGGCGAGATCATCTCCTCGGGACTTACACCGACTTGCTGACCGAACCATACAAGCTTTTCGACGGCTTGTTTTAACAGGCGTGCATCACTTTCCTCCAAGTCGTCGTGACCCTGTTTTGAACCCGGGGCTCGCATGGCGCAAGAAAAGTTCGGTACTAACGAGTGCTGCCTGGAGCCTAAAACGGCACAGGGCAGATTCAGTACGCAAGGTAGGTCGACCTTGCGAATGCCCTCCTCGGGGGTCATTGAGTTGAACTGGATGTGGCCGAAAATGCGTTGTTCGCAAGCGGCTCATCGGCGCGGACACGACGCTAGGCTTCTGATCTGCTTGCTGGAGGTGCGCATAATCGCCCCGCGAGTATTCGCGGCGCGTGATCTTGTCCTCGAGAGTGAACTCTGCTTTGTTCGAAGCAGAATTCTGGATCTCGGCATACATCATCCGATCGCCGTACTCGGGCTCCTGCGTCATCTGCGTTTTAACCGGAGCCTTGACCGCCAGAACGCGCACAGTCTGATGCTGGTCAGTCTGCGGCACCGGAATCCAGACGATATAAGGATCAAACTCTTGAACTGCCAGTCGAGCAGCGGAAAGTGGGCGTCGCTGTGCGAGAAAAACTGCTCGCCGTGATGACGGGCCGCGAACCAGATACGCGCGGTTGGGTCGAGAGCACCTGACGCCAAGCGAATACCGCGTTTCCAGGAAACAAGGACGTGAAAGGAACGAGACACTCTAATGCATTACCTTTTGTTCTACGAAGTTGGTGAGGACTACGTTTCACGGCGCGCAGAATTTCGGGATGAGCATCTCGAAAAGGCCTGGAAGGCGAGTGCACGTGGCGAGCTCGTGTTGGGCGGTGCGCTGGCGAATCCTGTGGACGGTGCCGTATTACTGTTCAGGGGCGACTCGCCTGAGGTCGCGGAGGGGTTTGCCAAGGCTGATCCTTATGTGACGAGCGGCGCAGTGAAGCGCTGGCATGTGCGGGAATGGAAGACAGTCGCGGGGGAAGACGCCGCGACGCCCCTCAAGCCAGATACATTGCCAGCCGGCAAGAAAACGTTGAGTGACTCGTCGAACGCTGTGGGCGCAGGTGGTTCATCCCAAGATAAGGGCCTGATCTTGCGGATGTGGAGGGCGCGCTCGACCGTCGACAAATCAGGCGAATATGTTCGGCACGCAACCAAGAAAGTTTTCCCGACGCTTCGAGCAATCGAAGGATATCGCGGAGCATACTTGCTGCGCCGCACGGTTGACAGTGCAATCGAACTTGTCGTACTGACCCTCTGGGAGTCCATGGAGGCGGTCCGTAAGTTCGCGGGAAAGGAGCCGGAGAAGGCCGTGGTGGAACCGGAAGCGCGAGCGGTACTGACAGGCTTCGATGATACTGTAACGCACTTCGAGATCGTTGACTGTACGGGCAAAACAGTAAAATGAGCCGCGATCGGCGATCGTCCAGGGTTCTGGGCGAGTGGTCAACCCTTCCATTACGGGATTACGGAAGGTTTGCCCGTCACCAGGAGTTAGCCGCTTCTTCATCGGCTAAAACTGCATCGAATCCATTTCATGCGGCGCATCGGCGGCCGATTCGCCAAGTGTTTCTCAACGAAGCGCTCGCTCGCCCAACATCGATCGCCGAAATTGTAAACTGAATTCGCCGTGATCGGTCAGACTATTTGCAAAAACGGAGGAGAAGATGAAATACGTAATCAGCTGGTTCGAGCGCCCGCACGGTTCGCCCATCGAGTATGAGAATGCCCAGAAGCGAATCCTCGAGGTGTTTGGCCAGTGGAAGGCGCCAGCCAATTTCAAGGTCGAGTTTTTCGTGGTGCGTGTGGGCGAGTGGGGTGGGCATATGTTGATCGACTGCGACGACCCGCTAACGATTCACAAGTTTTGCTCGATGCTCCCGGCATTCGGGGCGAACTCGAAGTAATCGCCTGGCGCGACGGTCTGAGAGGCAAATGACTCCGATAGGATCCTGTTGGTGGTTTGATTCGGGCCGGCAATCCGTCGTACG
>JBEKUD010000271.1:0-6579 GCA_049515395.1 Candidatus Sulfotelmatobacter sp. | reverse complement strand
GATGGCGTCTGACGCTCCTCCAGAACACTACAAGAAACAAGGGGGCTTCTCGTTGAACATCGGGACCAACGATCCGGCAGAGGCAGATGGCATATTCCACGCGCTCGCGGAAAACGGAACCGTGACGATGCCAATCGCGGAGACATTTTGGGCGGTGCGATTTGGCATGCTGGTTGACCGCTTCGGCATTCCGTGGATGGTCAACTGCGAGAAGGCGGTTCAGAAAGCTGCGTAGAAAGCGAACTGTTGCTGCGCGACAAGGGGAGTGTGACGCAGGAAGTGACGCAGGAAGTTCCCTGGAGGAAGCAGATATGTGTCCAGCATGCATGCATTGCGCCCGTGAGCATAGCAACGACGGACCTCACCTCGACCGGAGGACTGAACGCACGCATCGCACGAAAACTTCGCCGCGCAAGACGCATGACGCGGAAACCTCAACCAGCAAAGCCTGTGGAGAAATGAACATGGCAACCAGCACAGTCGAACATTCGAAAGTCGTATCGCGAGCCGAGTGGCCAGCGGCGCGCAGGCCCCCCTTATCGAGAAGAAAAGGAACTTACTCGCGCTTCCGACGAAATCAGCAGGCAGCGCCGGGAATTACCGTGGATGAAGGTGGAACAAGAGTATGTCTTCGATGGAGCGGAGGGGCAGATAACGCTCTTCGATCTTTTCGCGGGACGCAGCCCGTTGATCATCAATCATTTCATGTTCGGTCCAGGATGGAAGGAAGGATGCGTGAGCTGTTCGTTTGGCGCCGACCAAGTTGAGGGGGGGCTGATCCGAAGCAGGACATGGTCGGCATCCTGATGACCGAGCGCGCCTGGACTCCTCCGAGTCCTCCGGAAGTTTGTCTCGACTTCTGGACCCTCGGCCTGCCAGGCGATCGACGACTAAAGTCGCGGCCCGAGGCCATCGGCGGCAGAAGCTTGAAGAAGCTATTCCTGCCATAGAGTAAAGATAAGAATGCGCAAAGTAATTGTTTCAAATCTCGTATCGCTGGATGGCTTCTTCGAAGGGCCGAACCAAGGACTAGATTGGCATGTCGTCGAAGCGGAGTTTCATGCATACGCCACGGAGATGCTGCGTAAATGCCGACACCCTGGTCTTCGGCCCAGCCACTTACAAGCTGATGGCGGCTTACTGGCCGACCGCCCCGGCTGATGAAATCGCAGACAAGATGAACCGTCTTCCCAAAATTGTCTTTTCCAAATCGCTGCAGAGAGTCGATTGGAATAATTCAAGGCTGATCAGAAACGATGCTCAGGAAGAAATATCGCGATGGAGGCAAAAGCCTGGGAAAGACATCGTGATCCTGGGCAGCGCCAAGCTCGCATCGTCGCTTTTGCCATTGGGGCTGATCGATGAATATCGGGTTATTCTCAATCCCATTCTAATGGGTGGCGGCAAACCCTTATTCACCGGCATCCCGGAGAGAATTCGTCTGCAACTTCGAGCCACAAGAGTTTTTGCATCGGGGGTGGTTTTACTGAGCTACCAGAAAGTTTGATGAGAGAGCAGATACCACAGGAGGAAGCAATGGGCAGTGGTATGACCGTTCAAGCGATCCTGATGAAGATTGGCATTTTTCTGTTAGCCGGGTGCGGGAATATTTTCGCTCAGTCCCAGACAAAGCAACCGCTGAATCCGCTGGTAGCAAGCTTGGGCAGCGGTTTTTCTTCCGACTACGCAAAAGTGAACGGAACGACGCTGCACTATGTTCGTGGAGGAACGGGTCCCGCCGTCATTCTGCTGCATGGCTTTCCTGAAGATTGGTATGAGTTCCACCAGGTCATACCACGTTTGGCGAAGAAGTTTACCGTGGTGGCGGTCGACTTGCGCGGTATGGGCGGCTCGGAGGCGACTCCCGGGGGCTACGATGCGGCCAACATGGCGGAAGATATTCGACAGCTTGCGGCCCAGCTCCACCTCGAGCGCGTCTACGTGGTCGGCCACGATCTCGGCGGGATGGTTGCCTATGCCTTCGCCCGCCGCTATCCCGACACGACTCGCGGCGCTATGATTCTCGATGTACCGCTTGCCGGTCTCGGACCGTGGGATGAAATTCAAACTCTGCCCCAAGTCTGGCACATCCGTTTTCATCAGACTCCGGAGCTGCCGGAAAAGCTGGTTGCCGGGCGGCAAGCAATTTATTTCCGCTACTTTCTCAGCGGCCCTAACTTTAGCGACGCTGACATAGCCCACTATGCAGAATCGTACGCGTCCGTGGAAAAACTGCACTCGATCTTTGAGTTCTACCGCGCCTTCCCGGAGGACGCAAAGTTCAATGCGGCCCTGCGCACCCGAACGAACGTGCCGCTTCTTCTGGCCGCCGGAGAAAAGTCGCCGTTCAACCCGTACATTCCCAGCACCGCCCAGGCCTTGCGCGAACACGGCTGCTCGAACGTCAAGACCGAGGTCATCAAAGACAGTGTGCACTACGTAGCCGATGAACAACCCGGGACCGTGGCGCAACTGGTGGAACAATACGCCACGGAAGCGAGCGCAGGGACGCCAGAACTGGACCGGGTGATCGCCACTCTACGCGGGGCATACGCGGCATTCAATCGTGGCGATATGGACGCCGCAGTAGAACCACTCGATGTGCACATTGAATGGACTGAGCCGGCGGCGTTTCCCGGCGGCGGCACGTACCATGGACGAGAAGCTGTGAGACACTATCTGGCCCAGTCCCGGGCGCCTTGGGCCGAGGGCAGCAGCGAACCGGAGCAGTTTATCGCCGCGAACAATCGAATCGTCGTGTTGGTTCGCGCCCGGTTTCGAACCAAGGGCAGTGATACTTGGCAGGATGTCAGCCTTGCGGACGTCTATACATTCAGCAATGGCGAGTTGGTCCAGATGCGGGCATTCGCTGATCGGCAGGAAGCGCTGCACTGGGCCGGAGTTGAAGACCAGGTCACCGGTCGAACCATGAACGTTAAAATCACAAAGGAGGAGTGACGCAATGAGCAAAGTTCGAGTTCTCGTCGGCACACGCAAGGGAGCGTTTGTCCTGACGGCGGACGGCAAGCGTGACAAGTGGGAGGTCAGGGGGCCGCACTTTGCGGGGTGGGAGATGTATCACGTAAAGGGATCGCCTGCTGATCCGAATCGCCTATATGCGTCGCAGTCCAGCGGCTGGTTCGGGCAAGTGATTCAGCGTTCTGAGGATGGCGGCAAGAGCTGGCACCAGCCCGGAATGCCACCCGGAGAACCGCCGGCGCCGGGTCCTCCGAAGGCCGCGAGCAACAAGTTCGTCTACGACGTGTCTGCCGAAACCGGCAAGCCGCTCACCACGCACCAGTTCTACGACGGCACCCAGCATCCGTGGGAATTCAAGCGCGTGTGGCATCTCGAACCGTCTCTTACCGATCGTGATACCGTTTACGCCGGAGTTGAAGACGCCGCCCTCTTCCGCTCAACCGACGGAGGGCAGAACTGGCAGGAGCTCTCTGGACTTCGCGGCCATGGCACAGGTCCCAAATGGCAGCCCGGCGCGGGTGGGATGTGCCTGCACACGATCATTCTCGATCCCGGCAACCCTGACCGAATCTTTATTGCCATCTCGGCTGCGGGGGCATTCCGCAGCGACGACCGGGGCAAGACGTGGAAGCCGATCAATCGTGGGCTGCGATCCCAATATATCCCTGACCCCGATGCGGAGATCGGGCACTGCGTTCACCACGTAGCCATGCATCGCTCGCGGCCGGGCGTTCTGTTTATGCAGAAGCATTGGGACGTGATGCGCAGCGACAATGCCGGCGATTCCTGGCAGGAGGTCAGCGGAAATCTGCCGACTGATTTTGGATTCGTCATCGACGTGCACGCGCATGAGCCGGAGACGATCTATGTTGTTCCCATCAAGAGCGACTCGGAGCACTTTGTTCCCGAGGGCAAGCTGCGCGTCTTCCGCAGCCGTACCGGAGGAAATGAGTGGGAGCCATTGACCAAGGGATTGCCGCAAAGCAACTGCTACGTCAACGTGCTGCGTGACGCCATGGCCGTAGATTCACTCGATAAATGCGGAGTGTATTTCGGCACCAGCGGCGGACAGGTCTACGCCTCGGCGGACGCGGGAGATAGCTGGGCCCCGATTGTTCGGGATCTTCCGGCCGTGCTGTCGGTGGAGGTGCAGACCTTGGCGTAATCACGTAATCGCGCTGGAATGATCTCGTTCAGCATGGCGTTCATGATTGGGGTATGGAGTGAGTTCCGGAAGTTCGGAACTCCTCCGTTTCGGCGACGGGATCGGCTTCCGGTCTGTTCCTATCCATGGAGAGCGGGATGGAGGTACCGGCTGTGGTGGAAGAGATCGTAAAGTCACCCCCGAGTTCCGTTACTGGTTCGCGAATGCCAGCCAGTCCCACGCCCGAACCGGCTCCAGTACGTTGAAAGCGGTCCATGACGGCTTGTGGAAATTTCCGGCCAAAATCCTGGATTTGGGGGATGGCGTGATCCGGAAGCTGCTCAAACGGAACCTCCACACTTGGGCTGGCGGAGTGGCGATGTGCGTTCGTCAACCCGTCCTGCAGCGCACCGAACCGCGCGAGTACCCGAACCTGCGGCATGCGTGGAGCTTTTACCGGAAGAGAGCCGGGATGCAGGAAATTTGTGTTGACGGCCATGGCAGTCCGCTTGGCGAAGCCGTCGATGAACCAGTGCGCGGCTGCTTCAAAGCCCGCTTCATCAAGCAAGGGGGGATGCAGAAGGTACGACATGGTGCAAATGCTGGAGACGGCATGATCGATTCAGCTTCCGCGTTTCCTCCAGCATGGGAGCGGCTTGCCTTCTTTCCGCAGAAGCACCATGTCCACGTTGATCGGAGCTAGCTATAGCTAGGGCCCGCAGCGACAAAATCTGCCGCCCGTAGCGCAGCGGACCTTTTGTCAACATGCGCAATTCGCTCAGCGCTTCAATAACCAGCCGGTCCGGACGAACCCGCTGAATTTCTTTGACGATGCGCTGCATGCGAGCGTTAAGTTCCCCTTCGGCTGGGATGAAAGACCGCGTATTGCTGGGCTGGAAGCAAGTCGCCTTCAGGGGGCAACAATTCAACGATCTCGAAATTTTCCGGCGAAATCCCATGGAAACTGGCGGAGTGGTTCAGGTCGGCGCGAGATTCGGAGAGGGTTGTGTACAGAGTCCGCTCCCCTCGGTTCACTCCCTCGCGCGTGAATTGCAACACTAACTACTTTCCGTCGCAAAAATGCGCTTTCTGACGTAGGCCGGCTAACATCATGTGCAGCGGATATGGTCTTGGGTGGTGATTTTGCGCTCGTCCATTCTCGAGCGCAGGCGAGTGGACTGTGCGAGTGGACTGTACCGACTTAGGTGCTCTGTCGCGCAAGATAGCACCCCATCTGGATGATGTTGTCGGCAATCACGCCCAGCCCTACCCATCGTCGCATGCCGTCCAGGCCGGGATATAGGCAACGACGCAACCCGTGTCTTCGTTTGAGCACACTGATTCGGCCCTCCGAACCGGTTCGCCACTTTTGCCCTCTGCGAAACCAACGCTGGTGCTGAAGAAGTTTCCGTTCGCTACTTGTGGTTTTCTGATTGGGCACCGACATCCACCGTACCCCCAGTGCTTGTCCCGCCTTCTCGTTCGCGCGCGAATAAAATCCCGCATCGGCGGCCACCAGGCGCGGGATTCGTCCCAATCTCTGTTGGTGCACCTCGATCGACGACAGCCATAGAGTCGAATCCGCAGGGCGCTCGGCATACACCTCAAAGTGGGTTACGATTTGGTTTTCCGCTTCCTGGATCTTGACCAGCTTGCCAAACTCGTTGGGCTTGCTCGCTTTCCCTTTGCGAATAATTTCCGTGTGCGGCTCGAACACACTCACGATCTTTTCCGGTGACTTCGTGTCTCCTGCGAAAATCCGTATGCGCGTCTGTTTCACTACTTGCCGAACCCGGCCGATCATGGTCTCGAGCGAGTGCGCCAGACCTTCCAGTGGGGCACGACGCTGGCGCGGAGCCTCTTGCACTTCTTGCAACACCCTCTTCGCCTGATTCCTCACTTTTCGTGTCAAGCTGAGGAGCTCTCGGTACTGCCGCTTTCGCCGTTCTTCTCCCGGCGGCCCCAGCAGCCGGGTCGATAAGGCAATCGCCAGCACTCGCTTGCCTATGCTGCGCATGCGATCTCGCACCTTGCGTTTCAGACCTCCGGATTTGGACTCGATCTTCTTCATGGTGCGCGTCAGCACCCGCGTGCCGTCCCCCAGCAAGCTGCTGTCGGTCGGATAATGAATGTTGCTTTCCACCACCGTCGTATCTACCCGCATCTTCCGTCCCTGGGTCACCCCTCGCTCTTGCGCCACCTCCACCACCCGCTGGTGCAATTGCTCTATGACTTTCGGCTCGATCAACTGCCCCAGCCGCGCCAGCGTCTTGGCGTCCGGCACTTTTTCATCCCCGATCCGAGTAAAGGCGCGATACACCAGATTGGCCCGCACCTCTCGCTCCAGCACGTCGTAACTCCAGTTCCGGATGTGCTTCAACAACAGCAGGCGCAACACTACTTCCGCGGGTGTTTGCATTCGGCCACGGCTGCGGCTCTGCGGATGACGTTCTCCT
>JBEKUD010000270.1:0-5465 GCA_049515395.1 Candidatus Sulfotelmatobacter sp. | reverse complement strand
AGCAAGGTTTTGTGTGCCCATTTTAATTTGAAAGTCCATAAGGCGAACATTAGACCGGTCGCCGAAGGAGCCGGATCTTTGAACAAGCAAGACGTACGGAGCCGGATCGAAGAACTCGGGATAATTCCCTCTATTCGCGTGTCGACGACGGAGGACGCCCTTTTCGCTGCCGAGGCGGTCGCCCGCGGGGGGATTCCGATTCTCGAAGTCACCTTGACCGTACCAGAAGCTATCAAAGTAATTTCTCACGTTGTGCAACACGCCCCCGACGTGATTGTCGGCGCCGGAAGCGTCCACGATGTCGAGACTGCGCGTCGCTGCCTCGATGCGGGGGCTAGGTTCCTTTCCAGCGACGGCCTTGATCCGGAGACCGTGACGTTCGCCGTGCAGCAGAACGTCGTCGTGATCCCCGGAACCCTCACACCGACCGGCATCATCACCGCGTGGAAACTGGGTCCGGATTTCGTCAAAATTGTGCCGTGCGGTCACATCGGAGGCGACAGTTACATCAAGGATCTTAAGGCGATGTTTCCCTACATTCCGATGATTGCCGCCGGCGGAGTGAATCAGCGGACCGCATTCAGCTTCATTGCCGCCGGGGCAGTTGCGCTGGGCGTTGGCGGGGAGTTGATCCCGAGAGAGGCCATCCGGCGGCGGCAGCCTGATCGAATTGGCGAACTCGCGCGAAGGTTTCTGGAGTCGGTTAGCAACGCTCGCGACCGTTGAGCACGCGGGCAGAAAACTACCGGCGGGAGCATGAGCCCCAGGGTAACTTCATTTTCTCGCCAAGTTCCAAGGAAAGATAGCGTCCTTTGTGAATCGATATCTCGGGGTTCTGTCTCCAGGCGTCGCGACCTTCGGCGCCACGAACATTGATGATGCCTTTCTGCTGACGTTCTTCTTTGCCCGGCGGATTCCGACCCGGCGAATCGTAGCAGGTCAGTACGTTGGGTTTGCCGCCATCGTTGGCCTTAGTCTGATCGGCGTCTGGGGCGCTCTTGCAATACCGCATCGCTGGATTCATTTTCTCGGGGTGCTGCCGCTCGCGATAGGTATCAAGCACCTGTTACGGGCACGCCGAACCGATGCAGAGGAGCCTCGCACCACCACGGAGAGCGTCGCGTCCATCGCTCTGCTGACTTTGTCGAACGGGGCAGACAACATCAGCCTATACGTGCCGTTCTTCGTCATCGGCCGAGCGAAGCTGTGGCTGATCCTGATCGCGTATGCCACGCTGGTTGCACTGTGGTGTCTCGCAGGCAGATGGCTCGGAAACCATTCGCTCATTCTGCGTGCAGTGGATCGGTGGGGCCATTGGGCTGTGCCGTTGGTATTCGTTGGGCTGGGAATTTATGTTCTGAATTCGTGAAAACCTCAATGTTAAAGACGGTGGCAGTTCCAAGGCAGCTGGACTTGAATACCGACAGGAATGGGAGAGGGGAATGACACGTGCAACTGAGGAGGATCACATGAAGCTGGTTAGGTTTGAGGATATCAACGGCAGGGAAACTTTCGTCAACTCCGATCGCATAAACCACGTTAGCGATTACGGAAGCGGAACAACCGAAATCAACTTTGGCGATAAAGAGGCCAGCGTCTTCGTCGCGCTGGACGTGACAGCAGTAGCCTCAACACTGCTGAAAGCAGGGAAACTTAGTTGAACCGCCTATGGCTGAATGAAAAAAACGTGCTACGCATAATGACCCGGAAAATCTGCTTGACAGCCCCGAACGCCACCGCTAATGTTAACCCAGTGTTACATTACCAGTATGTCTATCATATAAATAGTCATTAAGGCCTGAGATGACGATTTCCGGAAAGCCGTGGGACACTTCCAACGCGCGCTCGAGATTGATTCACAATCGGCTCTGACTTACTCGGGATTGGCTCTCTGTTCTGTCTTGATGGGTACGGGGGAATATGGCCTCAGGGCACCTTCCGAAATGATGGAGAAAGCGAAGGCAGCCGCTCTCAAAGCTTTGAATATTGACGACTCGATTGCGGAAGAATATTGAGGCGGTCTGCTCAAGCGAGGCCGAAGTGCGTCATCAAATTCGCCAGACTCTCATACGAACCGGGGGCACTACTTCGGCCTGACAGAGTCACAACTTAGGGACGTTTAGGGGTAATTGCTGATTCATGTTGAAGGTTGAAGCGAGAGCTTATGGAATCGACCGAACTTGCGCGACTGAGGCAGGTAGCCGGAAAGCAGACGACGAGGCTGACCCATTACGGGCGCAAAACCGGGAAGCCGCACAAAGTTACGATCTGGTTCGTTCTGGATGGCGACAGGCTGTACATCGGGACAGCGAACGTGAAGCGGCAATGGGTGTGCAATGTGCAGAAGATACCGCAGGTCAAACTGTCAATCGGCGGGGAGACGTTCGAAGGCACAGCACGATTCCTCACCGACCGTAGCGAACACGAACGCGCCATGACTGCCATTCGGCGGAAGTACTGGATGTTCCGGCCAATCATTGAGCTTGGGCGGCTCCTCGCAGCCATCGGCCTGATGCGCGACAAGACGGGGTCGTTCGAGGTTTTGTTGGCTGGCTAGGGGGATAAGAGTTCGGCGTTTGTAAGGTTCTTTTGGGTCACGGTTTGGATTCGGCTTTCCTATGCTCGTTCTCATCGTATTGCTGGTGTCGTGGCTCGCCTTTCGAGCCGTTGGAGCGGCTGGGGTACACGCTCTTGCCTCGTGGCAGCATTCCGATCTGTACGCCTTGGCCGTGATGTTCGTCTTCACTGCAACTGCTCATTTCAACAAGATGAAACATGATCTAGCACAGATGATCCCGTCATCTTTTCCGCGTCCCCTGCTGATCGTGTACGTCACTGGTGTTTTGGAACTTCTCGGAGCGGCGGGATTGGTGCTCCCGCAATTTCGCAGGCTTGCGGGCATTTGTCTCATTGCGCTCCTCGTCGGGATGTTCATCGCCAATGTAAATGCGGCACAGCGCGGCGTCACACTGCGAGGCAAACCGCCAACCCCGCTTTGGTTGCGGGCTCCGATGCAGATTTTGTTTATTGCGCTACTCTGGTGGTCAACTCGTGCTTAAAGTCAAACCGAATCGAAGAACTTCTTGATGTCCGCCCAATATTTTCTGGTGACGTAGTCGGTGCTGATGTGCCCGCCGCGCTGGAGCGTCTTGAGTTTTGTGCCTGTGATCTCAGCAAATTTCTTGGTTCTGCGGTAGGGCACGTTCGGGTCATCTTTGGCATGGAACATCATCACCTTGGAACCATCAATTTCGTTTCTGTGGTGCCACGGGTTGTAGAAGGTGCCGCTGCGGAGCTTATGCCAATTGGCATTAGAGAGCCGATATGCATTCCCGAAGGCTTGGCGAATGTAGTCGGCGTAGTTGGCCTTCGAGGTCTCCGATTTCTCAGCCTTATCCAGAATGCTCCAGTCCACGACTGGGCAATTCGCGACGACTCGCTTCACTCGCGGATCAAGCGATAACAGGATCGCCGCCGCACCACCGAAACTCCCGCCGATGACAAAGATTTGATCTGGTGCCAGCCGGAATCGCTGACCAAACGCAATTTCTTCGATTTCTTTGGGCAGATCATCGATGATGTCGAGGATGTCCTCGTGCGGCGACTTCTCCAGAAATTCCCCGGCGCTCTCCCACGCCCCGCGATAACGCGGGTAGATGATCCAAAAGCCCTTCGCGGCTAAGAATTCAGACAACGGTTGTTTGCGAGGAATCGAAGGCATCCCGTCGCAGAGGATGATCAGCTTTTGAGCTTTGCAGGGACGCGATGGCGGCAGGAACTCCGCGACGATTTGATCCTTGAATTTCGTTCTGAACATATATCGGGCCATTATCTCCCACGTAGCAATGCCAAGAAGTCGAAGTGCCATTCAATCCGCGATAATTTGCGTGCGGCCCGATCTCGACTGTCACAATGGCTGCATCTCTACTAGGTTTGCCGAGCCATCACTTTCCCAAATCGGATATCCTGTCAACGAGATGGCTATCCCTTCTCCATCAACATCCTCCCAGCATTGGAATGCGGCTGCCTATGCAGATAATGCCCATTTCGTGCCTGCGCTCGGGCAACCTGTACTGGATTTGCTCCAGCCCCAATCGGGCGAACGCATCCTCGATTTGGGTTGCGGCGACGGAGCATTGACCCAAAAGCTGGTTGCGTTGGATGCGCAGGTGGTGGGTATCGACAATTCTCCGGACATGATCGCAGCCGCTCTTCGCCGCGGCCTCGACGCGAGGGTAATGGATGGCCGTGCGCTGGTCTTTGAGAACGAATTCGACGCTGTCTTTTCCAATGCCGTCCTGCACTGGATCAAGGACGATCCGGACGCGCCGATTGCAGGTGCATTCCGCGCCTTGAGGATCGGAGGAAGATTCGTGGGCGAGTTGGGCGGGCATGCGTGCGTAGGCGCTATTACCGTGGCGTTAGTGGCCACGCTGGAGCGCCGGGGCGTCCGAGACGCAGCTTCGTGGATTCCGTGGTATTTCCCGACAATCGAAGATTATGAACTGCGGCTGCGGCGGGCTGGTTTTGTGCCGCAAAGTGTACAACTGATTCCGCGCCCCACCCCGCTGCCAACCGGAATGCGCGGGTGGCTGGACACATTCGCCAATCCGTTCTCGGCTGCGTTGCCGTGTGAGGAGCGCGGCGGCTTTCTCGATGAAGTTACCGCGCTGCTCAAGCCTGTTCTCAGCGATGCAAACGGGAAGTGGACAGCGGATTACACTCGCCTGCGTTTTGCTGCTGTCAGACCTTGAGGCCGCGAGTTGCTTGTCAGGTTGTCAGACTTCGGGGCGAAGGCTTCAAACCCACGGGATCACGTCCCGCGATTCGTCGTCGGCCAGCGACCGCCAAGCACTGCTGCTCCGCTGGTCGCCGTACTCCGACTGGTATGCGGACTGACAGAAGCCTTGGCTGCCTTCATCTATCAAGCTCACTAACGAGTTTTCCGACAATAAGGTTAGAAATGGGGATTGATGTTTAAGGTCGCTAGCTGGAATTTGAATTCTGTTCGCTCTCGGCTAACCCATGTCACGGCATGGCTGAAACTTCGCGAACCGGATGTGTTGTTGCTGCAAGAATTGAAGGGGACGGAGTTCCCGTTCGAAGCCTTCAAGTCGCTCGGATATGAGAGTGTCGCGGTGACGCAGAAGGCGTATAACGGGGTTGCCATTCTGTCGCGACATCCGATGAAGACGATTGCTGAGGCTCTCGTCGGAGACGATTCCGACAGTCATGCGCGGTTCTTGGAGGTAATCATCAAGGACATCCGCATCGTCAATATTTATCTTCCCAATGGCAATCCGGTAGGGAGTGACAAGTTTGCGTACAAGTTAGCTTGGATGGATCGACTGACTCAGCAAATGATTAGATGGAAGCAGGACGATGTGCCGACGCTAATAGGCGGCGACTTCAACGTGATTCCTGAGGACATCGACTGTCACAAGCCGTCTTCGTGGGAGCACGAT
>JBEKUD010000269.1:0-7727 GCA_049515395.1 Candidatus Sulfotelmatobacter sp. | reverse complement strand
TCTGTCATCCCTATCCTTTGCGCCGCATGGGCGTTGTCACCTAAGGCAAGAGCCGGATGCGGGAAACCCGCTCGTCCGGATCCGTGGAGGGGTCATGAGCAATCGTGATCCCTACTCCGACTGAAATCGTTACGAACAACGGCCCACTTGCTACTATGAAAACCCTCTGCACTGAAAGGTAATTATCTTTAGAAAAAGATCCTGGCGTCGAGATAGAGCGTATTGTTGGCGCTCGCGTTGCGGCCGAAGCCATCATAATTCGTCGCTGCACCATTGAAGCGTGTATAGCCGGTGTATTGCGCGGCGAGTTGCAGGTTTTGCCACGGCCAGTAAGAGAGGTTCAAAATGTATCCCGCGCTTCTCGGGTCGCCATTGAAATTGCCGGTCACGGCAGTCCCCGACGGATAAAATACGAGATCAGATGTCCCGGTTGTATTGAACCAGCCGAACGTGCCCGTGTACTTGTTGCCGATGTGATATTCGGCATTTGCCATGACCGTGTTCAAATGGTGCGAACCTTGCGATACCAGCGGAGTCGGACTCCCCGGACCACCCCCCTGAAACAGCAGGCTCAGCAGATCATTGTTTTCCCGGATGTACGTAGCCCGGAATGAAAGCACGTCCGTTCTGATGATGGTGCGGTCGATTTGCGTGTCGATTGCCCAGTCCGTGTACGAATCCGTCGGAATGCTGGCCCCGGTGGGATCGGTGATCTCATTGGGGGTCGAACGCAGGTGCATACCATAAGTTCCGATTTCATACTGCGTCTTTCCTGTTAACTCCTGCCACGCCAGGCGCCAGTACGGAGCGACGCCGCGGATATTGAAGCCCGCACCCACACCTGGCGCGCTCACGCCTGGGTTCGGCTGCGGTCCCCCCACGTGCTCAGAGCGATAGATGGCCGCGTCCAGATAGAGATGGTCGTTCCACATGCCAAACACGCCGAGTCCAGCTACGTCCTGGGCCAAACCGCCGTTGATGAAAGGATTGGCGTTGGGAGTAGGAGCGTTGTCGCTTGCGATCCACGGGTAGCCCCACGCTGGCGTGCTGTTCCAAAGATCCTCGACGGTGGGATTGTTATTGAGATCGATGCCGTAAACCAGTTCCTTGCCGCCCAACTTCGTCTTGTCCGCGAAGCGGATATCCGTGTTGTCGCTGGTGAAGTGGTCGTCCTGCGTGTCGTACGTCACCTGTAGAAAGCTTCCCACGCGGCTCGTCCATGCGCCCGAAAGGAACAGGGAAATATCCTGAGGGAACTCGAAGTTGCCGTTCTGGGTTTGCGGCTGCGCCGTCTTGAGCGAGGTAAACGAAGTCTCCAGCATGATGGACAGCGGCAGTGACGCGAGCAGGTTGAGGGCAGCGCGCTTCTTGCTTTCCTCTGCTGTTACGGTCTTGGTGTCGTCTCCTCGATCGACGTAGCCAGTCAGTTTGAATTTACGTCCGGCGGGGTTGAGTTCCGGAGGCGTGTAGTGGCAGCCACTGCACGCCAGGCCCGTCTGGCGCGCATAGCTTGGAACCGCCAATACGTTGGGCGGATTCAATGCGGCAAGAAACAGCAAACCCATAAAAGGTACTGCCACAAGCCAAGAAACCGACACTTTTCTTATCTGGGACCTCATTATTCTGTTCTCCCCGAAAAAGCGCTGATTGTCATCTGAGCGATGTCGTAGTGTCTGGTCCACACGCACATTTGGCTGTGACTACGGATACTTTGTAAGGTGATTTAGGTCACAAAGCGATGGCGTGCCTCGCTGCCACCCACGCTTGACGACTTGCAGGGAAATCTCTTGTTATGCAGACCTGTTTAGGCGGACGGAAGTAACGAATACCAGGAAAGACGGACCAGAAATCAGCAAACAGCGTCCCGAACACGAATGCCTCACGAGCCCTTACTTTTCCCGAAGGTAGCGGACGGGAGGCGGTGCGCCGCATCTTACCGTCCCAGACGCGTTCCATCCCTTGGTTTAGCGTTGCAGTTCCGCTGGCGACCAGAAGCGTACCGACGAGGGTGCTGATCAACCTGCCTGTGTTCAAAGGACCATGGCTTGCCAGATAGTAACCAGCTGAGGTGGTCATTAAGATCAACAGGTTCACTTCGGGCTTGGTGAGAGTGCAATAGTCTCGGAGCTTGGAAGAGAGCATTTGTGGAAAGGTCGAATTTGTCATATGTGGCTCGTCTGTTACCACTCTTGGCCGGATTCACCAACATCGTCGTCGCGTTTGATTGCGCTTGCGATAGCAGACGAAGATTAGCCCGACCGACATCAGCGTGGGAGGAGCAATCAGGACGAGGATGCCGCTTTTTAACGCCTGAATCATGCGCGAGCCGGAGGACGCGGCCTGGGTGTAGCAGAGCGCACAACTTTGTGCCAGGGCCGGCGTTGGGGTTAGCACGAGGAATAATCCCGCGCAGGCGAAAGCTAATATCCCGATCGATTTCGAACGGTTCATGGCTACTCCTAAACTATCTCGCCCAGGGCACTCCGTCGATCAGCCGATAGCTGTCGGTCCATCCATATTGCATACCGAGGATCACGGCAACGGTAAAAATTCCGACGAACCACAGGAGGCCGCGATTCTCCGACAAGTGCATGAAAAACAGAAGGGCCAGCCCGCCCTCGAGGATGGCCACCGACAGCATGCGTACGAACATCTGCGATGGGCTGATATCCTGGTAGGCAATCACGAACTGTATCCCGGCCAGAAGCAGCAGGCAAACGTAGACTGCCACGTCTTTTCCGATTCCACCGTTTTTGTCTTCGGCTGCAGCCATAGCTCCTCCCGCCTCTTTCCTTCTTTATTCTCGAATCTTAGTGACTCAAATTCATGAGATAAACCAGCGGCACCACGAACATCCAGACCAGATCCACGAAGTGCCAGTAGAGGCCGGTGACTTCGAGGTCATCGGCTTGGTAGCGGCCGCCCTGGTAGCGGACCCCCACCGCGATCAGCGCGATTACGCCGCCGGTCACGTGCAACAAATGCAGGCCCGTAATACTAAAGAAGGTCGAGCTGAATAGGGGCGTGCCCCAGGGATTATGGAAGAGCGTCGCTCCTTCCGATATCATTCCCCGCCATTCCCGAATGTGCAGGACGGCGAACAGGGCTCCGAGAACAGCCGTAACGATCATCCAGCGAAAAGCTCCGGCTTTGTCGTTCCGCTGTGCCGACCGCACCGCGATCAGCATGGTCAGGCTACTGGTCAGGAGGATGAAGGTCATCAGCGCTACGTTGATGATGCTATGGAAGGGCCGCGGCCAATCGGGAGTGGCATTGCGAATGAACCCGTAGGCGACCAGGCAACCCGCAAAAGTCGCGGTGTCGGCGATGATAAACAACCACATCGCCATCTTTTTGGCGGGGACCGAGAATGCGGGCTCGGCCATGGCCCCGGCGGGCGGATGCCCGTGCATCGTTACATCGGCTTGGCTCACGTTGCCTCCTACCGTTGACTAGGTTAGAGCTTCATCCAAAGCAGCAAAAGCAGATACAGCCACAGCGCACCCATGAAGTGCCAGTAGAGAGAAGTAGCCTCCAGAGTGCTCCGTCGCAGGACGGAGTGATTCAGTTTCCCGAGCACGCGGACGAGACCGCCGAGTCCTCCCAGCAGATGCGTCGCATGAGCGACCGTCAACACATAAAAGAAGGAGTAGCTGATATTGGAAGCGAGTCCGAATCCTGCGGATCTGAGTTGCAGCCAGGCGAACGTCTGGCCGGCAACGAAGAGAAGTCCCAGACACAGCGTAATGGAAAGCCAGCGAGCCGGCGCTGCTGCCCGAGTCTTTTCGGCGACCATGAACCTTGCAATCTGTCGGCGTGCGATTTCCAGCGTGAGGCTGCTGGCAATAATGACCAGCGAATCCAGGTAGAGGATGGGCGGCAAAGGGAAGTGCTGCCAATCCGGTGACGCCCCCTGGCGCACGATCAAAGCGCTGGTGAAGGCGGCAAAGGTCATGGTGATGGCCGCCAGGCCTACCCAGATGCCCGTGCTCGCCGGAGGCGGAGAGGATGGCTTGACCCGCCGCAACTCTCCGCCGGCGGGAACCAGATTGCCCCAGCCACCCTTGCCGGAACCGTCGCTGGGTAAAGGCTCGAGATCAATTTTCGGCGGTTCGGGAACGGTCGTTGCCATACTGCTAACTCTCCAATTCTGTACGGCCTGCCCTGGGTTGCCTGGTTCGAAGACTATTTCTCTTCCTGCGGGTTGGTAAGTTTCTCCGGCGAGGTTTGCAGGATGTAATCGGCGCTCGCACCCTCGACGCTGTATTGATAAGGATCGTGATAAACCACGGGCATCTGGTCGCCAAAATTGTTGTGCGGCGGCGGCGTGGCCGTGCTCCACTCCAGCGATGTGCCTTCCCAGGGGTTGTCGTTGGGAGCCCGGGGGCCTTGGAAGCGGCTATAGATCAAGTTGTAGACGAAGATGAGCTGGGCCAATCCGGTGAGGATGGCGGAGACCGTAATGAACTTGTGAACCGGAATCAGGGGGATGAGGTAATCGTCGGTGAAGGCCTGATAGCGGCGAACATTGCCGGCCATGCCCAGGTAGTGGAATGGCATAAAGACGCAATAGGCGCCGATGAAGCTGAGGATGAAGTGGGCCTTGCCCAGGGTCTCGTTCATCATGCGGCCGGTCATCTTGGGGAACCAGAAGTAAGTTCCCGCGAAGATGCCGAACATGGCGGCGACGCCCATCACCAGGTGGAAGTGGCCCACCACGAAATAGGTGGCGTGCAACATGATGTCCAGAGAAGGCTGGGCCAGGAAAAATCCGCTGACGCCGCCGCTGATGAACATCGAAATGAAGCCCAGCGCGAACAGTGAGGCCGAGTTGATCCGCAACTTGGAGCCATACAGGCTGCCCAGCCAGATCAAGACGACGATCGTCGACGGAATGGTGATGACCAGCGTAGGGAAGGAAAAGGCAATCGCGGAAACTGGATTCATTCCGCTGACGAACATGTGATGGCCGTAGACCATGTAACTGAGAACGGCGAGGGCGCCCATGGAGTAAATCAGCACCCGGTGGCTGAGCATGGGCCGGCGCATGTTGGTGATGAGAATGTGGGAAACGATGCCCATGCCGGGAACGATCGCGATGTAGACCTCGGGATGCCCGAAGAACCAGAACAGATGCTGCCAGAGCAGAGTCGATCCGCCAGAATGCGGCAATATCTGGCCATTGATCACCAGATTGGAGGGGACGAAAAAGCTGGTGCCGGCGACATGATCGAGAATGAGCAGGATGCAGGCGGGCATCAGCACCGCGAATGCCGTCAAGCCCATGATCGAAGTGATGAACCAGCCCCAGGCGCTGAGCGGAAGCCGCATCAGGGACATGCCTTTACAGCGCATGTCGAGCGTCGTGGTTATGAAGTTCAACGAACCCAACAACTGGCCGATACAAAAGATGCCAATCGAAGCTGCCCAGAGAACCACGCCTAGACCTTGGCCGGGGCCGCCGACCGCTCCCACCGCGCTCAAGGGGGCATATTGCGTCCAGCCCCCGAGGGTGGGACCGTCCGGCACGAAGAACGCCGCGACCATCACCACGAAGGCGACAAACGTGACCCAGAACGACATCATGTTGAAATGAGGGAACGGCATATCTTCCGCACCCGTCTGAATGGGCAGGAAGAAGTTGCCGAAGGCCGCGAACGGGGCGGTGGTGAGCACAAAGAAGACCATGATCGTGCCGTGCATGGTCATCAGTTGCAGGTAATACTCGGGGGTCATCACGTCGCCCGGCGCGCCGGTGCTGGATAATAAGTGCAAGCCCGGGATCGCGAAGCTACCCCAGCCGAGGTGAATCCGCATGAGCCAGGAAAGGACCATCCCCACCACGGCGGCGACCAGAGCCAGCGCGTAATACTGCTTGCCGATGACTTTGTGGTCAAGGCTGAAGACATGCTTCCGAAGGAAGCTGGTCGGAACTCCAGGTTGCGCTGCGTGGGCTGACCTATCGTGCATTGTGCTCACCTCAAACGAGATGTTCGTCTAAATCTGGCAGGGGCTGGAAGCCACGCCCGGGCAAAACGAATCGCTTCATCGCTTCATCGCTCCATCGCTCCATCGCTCTACGGGCTCACGAAGAACTGGGCCCTGGGAAGCCACCGCATCCCAGCTCTATTGCAATGCGGCCTGCTGTTTGATCCAGGCATCGTAGTCTTCCGGAGACTTCACTTCGAGATAGGCCTTCATGTTGTAATGCCCGAGGCCGCAAAGCTGCGTACAGACGATTTCGTACTTGCCGATTTTGGTCGCGGTGAAATGAATCGTGACGTCGAGTCCGGGCACGAAATCCTGCTGGACGCGCAACTCCGGAACATAGAAGGAGTGCCCGACGTCCTTGGAGTGCATCAACAAGTGAATTTCCTTGTTCACCGGGATCGCCATTTCCGCCGTCACGATGTCGTCTTTCGAGTCCTGGTCGTGAGTGGTATCGATACCAAAGAAGTTCGCATTGGCTTCGTTGATCTGGTCGGGGTGGAGGGGGCCGAACTTACCATCCGGACCCGGGTAACGGAAATAAAATGCGAACTGTCCCGCCTGCACCTGGACGGGCATGGCATCGGCCGACGGCGCTGTCAGGTATACGCTGGCCCACGCCTTTACCCCGAACACACCCAAAGCCAAGCACTCCGTGCCGACCAACAGAAAGGCCGCGATCACCAACCCCGCAGCGCCCCCGGGGAAGCTCTTAATCTTGTCGCCGGGCTGCGGACTGGAAAATTTAAAGATAAAGAAGGCCAGCAGAATTTGGGAGGCGAGGAAAGAGATTCCAGCCTCCGCCATCGTGTCGACGAACTGCTCATCAATGAGATGGCCGTGGACGGAGATATCCGGTGGCAACGGCCAGGTGTGCAGGAAAATGGGAATTGCCGAAGCAATTGCGATCAGCACAATGACTACCGCGAAGACTTTCGCCATACTCCCCGCCTTTGCCGACTGGATCCGGCGCATTGTCAAATCGCCGCAGGGTTAACTGCGGCGATTCGTGGATTGATGCCACCTCTGCGGCGCTGAAATTAGAACTGGTTATTTCGCCTTGAAGGTGAAATTCGCAGATCCCGCAGCGCCTGCGGCAACGGTCAGCTTTTGCGTCTGCGTGCCTAAGTCTTCCTGCCATGCGGTGACCGTGTAGCTCCCGGGCGGCACATCGTTGATGGTGTAGGCACCGCTCGAATCGGTGGTCGCGTACGGGCCTTTGACCACGGCGAACCAACCGTGCATCCAGGGATGAATGTTGCACTGCACCGGAATCCATTCCGTTGCTTTCCAGCTCTTTTCAACGGGCGCTGCCGCGGGCGGTTGCGACTGGTTCCAGGGAATGTTTCCGGTCATCGGATTGGGATTGGGGTGGATGTTGTGGGTGGTCTGGTCGCTGGTTGTAACCTTGAACTTCTGATTCACGTCCATGGCCAGCACATGCGGCGTATACATGCAATTCTTTTGGTCGAATACCGGCTCCTCCGACGGCACCGCTGTCAACGCGCCCCCGGTCAAGCCTTCGGAAATGTACAGCACCACATGCTCTAATCCACCGCCGGAACCGACGACAACATTTTCCAGGTGGACGGGCGAACCCGAGTTCGCCTTGACACAATAAGGATCCTTCGACATGTCGATGCCCTTCATATGGGGAGCCGTGCCGTCGAGCTTAACCGTACCGCTGATTTTGCCTTCTCCCGCAGCGCTGACACTCTGATTCAGAATCAGTGCGCCAC
>JBEKUD010000268.1:0-5521 GCA_049515395.1 Candidatus Sulfotelmatobacter sp. | reverse complement strand
GCGCGACGTCGTACGCCTCTGTGGGAATGGAGTGACGAATTCCGGCCGTAAACAACGGTTTGGCCGTGCCAAACTGCACCGTCTCGCCGGACGTTTGAATCTCGACCGCAGTTAGTTTTCTGTAGGGATCGATGAAGTAGAGCGTTTTGCCGTCCTTGCTCCACACCGGCTGCGTGCCGCCGTCTTTCGAGACCTGGTACCGGGCGCCCGGATGAGGAAAGCGCGTGAGGTAGACCTGAGAGCGTCCAGATTGACTTGACTGATAGGCGAGCCAGTCGTTGGATCCCGGCTTGAGACGGGCGTTGCCCAGGTCGTCCACCGGTTCCAGCACCTTAAAAGGTTCGAGGCCGGGCGTGAGCGGAAAGGCTTTCAGCTCGCCATTTGTGAGGTCTCCCACCTTGGCCTCTTCGTACAGAAGCCACTTTCCGTCGCTGGTCACATCTTCGGGCATGACGTCGCGGTCCGACTTGATCAGCGCGCGCTCGGGCTGAGACCCATCCACCGCCGCCACGTGCAGTTCGTTGTGCGAGTCCGCGCTGTAGATGTCGAAGTAAAGAGTGCGACCATCCGCCGACCAGAACGTAGTATCCACATATTCGCTAGCCGCGGAGACTATGCTGCGCGTCCCGCCGGCCAAGTCCCAGATCCAAAGCGGGGAGTTGCCGAACTGGCTGATCACCGGCGTCGCGATCCGCGAGCCGTCGGGAGAAATGCGGGTGGGGCCGTAGACGGTCGGTTCCGAGAGCTGAGAAAGTTCCTTGCCGGTGGCATCCAGCCACACGTGGCGATCACCGTTCGAGCCTGTGCCCAACTGGTAGATCAGCGTGCCTTGTGCGGAAACGGAAAATACGGACAACGCGGTGATCTCGACGGACGCAACTTTATCGACAACCGGGATGGGATCGCCGGAAACCTTTCCGCTGGAAGCGTCGAACTGCCAGGCCAACAGCGATCCGTCGCGCACCGCCAGCAACCGCCCGGCGGCATATTGTGCGCCGTAGAATTTTCCCTTCATTACGAGGTGGTCGGCGCCGTCGAGCGAGCTCAGGTGAAGCTCGTTCTGATCAGCCGCGTTGCCGAAAGGGCTGTGCAGGAACAGGAAATGCTTTCCATCGGGCAGGAAGGAAGGCCAGCGGTCCGAGATCGTGGTGGTCGAGACCGAAACGCTGGTGACCGGCTTGGGCTTTCCACCAGCGGCAGGAACTTGGAATATCGGGCCACCGAACATCGGCGCGAGCACGATCACGTTACCGGTTCCCCAGGAACCGCCGCGGGCTTCCGCCGCGTCGCAGATCGCAGTGGGCGAGTCTCCGTTGAGGTCCGTTCGCCACAGCTTGCCCTGCATGAAAAACGCTACCGCAGTGCCGTCGGGTGACCAGAAGGGAAAAAAGGCGTCGTCGGTGCCGCGCACAGGCGTGGCGTCGAGCCGGTCGAGCGAGCGCAGCCACAGCGAGTTCTTGCCGTCCTTCTGCGCGATGAACGCGATATGGGTGCCGTCGGGAGACAGCGCCGGGGCGCCGTTGCGGTAGAGCGTTTCGAACCGGGTTCCTTCGGGCGGAAGAAGATTCACGCGCAGCACGCGATGCGGCGGAGCAGACGACACCAACGCCATCGTTAACGCGATCACTGTCAATGCGAGCACGGCGGTTGCCGCAAGCCACAACTTGGGGCGCGGCTTCGAAGCAGGCAGGGCCGGCGCACTTGTCTGCGAACCCGAGTTCGCAATCCAGGCGAGCTGCAGTTTCACGTCGTGCGCGATCTGGAAGCGATCGTCGGGATTTTTCTCAAGACACGTCCTTACCGTGTAGTCGAGGGCCGCCGGTGAGGTGGGTTGCACATTCGCCAGCGGCTCGGGTTCCTTTTCGAGGATGGCGCTCATCACGCTGAGTTGCGTTTTGCCCTCGAAAGCGCGGCGGCCGGTCACCATTTCATAGAGCACGCAACCTAAGCTGAAAATGTCGCTGCGCGGGTTGGCCTCCTGCCCCTGCAGGACTTCCGGTGCCATGTATTGAAACGTTCCCACGATCATGCCCTGCTGCGTCAGAGCCGCCGGTGTTGCCGTGAGCATCGACACATTTAAGGTTGGCGTGGAAGGAGTCAGGGTGTCTTTTGCGCTCGCCACCTGCCCGCCGGGCATGACCGGCTTGGCCAGTCCGAAATCGAGCAGTTTGGCCCCGGACGCGGTCAGCATCACATTCCCCGGCTTCAGATCGCGGTGCACAATGCCCGCGCGATGCGCTTTTTCAAGCGCGTCGCAAATCTGCATGCCGTATTCGAACGCCTGCTTCAGGGAAAGCGGACCTTTCCGCAGGCGCTCCGCCAGCGTCTCGCCCTCCGCGTACTCCATCACCAGGTAGGTCGTGCCATCCTGGCTGCCGATGTCGTGCAGCGTGCAGATGTTGGGATGGTTCAAGGAAGAAATCGTGCGAGCCTCGCGTTCGAAGCGGCTGCGCGCCTCGGGTTGCTCAGCCAGAGCAGCGGGCAGGATTTTGATGGCGACCGTTCGGTCTAGGCGCGTATCGCGCGCACGATACACCTCGCCCATCCCGCCCGCACCAAGGGGTGAGAGAATTTCATACGACCCGAGTTTCGTGCCAGAGGCAAGGGCCATCGGTCCGCATAATTATAGTCGGGAATTTGCGCGGTCTTCGATTGCTTTTGGACGGATGGTCGGCAAATCTTCCGTAATCCAACTATTTCGGCAGGGGGAACCCCTTCATGCAGACCACCGTGCGGTCTGCTTCCTCGGGGTTGGCGTGGGTGAAGCCGAGGTTGGCTGTGCAAAGAACATTTCCTTTCCAAACCAAGCTGGTGTTGTTGTCCAGCGGAGCGTTCTGCTTAGTGGCTATGAGGATGCGCTGCGAACCATCAGGCGAAAGGACCCAGATCTGGTTTAGCAAAATCTCCGATACGTAGATGTTGCCTTTGGCGTCCAACTCGATTCCATCGAATGCTGAGAATCCGTAGGACAACGGCACCGGTTCACCGGCTGTCCCATCATCTTTAATCGGGATCCTGAGCACCAGGGGGTCGCCGTCGGTCACGGCATAGATGTTCTTCTGTTGCTTGTCGAGCACGAGATCATTGACACCCAGGGGAAATCCCGAATAAGGCTTGGAGGACCAATTGAGCAGCGGATGTGCCGACCACAGGTCCACCTTTTTCCCATCGGGAGAAATTTTCCAAATTCCAGAGTACGTGAGATCCGTCATGTACACGTTGCCGCCGGAATCGATCGCAACATCGTCGGGATAGCAAAATGGCCAACCCTCCGCTTTTGTCGCGAGGGGCGTCACCTTTCGGGTTTGAGCATCGATCTTATAAACACCAGACTGGGTCACCGTCGCATCCCGGCAAGCGGGGTGGAATGGATTTGCCAGGTCCTTCCTAAAGTCATGTTTCGAGTGGCCCGTGTATGCGACGTAGATGTTGCCAGACTGGTCTAGATCAAGTCCGATCAGGTCTCCCTTTCCGCTTTCTTCCTTCGACGGCACCCATGCGATGTGATCGTAGCTGCCGTCATCGTTGAGCCTGACGACTTCCCCAATATGCATTAGGGTCGCGTAGAGGTTGCCGTGCGAATCTACTCCGAGACCCTCAGGTGTGTCGGGGAGCTTGGCCATGACCCAAGCTTTGAACTGGGCCGCTGCAGGCGGAGGAGCAGTGGTGGACAACAAGGCGCAGGGGATTAGCCAGAACAGAATCCTCAGACATTCTTTTTTGCGCGCACCCGATTGGACCAAGTTTGTTCCTCCTCTTCATCGTCCCCGCTTTCGGCTTTGAGATCCCGGGCCTATCGATAATGTATCCGAATGTACCGCAGGCTAGAAGTAGCCACATCCAGCATCGTAACTTGAGCCACCACGCGGTAACTCCTGGATGGTCAACCCTTCCTTTACGCATTAGGGAAGAGTTGCTCGTTACACGGACAAGTGAAACAAACCGGACGAGTGAGCAGGCTACAAGCCCGCCTCTTTTCAGGCTTTCGAGCCGGCGTCGGTGTTACTTTGCCCCGCCATGGCGGCAACGGGCCCGGCGATCGGGGCAGTAATCGGGCACTACCGCATCCAGCAGAAGCTCGACTGCCAGGGCACGTTTAGTTGCCGATGTTTTCATGGGCAGCCGAAGGAAGCGCCATCGATCGCAGGCGTTCTGCGAACCGCGGGTCACCGCGCAGGCTGTCCCACTCCGGTGCGACCGCCAGGTGAACGAGTGCTGGGTCGCGGTACGCAATGGCCCGATCAAGGCAGTCGAACGCTTCATCGAGTCGGCCTGCCGCCCCATACAGAGCGGCGCGGAAGAATGCCATCTTCAGCAAAATGTCGAAGTCCAGTTGCGGGTTCGTGATCTGATCCACCATGAATCTTCTCACCCCGGCGAGGCCGGCCGTCGCGTACACCTGCTGCGTGTCCGCGGTGACCTGCTTCAACACCGCTACTCTCTCCTCGGAAAAGCCCCACGCGATGGCCTGGCTGACGGTCCAGGCTGCGAATCTATTGACGTCCCCGATCTTCCAATAGACGTGGTTAATGAATTGGCACGCTAGCACATGCTTCGGGTCGACGTCGAGCGCTCGCTGGGCCCAGACAAGCGTGTCGTCGTACTTCCGTTGATGCCAGTAAGAGATGGCGATCTGCACCAGAACGCCGGGCGATCGCGGATCGCGCGCGAGCGCCTGTTGCTTGCAACGCAGCCCATCGTCGAGCCGCCCGAGCGCTTCCTGTAGCGACCCATACTGCAGGAGCGCCTCGGTGTGATCCGGATTGATTTCGAGCGCACGTTGCAGGCTGCGCTCCGCCGCCCTCCAGTCCCACTCGCTGAGAAAAAGGACCGTGCCAAGGGCAACCTGCGCGTCCGCCGAGGCGCTGTCCATCGCCAGCGCGCGTAAGGCAGACGCCTTCGCCTCCGCAAACGCTTCCTGGTGCGGCACCGCGCGAAACACTGCTTGCACGCACCGTGCGCGCGCCAAGCCGGCCTGCGCCGGTGCATAGGTCGGATCGATCTCGATCGCGGAACGAAAGGCGTCCACGGCGGCAGGCAGTTCGAAGTACGAGCCTGACAACAGGTGAGACCGGCCGCGGCCGACTAGCTCGTAGAACTCGACGGGTCGCGTCATGGCGCTCGGTGTTAATGGCTTCTCGTGGGCCAGATCGCAGGTGACTGCAGCGATGAAGCGGTACCCTGACCGCGCCACCGTTTCGACATAGATCGGCCGGTGGGCGTCCTCGCCAAGCGCCTTGCGCAGCGCTGACATGTGAACCGTGAGATTGCCTTCCTCGACGAATGACTCGGGCCAGATGCGCCTCAGCAATTCGTCCTTCGTGACCATGCGGCCCCGCTGCCGCACCAACGCAACCAGCACATCGTAGGCCTTCGGTGATAAGTGGACGGCTTCCGCGCCGCGCAGGAGACGCCGTTCTTGCACGTCGAGCGTGAACTCGTCGAAATGAAATACCTCACGGCTGGCCATCAGATTTAGGCGAATCTTAGCAAATCCTTAAGGACACGTCACGGACGGAGT
>JBEKUD010000267.1:0-5564 GCA_049515395.1 Candidatus Sulfotelmatobacter sp. | reverse complement strand
GAACTCAAACCATGCTTTAGGAGCCATCTTCCTCACGATCTCTGCATCAAATTCGTCCATCTCTTTCTCAAGAGCAAGATGGGACGGTTTCACGAACATCCAATAGCGGCTCAGTGCCTTCTGCCAGAGGTCGGGATCATTGGTGTTCCACATCTCACGAGTCCCGTCACCGCAACCTTGTGTGTCGGCGACGGGTCTGACGGGTGTCGCGAATGGGGTGGGAGTTGCATCGCAGATGTTTGGCTCAGGTAGGGTGAATGTTCCGCTGCCTTCCACAATTCGACGCTTACCAGCATTCTCCACGACCTTTAAGCCTCGGGCTTGAATTGCTTTGAAGGTTCCCCATTTCGGGTTGACGCTATCCGACCAGTATTGCCCTATGGTTCCATCCAGCGTCTTCACGGGCACGCTTGGGAACTCCTTCGCGGCGATCCCCACTATCTCTTGCCGCGAGAACCAACCCGAACTCATCTGCTGGATGAACCATCCAGTCTTATCAATTCTGTTGTAGTCCGGCATGTCCCCATGCTACTCCAAGGAACACCCTAGCCTTTACGCACCCTATGCCTGCCACTTGCAGTTGTGCAGTCTTGATTTCCGCTGATTCAACGCCCGCCGTATCGATGCGATAGACTCCGATCATGGACACTCGGAAGCTCCGCATCGTAAAGCCTCCGCTGCCAGCCATTGGCATCTGCGAATCCTGTAATTCTCAGTTCAAATCTGGAAAACACTTAGAGTATGAGGTAAGACGAAATCCTCTTTGGACTGGCGGCGAAGGAATGGATCAGTGATCCTTGGGCTTCGTTACCGCTCACGCAGCGTTCTGGCTCTTGTCTAGAAGAGACAAGTCCGACCACGGTACGCCTCAGATGAAAACGATGAGGCCTGAGACTGGCTTAACGTCCGCAGTTTTCTTTTCAGTATCCACGCTGACCACGACGTACCTATCAACACCTTTCCATTTCAGATGCACAGGGTCATTCATTCTCGGGACGTAATTCTTTGGTTTCGCCATGCGCTCAGTTTCCCACAGTCCGAAGCCTATTGCTACCGCAAGATTTCCTCAGGACACGGGATGGGGATAGCGCTCGTGGTCGGGAACCTTTTTCCGGCTTCACCCAAAAAATCTAATCTTGCCCAACAGTTTTTCAGTCTGACCGATAATTCCCGTGACCCTATAATTCGCGCTGGCTAGCATCCGCATCCCGCCTACTTTCCGCGCTGGAACTCGGGTTGAGGTCTCTGGGCATTACCGCGTTTTCCATCAGCGTAACCACAGTGTGGTGTTGGACGTTCTGTGTATCGCTGGGGAAACGTTTCCGGAATGCCGAACGTGCGGGTCAAAGGCTAAATTTACGTTGCACCGGGATATTCCCCACGTCCGTGAGTGCGCCCTGTTCGACTCCAATCCTTAATCTCACCTCATCAGGCTCTAACGTGCCTGCCCTGCATGGAATGTCGTGAATCTCGCAGTCCGACAGATTGCGTCTAAGAGGTTGCGGTCTGTCGAATGGAGATTGCAAAAGGAGCCTTTCCATGAACAAGGATGAAATCGCCTATTTGCTTCTGCGCCTCACTCTGGGCGCGAACATTTTCCTCCACGGGCTTTCTCGGCTGATCGGTGACCGCGCTGCCTTTGCCGCTTACATGGACAAGCAGATGCAGAACGCTCCCTTGCCGGGATTCTTGATACACTTCGTCGCCGTCGTCTTGCCGTGGTGCGAGGGAACCGTGGGTCTGTTGATGATTCTGGGGCTCTGGACATCATTCGCCCTGATCGCAGGCAGCCTTCTGATGCTCGCACTACAGATTGGGATTTGCTTGGCGCAAAATTGGGATGTCGCCGGAGTTCAACTCATCTACGTGTTTTTGTACTTTGTCTTGCTGACGTATTGCGAAAGAAATCGCTGGTCGGTGGATAGGTACTGGCAAATGCAGAAGAGCAGAGAGGGTCTAAACGCAAGGTGGGGGTTCCTTTTTTAGCCCGCCCAATGAACCGCAATGGCGAATGGATTCCGCCCTTCGGCTAACCATCAGTGCCTCGGTTGCTCTTTGACAGTCCACCGCCCATCAATTTCTGCCATTATGGCGCTCATGTCGCAGGAATGCTCTAGAGGGTTCGGGGTCTATCCCCTCGCGAAAATGCAGGCAGCGCCTATCGAGTCTCAATGCCCGGTCGCCACGTTTCCCCAAGATGGATTTTGGCTTGGCCACAGAGCCCGCCTTGGCTTGTGAGACGCCCGACCTGACCCAAACTCTGTCTGGGTGCCCAAATCCCCGCAAATCGCCTCCCCGATGGCTCACCCATACCCCGTCCCTCCGTGGCAAAATGAATCCCCACGCATGACCGCCGCAATCCCAGAGCGCCGACCCGCGACCGAGCAAATCTCCGGCGTGATCGAGCGCGTCACCTTCCACAACGAGGACAGCGGGTTCTGTGTGCTTCGCGTTAAAACGAAGGGGCACAGGGAGGAAACGACGGTCATCGGTTCATTGCCATCAGTGACCGCAGGGGAGTGGCTGAGCGCGGAGGGATGTTGGGTCAGGGACCGGGAGCACGGGCTGCAATTTAAAGCCACCACCATGAAGACTGTGCCGCCGACCACCTCCGAAGGCATTGAGCGTTATCTCGGGAGTGGTTTGGTGAAGGGCATTGGGCCAATCCTTGCGAAGAAGCTCGTGCTGCGATTCGGAGCCGACGTTCTTGCCGTGATCGAGAAGCGCCCCGCCGAACTCCAATCCGTCGATGGGATCGGTCCTAAGCGCCGGGAACGGATTGCACACGCATGGCAGGAAGCAAAGCAAGTGCGGGACATCATGCTGTTCCTCCATAGCCACGGCGTCAGCACCAGCCGGGCGGTGCGCATCTTCAAAACCTACGGCGAGCAGGCAATCGAGCAGGTGCGGAGCAATCCCTACATGCTGGCGAAGGACATCTATGGCATCGGCTTCGCGACCGCCGACCAGATTGCGCAGAAAGTTGGAATTCCACGGGACTCGCCGAATCGGGCAAAGGCTGGCATCGACCATGTTTTACTGGAGGCGACTTCGGACGGGCACTGCGCCCTGCCACTGGAGAAACTCAAGCTCTCGGCAACGAAACTGCTGGAAGTGGGGGAAGACCCAATCGAGCAGGCATTGTCGCAGATGCTTACGAGTGGCTCCCTGTTGCTGGAACAGATCGACGGCGAGCCCCTGATCTTCCTGCCACATCTCCGGAGGGCGGAAGAAGGCATCGCGCTCAGGATCAAGCGACTGGCAGAAGGCACTACAGCCTACCCGGCAATCGATTTCGAGAAAGCGATTGCATGGTGCGAGAAGCGCACGGGCAAGACACTCGCCCCCAGCCAGCGTGAAGCTCTCAAAACGGTTCTGGCAAACCCAGTGATCGTCACCACTGGAGGGCCGGGCGTTGGAAAAACTACGTTGGTGAATTCGATCCTGATGATCCTGAGGGCCAAGGGAGTGAAGTGTCTGCTGTGCGCCCCCACGGGAAGGGCAGCGAAGCGGCTCACCGAGACCACGGGCATGGAAGCGAAGACGATCCACCGCCTGCTCGAAATCAATCCCGCAACCGGGCGGTTCACTAGGGACGAGTCGAACCCGCTTGCTTGCGACCTATTGGTCGTGGATGAGACTTCGATGGTGGATGTGTTACTGATGAACTCGCTGGTGCGGGCTCTGCCCAACCACGCCGGACTCGTTTTGGTCGGCGACGTGGATCAGCTTCCGTCCGTTGGGCCGGGCTCTGTGCTTGGGGACTTGATCGAGAGCGGTGTTGTTCCAGTTGTGCGCCTCACGGAAGTGTTCCGGCAGGCGGCGAATAGCCGGATTATCACCACGGCACACCGTATTCGCCGCGGTCAGATGCCTGACCTGAAGGAAGCAGACCCGAGTAAGGATTTCCATTTCGTGGAGCGGGACGATCCGGAGAAGATTGTGACGACACTGGTCAAGCTGGTGCACGAGAGGATTCCGGAGCGATTTCATTTCGACCCGATCCGTGATGTTCAGGTTCTTTGTCCTATGAACCGGGGATCACTGGGCGTGAGGGAATTGAATACAGCACTTCAGCGGGCGTTGAACCCTCATCAACCCGGTGAACCATCGGTTGAGCGATTCGGATGGCGGTTCCAGATACGGGACAAAGTTATCCAGACGGAGAACGACTACGACAAGGAAGTGTTCAACGGGGACATTGGAACCGTTGAACGGATAGATGTAGTAGAACATCAGGTCGTGGTGCGCTTCGATGATCGGATGGTGAAATACGATTTCGGCGAACTGGATGAAGTCGCCCCAGCTTACGCAGTGACCATCCACAAGTCGCAGGGATCGGAGTTTCCAGTAGTAGTGATCCCGCTCGCCACGCAGCATTACATGCTGCTGCAACGCAACCTAATCTATACGGGGATCACTCGGGGCAAGAAACTGGTCGTGCTGGTCGGGCAGAAGAAAGCTCTGGGCATCGCAGTTCGCAATGACCGCCCACAGAGGCGGTATTCGGGGCTGCTGGCGAGTCTGAAAGGCAAGAAGGGCACAGAAGGAAGTACCGTCGAATCGAAAACCGCCAGCCAATCAAGGGTGGTATCGTAACTGTTGCCAAGAACATCTGGAAATGCCACCCAAATTTTCTTTGAGGATCATTTGATCGGGGGAAGCCTTATGCTTGCGGATTTTGCAGTAGTTCCTATGGGCGTCACAGGTGGCGTTAAAAACTTGGTAGCCGAAGCCCTGAAAATTGTCGATGAATCTGGCCTTTCCTACAAGCTGGGAGCCATGCACACCACCATCGAAGGAGATTCAGATCGCGTTATGGACGTAATTCTCCGCTGTCACCGCCGCATGCTGGAGTTGGCACCTCGGGTGCTTACCAGCATCACCATCGATGATCGGACAGGCGCAACTGGCCGTCTTGAAGGCAAGGTCAGAGATGTGGAGCAGGTACTCGGCAAGCCGCTCTCGCGTGTCTGAGAACAATGTTTACCATCGGGTACGAATAAATCTTGTGTGACGCCCGTGGGAGTGGGGGCATGAAGCGCAGGTGTGATCGCCACGGACGAGAGCAGAAAACGGATTCAAGTCAGCCAACGACAACAAGATTGCTGCCCAAGAAAAGTACCTCGGCTTGGTATCTAGGAGAAAGGGTACAAATCCAATGAAGTGTAAAAGCTGCGGTAAGAAGCTCGAAAGCAAGAAGCTCATCAAGAAGTCTGAGCGGTTCTGCGACGACAAGTGTCGGGAGAAGTTCGTCACGGAGATGCGGGCCACCCGCCACTAGAATCCCTAGGGCGCACAAAGCCTGCCAACTTCGCCACACGGCACCGCTTGGTTATTTTCAGCCTAACTCTTCTTCCCGGTCACGGCATAAAAAGCAGTCGCTTCTTGCTCAATGTTCTTGCTGCCGCACTTGGGGCATTTCGCATCTACTTCGTGTTCCTTCAGGGTAAGAATCAGTTCGAAGGTTTTATGACAATCGTGGCAAATGTAGTCGTACACGGGCATAGGGCCTCCCTCGATTGCGATCACGAGCTACGGTTGGAATTGTAGCGCTAACACCC
>JBEKUD010000266.1:0-5576 GCA_049515395.1 Candidatus Sulfotelmatobacter sp. | reverse complement strand
CGACGAAGACACCGATCTGCAAGTTCTCTGGCGTGATGCGTGGCCGGAGAACGACGGCAAGCCGGATTTCGTTCCCGACTTCCAGCGCGATGAACTTTGCTCCGTTCCATTTCGGAAAGCGCGCGACGCGCGAAATATTCTCGATCAGGGCTGGCTTTGGCGTGGGAAAGAGAGCGGCTGGATTAGCGTTCGCGATTCTGGAATCGCTCCCGGCATGACCATTCTCCTACCGCTGTCCGCAGGCGGCTACGATGTGGACGCGGGTTGGACGGGCGAAGCGACGGATAACAAACACCTATCCCACTACCAGGCCGCCGATGAACCCTCCGATGAGGAATTGCTGTCTTGCCTTGCGAACGGATGGCGGAACATCGCCGTCCACACCGCGGAGGTTGCGGCGGAATTGGCGAGGATCTGGAAAACAACAATTGCGGAAGGTGCATATGCAGCCGAACACGAAGCATTCATTGCGGCGGTGCCTTGGCACGATGTCGGGAAGAACCACCCGGGTTGGCAGCAAGCCGTCGTGGCAGCTCTGAAAGCAGCGGGCATCACGGGCAAAGAAGAACACATTCCATTTGCAAAGTTCTCTCTGTCGGATAGCCCAACCCTTCGCAACAAGGACGGCTCGCCGCGTTTCTCTGGCAAGGAACTCAAGCGTGAGGTGAACTGTTTGCGCCGCTCGTTCCGGCCCAGGATCGCACATGAAATCGCTTCCGCGCTTGCGTTCCGTCAGAGCGAGCAAGCTCGTTTCGGAACAGACCTTCCGCTTTCCAGCTTGCTCGCTGAGTATCTGATCATGATGCACCACGGGCGGGTCCGTAAGGTTCTGCGGGACGAAATCCCGCGATTCCCGAAGGACACCAAAGACAGCGACACCGTTCGCGGAGTCGTGCATGGCAGCGACATCCCTGCGGTCATCATTGATGGAAAAAGCCTCGGCTGCGCTTCGCTCTCCACGGATTGCCGCCGCATGGGGCGCGATACGGCGGGCAATGAAAGCTATACCCGGGGTGTCTTGCGCCTTCTCGAACATTACGGCCCCTTCCGGCTCGCATACTTTGAAGCCTTGTTCCGCGCCGCGGATGTTCGCGCTTCAAAAGCCGCCTCGAAAAAGCCGAACGCCTAAACGTCATGGAACCACTCTACCTCTATGGCTGCCGCCACGACATTCTCGGTCACTACCTCAAAGCCATCGGGCTGCTGCGAGTGCTCTCGCTGTGCGCCAATGAAGCGAACCGTGATCCCGACGCTGAAGGCTGGTGGGATTTGGACCACGCTTGTTTCTGCCTGCGCTCGCCCAAGTATCCGACAAAGGAGAAGTTGGTCGAGTTCTTCGCGCTGCACTACCGGCCCACCGGTGTGTTCGCGGCGTGGAACAAGGAATCAGGATGCGATTCGGCTGGTGCCAAGAAATTGGGCGTGAATCTTGAGTGGCTCACGGCCAACCAACTATCCAAGCAGGTCGTATCTGCGGAAGAGCGCAAAAAGCCAGCGAACCGCCACAAGCTTATTGGTTCCGAAGCATTGGAGTCATACCGCGACGCGGCCACCGCCAGCGTGCGAGAAGCGATGGATGCAGTCGTGGCACCGTTCGTCAACACGAACTCAGAACACCCGCTGTTCCTTGCGAAGGGAATTGCAGGACGGGCGCATCTGTGGAGAACACACTGGGAGTATCTTTTGGTCTTTCACAAGCACCGTACAGGATACGAAAAAGCTGCTGAAAAAGTCCGTTCCCATTCGGGAACCGCCGCGCAGCTTCTGAAACTTAAAGAGAAGGTCAAAACAGCGGAAAAACCTTTGGCGGAGCTATTGCCTTTTGAATCCCGGAACGGCGGCGAGTCGTCGTCTAAAGGCAAAGGGACGCCATTTTTCCCAGATGCAATCAAAGCTTACAACATCGGCTCAGGCTGGGTCACCGAGAATTATCCCTTCAACGCGCTGGACTACGTTTTGGCGGTCGAGGGGGGCTTTGCCATGCGTGGCAGTGTAGGCCGGACACTTGCGGCCAACTCAAAGCGGTTTGCTGCGTTTCCTTTCGTCTTCGATGCAGGTGATGAATTGGTCGATGACGGGAACGAGGTGAAAGGGACTGCCCGCGCTCTCTGGTTCCCCCTCTGGAGCAGACCAGTCACGTTCGCCGAGCTTTCCAGCTTCATCAGCGATGCTCAGGCGCGACTCCCCGGAAAGGATGCCCGATTCAGCGCGGAGTTTATGCGTGCGCTCCACAGTCAGGGCGTGGATGCGGGTTTCGCTGGATGGCAGGAGTTCCGATTTAAGATGATGATTAGCCGTGTTCCGTGGGTAACGACCGGGAGCTATGTCGAGTCTGCTTTCCGCGAAGATGCTACGTGTCTCAATCGGGCGCTCCATCCACTTGATGAGAGCCACTTTCTCGATCAGTTTGAAATCGCGTGGAAAGGCAACAAAGCAGCGGCCCGAAGCCCTCATCCCGTTCGCGCGGAAATCAACGCCGCAATGGAGACCGCGGTTCATGAGGCAACGCCCCACAATTGCCTCGAGCTACTCGCAACAGTCTTCCGTGCCTGCCGCCAGATGGCAATTTCTGAATCCTTCCGCGATACTCTGCCCGGCAAGCGTGCCCACTTCTTCCGCCCACTGCCGATGGAGGATTGGAACGTACTCTTCGCCAAATTTGATCAACCGGAGTTCCGCATCGCGCGCGCCGTTGCATCAATGGTCGGCCTCCTGCGGCAGCAAGATGGGAAGTATTCAAAAACGCTTCCAACGTTCGGTTCGATCCTTCCGCTCAACCTGGGGCCGACGGGCTGGTATTTGGCGACGAAAGGCGACCGCTCCCACCAAGCCGTCTGGTCTGGTGCGGATCTTTGCCATGACCTTGCGGCGGTGCTCGAGCGGCGCTACATGGATTCCCTAACGGATGACCGGCCCGCGCTTGTTTCCGCTTATGGTGCGCCATTGGGCGACGTGCTCGCTTTCCTACGCGGGGAGTTGGACGACCACCTTATTGCCCGATGGACCGAGGCGCTAAGTTTCATCGAATGGAGGCTCATCAAAGTCGAAGAACCAGCAACCTCCGACGGCGAATGGGAATCCCTCGCGATTCCTCCCGAGTATGCGGCACTCCGGGGTGTGCTCGAACTGGAGTGTGAACCCAGGGAAGAGGGTGACCGGAAGAAACGCCGGAGCCAGCAACCGATTTCCCTGCTTTGCCAGCGTTCAGCATCCACGCTGCCGCTCGCGGTGACGGAAGCCCTCCGATGGATTGGCATCTGGGGCTTCACGAATCCGTACGGCACAAAAGCCGAGGCGGAGAAGAAACGGCTTTCTGGGCGCGACATCATTAGCTTGCAGTCTGTGGCGCTTTCCTTCTCCACCGATGCAGCGCGGCTCGCCGCTGCCGTCTGTATCCCGCTGCATTGGCGCGACCGCAACGCGCTCTACCGCGCCGTCTCTCTCCCGCAATCCGATTAAACCTTTCAATACATCCAAAATCACAAATCATATACGACGAACATGATAACAAACACATCATCTGCGCTGCTCACATTCGGCGGCATCTCCATTCCGGCGGGCTGCCGCCGAATCTTCATTACTGCGGAGTTGGAGCCATCCAACGGCGATCCGCGTATCCAACCAACCGGCTTCCCGGATGTAGGCCCTGTCCTCTATCCAGACCCGGCGGAGAAGGACGGCCTCATTTGCCTGATCGAATCGGAGCCTTCGATGGCCAATTGGTTAGAAGCGGTTTGCCTAGCCGACAAATACACGGGAACACTTAAGGAGGCGTTCAAGGGGCTGCCATATATTATTCTCACCGATACCGGCGCAGCTAACGGGATATTCAAGACGAGTTCGACCATAGACGGTCATCGCTTTGCTTCGGAATACATCATGGGAGCGAAAGGGCGTCTCAGTGGGGTGGGGATTGCAAGCAATATGTCGGCGTTCCAAGCTCCACCTCCTGAGAATAAGGAAATGGTCGAATTGGTGAAGGCTCGGTTAGGGATGCCTTCTGGAGACACATGCCCGGCGGCGAATGTTCCAGAGATTTACCGCTTGGCGATGGAATACGATCCATTTGCGTTAATTCACGGCTTTCAGATTTCGGTGAAGAACAAGCTGACTTTTGTGGGATTGCGATCACCACGAGCGATCACAGGAAGCATTGTCGGTCTGAATTGTGACCGGCTTACTGTGCCTGGAATTAAATTCGATCCGATTGGCACGGGCGACGCTGGCCAAGCGATATTTCAGAAGGCTCGAATCACCGCGAAAAAGATAGAAGCCCGGTTTTCCATCGACGTTGGCTTGCTGACATCGCTGCGTCTCGACACCCCCGGCGTAAGTGGGGCACCAGGACAACACCAAGAGACACGCACCCAACTGCTGCTCGCCATCGCATTGTGGAAGGTGGCTGCCTTCCTCGAACTCCTGAGCGTGGAATTGAGTCTGCGCACGGAGTGCAAGCTCCGTCTTAAACGAGGCGAAATGCAGGAACTCGCGAAGATAAAAATCCAATGCGAGGGTGGTACTGCGCCCTCAATCTATGACTTTCCGTATGCGACAATCGCTGCGAGTGCGCTTGCCACTGAGATTGCCGCAGCTTTACCCGGAACCGAGGAAGATTATAAGGCTCGCTCACCACGAGTTCTCCAGTTCTAGGGCGCTACGCTATGGTCACCATCAAACTCACCTTCCCGTGGGGGCGTTACTACGCGCATCCTTGGGGTGTCAATCCGACCCGGCTGCGAGAGGCCGAGTGGCCGCCAAGTCCGTGGCGGCTGCTTCGCGCGCTTGTTTCCGCGTGGTTTCGGGCACATCCAGGCCAAGTCCCGGACGCTGATTGCATCGCTCTCATTGAGGCCCTCGGCAAGGAATTGCCGGAAATCGGATTTGGAAAGGTCAGCTTCGGCCACACGGTTCATTGGCAGCCAAACTTCGGAGCGGCCGGCACGGAAGAAAAAGCCGATGCTTCCTACAAAAACACCCGCCACGAAAACCATTTCGTCGCTATCCATAGTGCGGTGCTTTTCCGCTGGTCGAATTTGGAAATGCAACCCGTCACCCGCCAGATGCTCGCAACCCTGCTGGCTGAGCTGTCCTACTTCGGGCGCGCGGAATCCCTGTGCCATGCTGAAGTCTGCTCCGATGAACTGCGTTCAGGGGATGTCGGTTGGTGCCGCCCATCTTTCTCCAACGATGGAGTCAATACTGTCCGGAAAATCTCGGCCTCGTGCCGCGATGTATTTTGCCCGGACCCGCGCGACTTTCGTTTCACAGACCTATGGTCGCGCCGAGCGGCGAACCTCGCCCCAAATGCACCCAACGCACCCGCACATCTTGTGGATGCACTCCTGTCGAGCGACATGAAGGCCGACGGGGCGCTCCTGGTGTCCTATCAGATGCCCGCTGGGTGGCCGGAAAAGTGGGTGGTGAGAACTCCCCGCACAGCAAAGTCAACAAACAAACCCGCGCCTTCCAAAGGGCCGAAGGTGGCTCATTATCTCTGCTTTTCACTGCAATGCCGTGTCCCTTTGCTACCGAAATTCATTGTGCCTCTCAGCGAGAAATTCCGCGCCGCAGCCAAT
>JBEKUD010000265.1:0-5581 GCA_049515395.1 Candidatus Sulfotelmatobacter sp. | reverse complement strand
CAGATAGAAATCCTTGATGCAGGCTGCGAGCAATTCTTCTCGCGGTAGGTCGAGACATAGCGTGTGGCGAGCTGGGCCATGTTTCCAAGGCAACAGCGAGGAGGTCTTGGGTCGCCGCCGATAGCGAGAAACCAATCTGTAGATGAGAGTCCGCGATACGCCCAGCTGCCTGCCGGCTTCTTGGACGCTGGCCTTACCCACTTTGCCATCCTCGGCCATCGGCCGAATCACCGCTTCTCGTTGGAGTGCAGTCCCCCAATCGCTATCCGAAGCGGATTCCCATTGCCGCCACTTCTGCATTCCGCGACTCAGTGAGAGCAAAACTCTGTCCGTAATTTTCAAGTATGGGGGTCCGAGATGTCGGCTGGATGAAGTTGTGATAAATTTCAGAGAAATGATGAGAACCCCAGAATCCCGGCACAGGACTTAGGTTGCATAACCAGCAATCCGCTCACGCGCTCATTGACTGGCCCCGAGAGAGGGGCGTTACTGTACCGAAATTGTGGACGAAGTTTCGGGTAAGCTTCGTCCCGGTTTCCAATGCAAAAGTCCACGATTCCGGTGCCTGGAGACTGTACGGGATACGTGGAAAGTAGCTTTAGATTCAAAGCGACGAGTCCACGTATCCAGTGCAGCGCGACAGAAGACTCAGCCGAAATTCGACAAACTGCGAGGAGGTACGGAGCGGGGTGATGCGTTGAGATAATGTGTTAACTGCCACATTAAGTGCGACTGACCGTGATTTTTGCCAGATTCAGTGCGACTGATCGCTCCACGCTATTTGCGACTGGGCGAAAATGACTCCTGAAAGTGGCTTATCGGGATGTGCTATAAGTCGGTTATGATCGGCCAGTGGGAGAAGCAGTTTACGCAATCGACGACTTTCCTCAGGACGATCTTCTTTGGCGAATCGAATGGATCGGCGGGGTTGGTTACAGCACCAGCGTTCCGAGCGATCCAGAAATCAACGTTTGCCTGGCGCAGCTTCCCGCCGGCGAAACGAATCCGCTCAGTGCGAAATCGGGTTCCTTTCAAAGAAAGAGGACAGCGAGAATCGGTGTTGGCCTGCTGCCTTATATTTCAATTGCTTCAGTATGGCAGCAGCGTCGGCCGGTGGTCACGGATCTCAGTGCTAGCCGGCGTCGGCTGTACATCGATACGTCAGCGTGTCGAACGGTAGCGTTGGCTGACCTGGCGGATGCTATTCCCAGAAGTAGCTACCTTTTCGGTGGGTCCTGGCCTGATGTCCGCCGAACGCTTCTGGTGGCACTGGAACAGAGCGGCGATCCTTATGCAGTAATGATTCCGACACTGGAGATCATCCGGTTTTACTACGCGCCGTCGACGCGTCTGGCTCAAGCGCTCTTTTGGGGAGAATACAACGAGATGTTCAACAGTGAGCGAAGTGGCGTTGTAGAAGAAGGTGTAGTTAGGGTCCATCTACGGCGTTGGCTTGAAGATCAAGATGCCTGGACGGTAGCGCGTTACATTTGCTCGCCTGTGATGCAGCGAGAAGCCAGCAGGCTTCACAAGAGTCTTCAGCTTTATCAGCTCAACTCCACCAGTTTGATCTCGGAGCCGGATCAGGCCCTCCCGTGCGGGTTTCCGTTCGAAGGTCCCACGACTGTGCAAGGGATATTTGTTCGCTTACCCGGGCTATCACCGGACAGCCCGCCACGTTGGCTGATACTTCAACTGGAGCGGTGTTCCGCGCCATTTCCCTTCAACCGCGTGATTGTTGATCGCGATAACAACAGCGCTCCTGGCGCCAACGCGGAGGATGAGAATCTGATGCCCGCCTGGGCGACGGCCGAAAAATCAGAAGGCGAGGTGGAAAAGCCGCCGCCAGATACCTTCCATTCGAGCGAGGAACCGCGACGCGGACTCGAGCCGTTGAGGATCGACCTGATCGAGGACCGTTTCGAATACCTGAGTGACAAGACCCTGGTGAAGGAAGAGAAGATTGTTCAGCGCTACCGTTTTTTACCGATCAAGGCGGATGCCAAGCAAATGCTGACAGGACTTGGTACGGGACAGGGGACGTGGGGCGCAAGCAGTTTGCAACTGACTAAACTGACGACCGTTCAATCGCGGGTACGAACACGGCGGGAAGTTCCCGTTCTGCCGGCCAGCTTGGAGACCTTTGTGCAGGCGATTGAACTATTAGCCGAAAAGCGATCGTGCGCAATCGATCTCATCGGCCTCGGCCCCGGAGATACGAGTTTCGGAGCGCACACTATGGCCAGTTTCCCAACGCACGATCCGCGCAAGGGGAAGAGAATCGCGTGGGCCTGGATCAAAAAGGAGAACCGCCCAAGACATGTGGCTATCGCCGAGATCCGCTCAGGAAATAAGATCGCATACGCGCTCGAGATCGAGCGGACCAATCAGAAGCACGCCATTCTCGTCCTGGCGCGCAACGAGTTGCACAAGATCAGCGCCAGTGAATTGCAGACATTCCTGCTGATGTGCGCTATGAGACGTGGGTGGGCATCGGAAGGTCAGACGCCGGGATATCAACGCAAGACCACAACCCACCGGGAACTGGTTGACATTTCGGTATTGGAATCGCGAATCTGGAGGAAGATCGAGGGGGTGTTCCGAAGCGTGGCCAGCCCGTAGCGCGGGTCAGCCAGAAACGGGTCGCTGCTTTCGTGCAGATGGTGACGTATAGTTGCATCCGTCGATGATCTCTTCGGTGATACGCTCCGTTCCGTTGCGCATCGCGAGCGTTGCCGCCGCGGCGAGGAGCATTTTGAGTTCGCCAATCGTGCCCTCGGAGCGATTCAGAAGTTTGGTTGTCAGAGTGGCGGTGTCTTGCAGATCCGATGGATACTTCAGCGGAATGATCTTTTCGAACGAGGCCAGCAGCTTTCGAAATTCGCGATCAGATTGCCATGGTGGGAGGACCATCGGTGGAAATCGGTTTTCAACGGAGGGAACTGAGCGGATGACCCGCATCATTTCCTCTGTGCCGAGGCAGACGATGGAGATTCGAAGCTCATTGGCGAGATATCGAAGCGCGTTGAGGAAGCGCTTTTGTTTAGCGGCGGTGCCGACTTCGGTGAAGTTTACTTCGTCCAGCGCGAGGATGCGGATCTCGATTTTCGACAAGGCGTCCAAGACGAGCACCAGCTTTTCTTGCGCCGGGGCGGTGGGGCGGTATTTCTTGCACAGCTTCAGCAAGATAGCACTGTATAACCGCGATTCGTCAGGAAAGCCGGGGCATTGCACGTAGAAGGTCGGCGCCGTGATCGTACCCGTGCTGGACTCGCGGGCCTGATGCAGCGATAAGAAATGCTTCATGACCCGCGTTTTCCCATTATTGGTTTGAGCCGTGATCGCCAAGTTCGGCATGCGGTCGCACTTGGGATGATTTAACAAATCTTCGAGTTGTTGCAGAATCTTGTTGGCTTGCGAGTACGGTATCCAACTGTCCTTCTGGATATGAGCGATACGCTCTTCCATCGGCCTGTCCAGCAGCTCACGTGTTTTGGGGGATAGGTGCTCGCCGTTCATGTCATTCCGGCTCCACGATGCCCTCGAAAGCTTCGACTCTGTCCGCATACCGATCAGTCCCGGGAATCGTAACGGCACTGGGAGCAGGTTTTGTGGGGCTGGGATTCGCCGAAATCGCCGAGGGATGGCGGGGCGGCCTCTGACGCATTTCGCGTGCGCGCCGGGCTTTCTTCGTTTTGTGTTCGGATTCCTGCTCGAGCTTGCGCATTTCCTCGACGGCCTGGAAGATGAGGAACTCATCAACCCGGGCATAGCCTGCCTCCCGCAGCCGCTTCTCGGCGGCCTGAATCTCCCAGCGACTCACGGGCGGCCGGGTGCGATCCCGGTAAGGGATCGCCATGTAGGTATTGCTGACGGGATCCCGGAAGTAGATTTCACGCATGTCGCGCGGGATGATCCTAAATATGAACTTGCGCGGGCGCTTGGAGTCTTCCGGGTCACGCGCGTGAATCCAAGGTCTCAGTGCATCGTCCCAGAAGAAAATGTGGTCGATTACGACACCGTATTCCTGGATGGTACGTTCCTCGAACGGCATGAAGTCGAGCAGGAACGCTGTCGGCTCGGCAACACGATCCGGCAAGCCGATACCGGGATGATCGGCCGTACCAAGAATTCCTTCCTTGTATTTGGCCAACGGCGTTGTCTTGATGCCGTTGTGGAACTTATTGGCGTAGACCTTGGCAACATAGATCGTGAACCATTTTTCCAGTTCCGCACGGGTCATGATGGCCCGACCTTCCGAGTCATAATCGCCCTTCTGTTCGACATTGGAAAACGTCGTCCCTTTAAGCTGGCGAGTCCGAGCTAACCAAGTCCTGAACCCGCGTTCGATATGGCCCCCGTACCGCGGTTCTCGCACGGGTCTGTGTTCGACCGTAATGTCGTGATCCTGGCACGCGCGACCGATCACTGTGCCTCGAAACTCTTTCGCATTGTCGCAGTGGATTTTGCGCATTTTCCCCCAGCAAGGCCATTCGGCCTGCACACCGACGCCGGCAAGCCAATCCTCTTTGGGCAATACCGCATGCGCAATGGCGAGGCCCGCAGTAAAGGCGCTGGGCTTCTCCAGATAGATAGCGAAGCCGAGCACCATGCGACTGTACACATCGATGACCACGGTCAAAGATGGTCGCTGGATCGGCTGCCGGTGCTCCTCATCGACCACAATGACGTCCATGGGCGTATGGTCAATTTGGGAGACGGCTAGCGGGCGCACAGCGTCAGGAAAGTGACCTTTGATGGGCTCATACTTCTCAGCCGCGGCCTTCTTGCCTTTGCGCTTTTCCAATTTGAGGCGATCGGAAAGCAGCGCGATCCGCCGCCGAACCGTGTTGGTGCCGGGCCTTTTGAGCTTGGCTTTGAAGCACTGCAACTCGACCTCTTCGATGACCGCCGTGACCTGGGGCTGCTCTGCAGTGAGGTAGATCTTCTTAATGGCGGCCTCAATGATGGCGTTGACCTTGTTCGTAAGGCGACTCCCGCCGCGATCAGAGCGATCCTTGCGCAGAAACACAGAGAGACGCTGGGAACGATTATAGGCGTCGATCCAACGATAGACCGTAGCTGGATGCCTATCGAGCGTCTTGGCGACCTTCTCAACCCGGCTGCGCGTTCGCTCGGCTTCGTTCATTTCGAAGAGCGGTTTAAGAACTCTGAATTGCTTGACGGCCTTCTGCCACTCTCTCTCTGGGACGGACACGAGATTGGGTCTATAAGTAATGTACTGGTCAATAGCATGATCCGGTTGCCCCTCACCAACGGGGATGCGTTCGAGCCTGCGTTTGCCGACCTCCCGCGCAATAATCGCGTCGAACCCCATGCAGTCAACGACGACAAAGCGCCGCTTCCGCCAACGAATGGTTTTCCCTGGGGTGAAGGCGACTGAGACGGCCATCACGTTTTCTCGGGTACGCGAAGTCTGAAAGGACCGGCGGTTCCTGCTATACATAGCGTCTTAAGTAATGCAGCATAATCTCCGTAGCACGGGGTTTGGCTTCTTCCACGTCTGCATCTGCTCGCTCACGGCTGCCGTCAGGTTTTCGAGCTTGGGAAAGTACTGGTT
>JBEKUD010000264.1:0-6196 GCA_049515395.1 Candidatus Sulfotelmatobacter sp. | reverse complement strand
GAAATCGTCCTGGGTCGAAGTCGATTTCGCCCGCATCAATCCCATCGGCTCGCACATGGACGCCGACCCTCAAACCGTGGTCAGCGTCCTTCGCGAAATGAAAGCCTCCGGCAAAGCCGTGGTTGGAATGAAAATTCTTGGCCAGGGCGATCTCGCCGATCGCCAGGATGAAGCCGTCAAATACGCTCTGTCGCTCGGCATCCTTGACGCCTTCACCATCGGCGCCGAAAGCAAAGCACAGCAAGACGATTTGATCCGCCGCATCGCCGCCGCATAGGCTTCTGTGGGGGGCCAGCCGCCCTCCTCTGTCCGCCGGGCGAGTCCCGGCTCCGTCGCCATTCCACGGATAGATTCTTGCCTTTGGGTGGCCTAGCGCTTTCAGGGCTACGATTGAACCTGTCTGATTGGAACAGGGCTTTAGCCCCCGAGGTACCTCGGCGGTCATTCGATCCGGCGAAGCTCAGAAACCACCTCGATACTTCCGACAATGTTCATATTGAAGCTAGCAAGTGCGCTCGCTACCGTGTCCCGCGCCCCACACAGTGTACGCGCCAACACGACCGCTCCTGTCTCCTACAACCTTAACCCCCGCTAAATCAACGCCCCGCTCACTGGCCCATTCCATGCACTTCTCCTAAGCGCTGCTCCGCAGCAGGAGGTGACCAACCATGACCCGTATCAAGCTGTTTTGCGCCACACCGTTTCGCACCATACCATCCACCGTCAATTCCGTTGCCAGGGATAAATCAAATTTGAATCTCGACACCACCAGCGCGCTAGTCTTCGCTGCGCTCTTGATCGCCTGTTCATTCGTCGTCGGCTGTTCGAGCGAGAAACCCAAACCCGTAACCTCAACCCACGAATCTCCTATCACTCCGCCGACACCGCCAGTCGCAACCATGCAGACCACAGCAATCCCCACGCTGCAAGCCGCCATCAAGCCCGTGCACAAGAAAATCGTTCACAAAGCTCCGGCAACACTAACCTATGCCGACACAACTTCCGGAGTTTCCTTCCAATACCCGCGCAAGTATGCGCTTGAGACCGGCGATGCCGCCACCGAACTCGTCTCCGCCAGTTCCATTCCGATGGACTTCGTGCAGCCCGGGGGAGTCGCGCTCGCAGCGGTGTCCCTGCCTGACTCCACCTACCCCGATTCGGATCTGGCCTCGGCCTTCTTCAGCGTGAGCGTGAACAAGACCGTCACCCCGGACCAGTGCAACGAATTCTCCGTCCCGCGGCCCGACCCCGCATCCCCCACCGATCCCGCGATCCGAGCGACCGCGCAGCTCTCCACGCCACCGATTTCGAAACTGATGATCGGAGACATGGAACTCCAATCCGCCGAAACCGAAGCCGGCGGCCAAACCAGTAACGGCCCTCGCGAAGAAGCATCGAAGTACTACCACGTCTTCCAGAACGGCGGCTGTTACGAATTTTCCTTGAACATCGCAACGATGAAGCGCGACAGCACAAGCAAGTCAACCACCAAACCAGTAGACCGCGAAGAAGTCTTCCACCGCCTCGAAAAAATCCTGGCCACGGTGAGGATCAATCCCGTCACGCCCCTGGAAGTTAACCGCGAAGTCAAAGCAAGCACCCAACCCGCACCGGTGGAAACGCCCGCGCAGTAAGCAACCCGAGAAAGCAAGCACCCTCGGCGCCGGTCATTACTCAAATGGCCGGCGCCTCGCTGGGGACGGACACTCTTGTCCGTTCTCGGGATTCACTTGTCAACCCCCAGGCGCCCAGCCGGTGAGAGCCTGCCTGAGAGCAGCCGAAGGGAACCTGCTGTTTTCCCGGACGCCGCACCCTGCCCTTCCAGGCAGAGTCCAAATCCACTCTCCCGCATCGAATTTTTAAATGGAGGCTTCTATGTACGTTATTCTCGGAGCAAGCGGCAACACTGGACGAACAGTCGCAAAAACTCTCCTCTCCCGCGGCAAGAAGGTTCGCGTCGTCGGCAGAAATGCGACCCACCTGCAACCTCTCGCAGCTGACGGGGCGGAGATATTCGTCGCCGACGTTACAGATGCGCCGGCCGTCACCAAAGCCTTCCAACAGGCTGATTCGGCCTACGTCATGATTCCGCCCAACCCCGCGAGCAACGAAGTTTTCGCTTATGAGGAGCGTGTCAGCGATGCCATCGCAAGCGCAGTCAAAAATGCGCGGCTCAAGAACGTCGTTTCGCTGAGCAGTATCGGCGCCGACAAAGCCAGCGGAACCGGCCCCGTCGTCGGCCTTCACAATCTCGAGCAAAAGCTGAACCAGATCGACTCCGTTAACATTCTCCACCTGCGCGCGGGATACTTCATGGAAAACACTCTGGCGCAAGTCGGCGCCATTCGCATGATGGGCTCGGCGGTCGGACCTGTTCGCGCTGATCTCAAACTTCCCATGATCGCCACTCGCGACATCGGGGCCGCCGCCGCGGACGCACTCACCGAACTCGCTTTCCGCGGCAAACAAACCCAGGAGCTCCACGGCCAGCGCGACCTTGACTACACTGAGATGGTTGCAATCATCGGCCATGCCATCGGCAAACCCAATCTAAAATACATCCACGCGCCCGACCATGACCTCCGCGCTGCCATGCTTCAGATGGGGATGTCCGATAATTTCGTCAGCCTCATCCTTGAGATGGCGGGCGCACTCAACTCCGGATACATGCGCGCCCTCGAACCCCGTACTCCGCGCACCACCACCCCGACCCCCTTCGAAACTTTCGTTGCCCAGTCCTTCGTCCCCGCCTACCAGCAACAAGTCGCAGCCTAATCGCAAATAAAAAGCCACGCTCATCCCTTGAACGTGGCCTTTTTCCTGTGCAGCGGGCGCCTTCGTCCGCTGCCTTTGACTTTGATCCTGATCCCCCCGCAATTCCCACCGCACTCGTGCCCCTAGCCGCCTTCCGTCATCTCCAGTTTTCGTATGCTGACGATCACCGTGTGCGCCAGGCTCTCCGCCACGGCAACATCGCCCTCATCAAAATTGAACGGGCCGTTTGAGAACACCATCAGTAATCCGACCGTGTCGCGCTCGTAGCGAACGGGAGCGGCCAGGATCGACCGCACACCCAACTTGCGGCAACTCTCCAGATCGACCCGCGGATCGTGGTCCGCATCATCGCAGCGCAACGACTTTCCTTCACGAAAACATTCGCCTGAAAGGCCGGAATTCACATCCAGCTTTGTTCCCAGCGTGGGCGCGCTGTCTCCCACACTCGCCCGGCAGACCACCGCGTCTTTATGAACGAGAGCAATCGCCGCGCTCGTGCCCCGCGTCAGGGAGCGCGCACGCTCCGCAATCAATCCCAGTGCCTCCGCCAAATCCGTCCCCAGCGAACTGAATTCGTATTGCACTGTTGTCGACGCACTACCGCCGTCTCCCAGACCCGCCGCCCACGTTTCAGCTTCCAGACTCACGGCCATCAGACCTCCATCCGCGCCTCCCGCAAGCTTCGCTCCCGCGGGGTAGGTCATCCTGCTCAATGCCACCTTCGGCGCGATCTGCCTGGGCGTACCTGCATTCAATGCCAACCATTCGTTCAAACGTCGCCTCGATTCTTCCGGCAAATCTGAGAAACGCACTCCGGCACGCCCCAGCGCATCGGCCCACGCGATATGCCCCGTGGTCTCAAAACGCGCTTCCGGGTCGAAAAGATCAAGCTTCACGTTAACGCGCTGCTCACGCTCCAGAATGGGCGGATCCCTGTATCCCGTTTGCATGGACAAACCCTCTGCGCTCAAATCCAGAATCATTCCGCCGGTCACTCCATCGAAACTGGCAAACGCCGGCGCGTGCACCTTCTGGCGCCAGCATCTCCTCCGCTCCCCACCGACCTCCTGATTTCTCGCCATGCTTGGTTTTGAAGACGCCACTTGGGAGCAGCGCTCCCTTGCTTGCAGAACTCCACGCACCTCACCGGATGATGAGATGCCTGCCTCACCTTTTAAAAGTGTTAGCTCAGGTTCCCCCAAGTGCGGAAAGCTAGTCAAGGTTGGATGAACAGCGGCGGTGTGTAAAATCGTTGAGATCCAGCCGGTTGGACTTGTGCATGAACCCTTACGCTAGGAATAGGCCGAGCGCGGTCTCTATGGCACAGCGATGACACCCGAGGTTTCGAAGCCGCGGGAGCGGCCGCTGGCGCTGTCGGTTGGAACAAGAGGCGCTGGCGGATTCCCTGATTTCGAACCTTGGCGGCAAGGTGGACGAAGGCGTTCAGGCGGCCTCAGAAACTGAGATTGGGAAGCGCATTGCGGAACTGGGTTCGGGCAAGGCTAAGACTACGTCATGGGGAGAATTGCGGAGGCGTAATTTAGAGAAGTTGCCCGATGCATGGACTGGATATTCCTCCCCGAAAATCACATACATACGCGCCACTTGGAGTAGGCGCTCGTACGATTTCAGTCGCGGGCGCCATACTTTCTCCAGATTTGCGGGCCAAAAGAAAAAGGCCACCTTCCTTTTCTGAATGTCGCCTTTATCGATGCCGGGAACAACGGGAGTTTACCCTGAGCAGCTTATTGCTTCTCGAACTGGAATGAGCAGGGACGACCCTCGACGCGGTTGCCGGTTCCTCTGCCGTCTTTGAAGTGCGCGTCGATGTTGTAGCTGTACTCGGTACCGCGGGGCGTATCGCGCCCGGGGACGTATTCCTTGGAGCCGGTGCGTCCGGTGGCGTAGAGCCTGGCGCCGCCGTCGGCATCGATCTTGCCCTCGATTAGCAGGGAGCTGGGCTGACCCTCGGTGCCGTGGAGGCCGCGGAAGTTGCCGTCCTTCGCTTCGCTGACGAAGCGGAAGGAATAGCCGAGCGCGTCTCTGGCTGACTCGCAGGAAACGGTGGTCAGCCACTTGCCGTCGAAGTTTTCGCCAGCAAGCACAGCGCTGGGCGAGACAAGCAGAACGAGAGGCGCTAGAACCAGAAGAAGAGTCGCTCTAAGCCTTGCCTTTCGGCCCGCGTTCATCATGTCGCTGCCTCGTCGTGAATTATACTCACACGATTCATTCTCCCTCGCGGACCTCGCGGACAGACTGCTCACAAACTCAGCCACCAACTGCTGAACGTCTGCTCGGTGTACTTCGCTTGGGCGCTGACAACTGTGTTTTTGCGGTCATCCGGACGCTGCAACACAGACCCCGCCATTCGGACAGGTGTTGGTCAGACGCTGACATTGAATATGGGCAAATCACCGTTGGAGTGCTGCATTGGGTCGGGGCGGTGGCGGTTGCCAGTGAACGCGGGAACGGACATAACAGTCTATAGCTAGCCATACTGGTCCGTCGTCAGGGCGGACCCCTGGAAACACTGCTCACTCGGCTCGACCGCTCGACCGAGCTATCAACAAAGCGCTCGACGAAAAAATCTTTACCGACGAGATCAACAGATCAACGCTCCCCGAGCGGATGAGCCGTGATTGGTCGTGAGAGTTAGAGAGTCAAAAGCCGCGAGACAAGCGCGCCCGCGCCACACGGATAAAGGAAAACGACCTACGCTCCCACACACTTGGCGCGTGCAGTACCATCGGCCCTGCGGGGCTTAACTTCCGTGTTCGGGATGGGAACGGGTGGATCCCCCGCGGTAAGATCACCGACAACTTGAGGCGCTTTCGCGGCGTCTGAGCCGCGAGCCGAAATCCCGAGCGCTTTTCACCGAAGGATCTCTACGCCATCTCGTAGCTGTCAGATTCGACAGCAAACTTGGTGACTCCAGCTAACAGCAACTACAGTCATTCTTACGAGCTGAGAGACAAGAGCTGATAGCTGATAGCTAGCTTTCAAAGATCGTGAGGACGAAACCTCACAACTGAATAGATTGGGTGTGGCTTACTTTCCTATTTGTTTACTTCCGATTTCAACCACAATACTTCGGCTTTTCGTCGGCGCACAGTTGTCAGCGCGTTTCTTCTTTTCCGCCCAGATTCTGGCGGTCGAGGGAAACTTTGCTCCCGCCTCAACTCAGTTTTTAGCTGAGGACTGAAAGCTGAGAGCTGACAGCTGTATCTGCACCGAGTAAATTTTATGGTCAAGCCGAACGGGCGATTAGTACTGGTAAGCTGCATGCATTGCTGCACTTTCACCTCCAGCCTATCAACCAGGTAGTCTTCCTGGGCCCTTCTTATCCCTTACGGGTTGGGAGATCTCATCTTGAGGAGTGCTTCCCGCTTATATGCATTCAGCGGTTATCACTACCGAACTT
>JBEKUD010000263.1:0-5649 GCA_049515395.1 Candidatus Sulfotelmatobacter sp. | reverse complement strand
CGAGTTGCCAGTCGTCGCTCCTGAGCGATCCTAACGCAAAATTTTCTGTGGAAATGTGCCGGAGCTCAAACATAAGGAGGGCCGCCACGTCGGCCTTGACTTTTATGACCTTCTCATAGAAGCGCTTTTTCGCTGTGACCTGAAGTAGCTGACATGATTGTCTGCAGAAAGGAGTAATTCATCAGACGTGCTGTCCCATCAGCACTACCCTATGAAGCATGGCGTGAAGGTAACGACTCGTCATGGAACCCTCTGACAACGTATCCCACGATCGAAAGATCGGCATCGGAACCGCGAGGCGATGGTGTGGCTGCTAGCATCGGCGCGGCCAGGGGCCAGGGTTGATAGCATGGCCAGCATATGCAAATTCCCGTAAGCGTCGTGACACTCGCGCAACTTTGCGTGAGGAACCAACATAATCACGGTCTGGTGCCCCAAATGGACGAAAGCCGCGAACGTGTGATCGGGTTAATGGCAGCAATTCTTGCGAGCCTTCACATGCGAACCGCTGACGATCTGTTTGGAGGGCCGCAAGGAAGCCCCCGTAGTGACAAGTTGATTGCTGCTTCAGTTCAATGGGCAGAGGCGATCATGCGGAAGATTGATAATGTATTCTCGGGCTGAGGGTTCAGTTCCCCGTCGCCCCGACGCAGCACCGTTTGTACTTCTTGCCGGAGCAGCACGGACACGGATCGTTCCGCCCGACTTTGGGGACTGTGCGACGATTCATCTCGTATCCGGACTGTTCTCAGCCTGTACCGGACGCCACTCTTCCAGTGCTCACAGACATGCGGCGGGTGTTAGCGCTACAATTCCAACAGTAGCTCGTGATCGCAATCGAGCGGGAGGCCCCCATGCCCGTGTTCGACTACGTTTGCAACGATTGTCATAAAACCTTCGAACTGGTTCTCACCCTAAAGGAACACGAAGCAGAGGCGAAATGCCCCATGTGCGGCAGCGAGAACGTTGAGCAAGAAGTGACTGCTTTTTATGCCGTGACCGGGAAGAAGAGTAGTTAGGACGGAAATAACCAAGCGGTGCCGCGTGGCGAAGTTGCTGGGCTTTGTGCGCCCTCAGGGATTCTAGTGGCGGGTGGGCCGCATCTCCGCTGACTTGAATCCGTTTTCTGCTCTCGTCCGTGGCGATCATGGAGAAGATTGATAACGTGTTCTCGGGCTGAGAAGCCATCTATTGGAAGAGTGGGCTCAGCCGTTCACGACTGCCGATCCCCGCTCAAAACCCACGTCGATCTTCTGACGCCCGGCTTGAATCGCTGCCTCGATGGCGGACTCCTGCGTGGGGAATGTGTCGGGCAGGTAGAATTCAGTTTCTATGAACCCATCCACAGCATGCTCCTCAACGGAGAACTCTGCCGAGAATCCGCCGTCCTTCAACTCGGATAACCGCACCTCGATAACATAGCCCTTGTATCCGCACCTGCTCTTCATGACCGCAGCCTCTTACACCCAATTTATCGCACTTCATGGTTGAAAAGATTTCAGGCGGGGCGGCATCGCACAGGGCGCTCATTTCACCGTCGCCCCACCGCAGTACCGCTTGTATTTCTTCCCCGACCCACAGGGGCACAGATCATTCCCGACCTTGGCGGCATTTTCGCTCAGAACCCGAAAATCCAGAAAATCACCGCCCCCGTCTTAGCAGCAAACATCCTCCAATAAAGGAAAATATGCCCACTACAACGCAGATGATCATGCCCGCCAAAAACAGAGGGGAGTGAAGAGCTTCGCCTGCATTCAAAAAGTGGTGGTGCAGCAGATGTCCGAAGGCTAGCGTCGTGAAGAGAACCGCCAGTCCGCTCAAGATGTTCAAAATCCGCATACCGACCACCTCACTTTTGGCTTAATTATCGCTTAAGTTTGGGGACGCAAATTTCAATCCCAACCGTCGTTTCCTCTCGGTGCCTCTTCGTTTTAACCCGAAGCACGCAGAACCCGCTGTCCTCGTTACGGAAGTTGACGCGCTCGATCACGCCGGAGATTTGCTCGGTCGGGGATCGGCGCTCTGGAATTGCGGCGGTCATGCGTGGGGATTCATTTTGCCACGGAGGGGCGGGGGATGGGTGATCCAGCGGGGAGGCGATTTGCGGGGGTTTGAGCACCCGGACAGGGTTTGGGTCGCCGGGAACGTTTCAGAGGTGCGAGAAGCCTCTGTGGCCAAGTAGAAAAGCACTTCGGGGAAACGTGGCGACCGGGCAGCGACGTTCTTGCACAACCGCTTCCGAACGCATGAGAACTGCCTACCTTTTCATAATTTCCAACTGCAAATCGTTCCGTGAGTTGTCGAAGTTTAGCTCTAAACGGCTCAGCGGAAAAGACTGCGGTCGATCACTGTTGGTCTGAAGCGTGACATAGAACTGGTCACAATCAACGACGATGGTTCTTTCCTGCCATTGGCTGGACATGCCATTCGGTACAAAATTCAGCACCGTTACTCGCTTCCCCTTGAAAGCCAGAATCCGAGCCGCCATGCTGCTTCGCTGTGCGATCAGTAACGAGAACTGTTGCTCTGAGGCTTCAGAACTTTGGGAACCGACGCGAACGTATGCCAACCCAGCAAAGTGGGGACGCAACTCGCTCCCGGGAATAACGACCGCAAGTGCCTGTCGTCCGTTTTCGCTGACGATCTTTGGCACGTAAGCAATTCTCGGATAGACACGCCGCATCCGTGCGTTGAATTTCTTCTGAACCTCATCTAAGTTGTGCTGTGGCGTCTCAATCTCACCGTTGTTCCTAACACCGATGTAGAGCACGGCAGGGAGTCCGACCGGAACAGAATTTGCGAACGCAACCGCTGTCTTTTTCCAATCCTTTTCGTCTTTGACGGTTTTCCGCTCTACGAGGTGATCCTCAAAGTTCTTCATTCTCGCTAGCAGGTCTGATTCGTTCAAATCAACAGTGACGTGCGGCATTTAGCTCCCTGTTTATACTTTTCAATTTTTCCCATCCAGCCATCGCAATCTGGGGCCGAAAGGATGCTCATACAGAAGTTTTAGAATATCACAGGAGCGAATAAACAGCGAACATGCTACGCTGTCCGAATGGACGAAAACCGCAAACGTGTGATCGGGATAATGGCAGCAATTCTTGCGAGCCTGCACATGCAGACGGCAGACGACCTGTTTGGAGGGCCGATGGGAAGCCCCCGTAGTGACAAGTTGATTGCTGCTTCAGTTCAATGGGCAGAGGCAATCATGCGGAAGATTGATAATGTGTTTTCGGGCTGAGGGTCAGTTCACCATCGCCCCGCCGCAACATTTCTTGTATTTCTTCCCCGACCCACAGGGGCACTGATCATTCCGCCCGACCTTGGTAGAACTGCGCCTTGGCTCACTGGTGTGAGCACTCGCCACGGCTTGCCCATGCTCCCGGAAATACCGATAAGCCCCCAAGAGTCCCGCCGCCATGTGCGCCCTGACTTCTTCGCGCTGCTCTGGGCTGATCGGATCGGGGCGCATCTCGGGGTCTTCATCGCGCTCATGGAAGAACATCATCACTGGGACTAGGCATCCGCCGTGCTCCTCATCGTTAACCAACTCAGCCCAGCCGTCGTGCCTCATGCCCATGCCACGCATGAACCCGCGAGCCCAGTCGTTGCCATGAGCAATGCCGTCCTCATCTTCCAATAGCAGCGGCACATAGACCTCGCCCTTGAAAAGCGTTCCAGCGATGGCGTTCCAGTGCCGCATCATCAGCCCCAGAATTTCGTTCGCCTCGTTGAGGCTGCCGAACTCGCAGGTCTCCGACATCTCGCCGCCGAAGACCTCCGGGTAGTATTCGCTCGGCATCACGATCTCCGGTCCCGCAATGAGGGCGGCGAAGAACCCGTCGAGTGCCTCGACGTTCATCGCCCTGCCGCCCTTGCAGCTTTTGAGAAATTCGCCGAGGCGGTCAAGCTCGGCGTCGGTCAGCGGTTCGTTTTGGGTGAAGGTCTTCATGGAGAACCATCCGCAGGCTCCGCGAGCATTCTACGTGGCATTCGCTCTCGCGAGCAGAAGACAGCACTCGTCCGGTTGCGACTCATCAGGGGCGAGCCCGGTCAGTGAGTGACGTGGCGATCTTACCCGAACAGCACCGTACAATGACAACGGCGGAGAAACGGAATGCTGATGGTCTTCTTGCGCGGAGTGCTCCTCGTCGTGATTGGTATCTACCTAATTGCGCTACTCGTGGCGGTCTTTTTCTCCGAACGACTGATTTTTCAGCCACAACAGGCTGGATATCGGGATAACGCTGCGATCCTGAAACTCACGAGTTCGGATGGAGCGAAGATATCCGCAACATACCTGCCGAATCCAGACGCAACGTTTACGGTTCTCTTTAGCCACGGAAATGCCGAAGACATCGGTGACGATGAGCCTCTTTTGGAACGAATACGGGCCGCTGGATTTGCGGTCTTGGCGTATGACTATCAGGGCTACGGCACGAGTGAGGGCAAGCCCACTGAACGCCATGCTTACGACGATGAAGATGCGGCTTACAACTTTCTGGTGCAAACCATGCATATCCAGCCGACCAAGATCATTGCATTGGGGCGCTCGGTGGGGAGCGGTCCGGCAGCCGAGTTGGCATCCCGCCGCCCAGTTGCAGGACTGATTCTTGAAAGCGCATTTACAAGCGCCTTTCGGGTGATGACCAGAGTCTCAGTCTTCCCTTTCGACAGATTTGACAATCTGCCCAAGGTCAAGAAGGTACATCGTCCTGTATTGATCATCCATGGAACACAAGACTCAGTGATCAATGTTGTTCACGGGAGGGAACTCTTTGCCGCCGCGAACGAACCGAAGCAAGCCCTTTGGGTGGAAGGGGCGAATCACAACGACGTAGCGTTCGTAGGAGGAGCCCTATACTCCGATGCACTGAAGGCGTTCGCGATCTTGATTCAACGCCACCAGCTAGACGCTGGATCGCAAAGACTCTGATCGTTTGGGTGGTTGCAGTTCCACCCTGCTGTTATTTGATGAAATCACGGTGTCGCTCATGGCATCGCAGACTGGCAAGCAGCCCCGAATACCGCCGCTGCGGTCGGTCATTGCGAACTGCGATGCCCAGCGCCTTCTTCTGCCCGACCAGCACCACCAGTTTCTTGCCCCGAGTGATCCCGGTATAGATTAGGTTGCGTTGCAGCAGCATGTAGTGCTGCGTGGCGAGAGGAATCACCACTGCTGGAAACTCCGATCCCTGCGACTTGTGGATGGTCACTGCGTAAGCTGGGGCAACTTCATCCAGTTCGCCGAAATCGTATCTCACCATTCGATCATCGAAAAGAACCACTACCTGATGCTCCACCGGGTCTATCTGTTCAACGGTTCCGATGTCCCCGTTGAATACCTCCTTGTCGTAGTCGTTCTCCGTCTGGATCACTTTGTCCCGTATCTGGAACCGCCATCCGAACCGCTCAACAGATGGTTGACCGGGTTGATGAGGGTTCAACGCCCGCTGAAGTGCTGTATGTAGAGCCAGATTCCGTAGTCCCCGATGGACTGGCTCGACCAAATCACATTCCAGTTCGTGTATGCGATCCGCTTTGCTCTCGTGTGCAGCCCGTTCTGCGGGCGATTGTTCAAGGAAGACCTCATCCTCTCGCGTCTTACCTTGTTCCTTAGGGAACCGAGTGAGTTCGGATTCGGGC
>JBEKUD010000262.1:0-5669 GCA_049515395.1 Candidatus Sulfotelmatobacter sp. | reverse complement strand
GCACCGAGACCGGAACTATCCATGTAATTCACATCGGTTAAATCCAACACGACGCGCTTCGATTCCCTGATAAGGCGGCGAATCGTGGTCTTTAACGTGTCCGCGCTAATCGATGTGATCCTTCCTGTGCAGCGGACGAGAGTTTCTTTAGGGATTCTTACCGTTTCGATCTTTAATTCTGGGATGGGGATAGTAGTTGTGGCCACAGAAGGGCTTCCTGCCCGAACCTGTTCGACACAACTTAGGATTTGTCTTGATTTGTCTAAAACTTCGTAAATGGCTCATGCGTGCAAAATGCAATCTGCTAGTGCCAGGAATGGGCACTTTGGTCAGGTTTTCATCCACCATCCTTCATATATCCGTCAGGCATTTCAGTGAAGTTTGGCGAGTCGCGACGAAGACGACTCGGCTTTTCGGTGTCCCTGCCTGCGATGTATAGAAATCAATTTCTCACCAGGATTCGCAGGATAACGAATCGTTAATATCGCCAGCAGGAGATTGCGGAAGAGTTTAAGGCGCTTGGAAGAAGGGCAGTACTTTCCAATAGCCCGATGGGCACATTATGCAGCATCAATCCAGTCGGTATCCCGGAAGGCAAGGCTGGACACGAGGGCCACTTCCATTGGCCGGTTTTGAAGTGACGACCGTTGGCCGGTTTTGAGGTGACCCCTGAGGACGAGGGGACTTTCCGGCTCCACGCAATCAAATGTGCGCTGGAGGACAGACACCTCCCAGCCGTTTTATTACACTTCGTCCCAAAGTCCCTCACCTTACGCGCCGGGGTGCGAATATATGTCTCAGGCTGGGATTCCTCCGTCTACTGTGGTTTCGTCTGTCGCGGGCTGGAAGCGCCTCTATCAATGCGCAATTCTTGAACATGACTCTTCCAAAGTGCCGCAGCGGATCGCCGAGGCCCGTCATGCCATTCTGAATCGAGCCGAAGATTTGAAGACGGAAACCGCAGTAGGGGAAACCCGCGATTTCAACTACGCACTCCGAATGCTGCGTTTGCTGGAAGAACTGGCTGGAAAATAAAATCCAGCAGTGTAACGATCATCATAGTCGCTTTATTATCCCCTCTAGTTGCTCGGTTAGGGTCTTCGTGACCCCGTGAAGTTGAATAATGCTACACATTGAAGTTCAATGTCGGTTCGTTTCAGGTCTTCGCTGATCGCTCGGCATAGCTGGTAGGTGTTGCGAATCCTCTCCCCGGTCAACAATGACAGCAACCCTTTCGAAGCTTTGATCAGTTTCCTTGCGACGCCATGCAGCCGTCCGGACTCGATCCACAATGTCAGCACTCGACTTGAGGGACTGGCTGAGCAACATCCGCCTGTGTCAAAAGCACTCGTAACGATTGCCGGAAATGTTCGCAATACTGCGACTATATTAGCGGTGCTTGTCGCGACCAAGTTCCCAAAGCCGATATGAATACGGCAGAAAACCTACTCAAGCGCCCAACCGTGGGACATTGGAACATCAGATAGTGGGTCAGTTTGAATATCCACAGAGGTAGCCAAACTCTCTGGCCTGTGGGAAACTGGGGACATGAAAGAGCCAGAATTGACCGATATGGGTTGGCTTGGGCCAAGGGACGAAATGGATCGCTCCAGTCATCGCTTCGGCAAGTGCTCTGAGTGCCATGAGATCATCTGCGTCGAAAAGGCCGTGACCGATGGACCGAGTACTCAGCGACAAACCAGCGAACTGCTCTACGAAGCGTTTCGGACACACGTTAAGCTTAAGCACTCCGAGGACTCAACCTAGCCGTAATCCTTGCCACAGAACGGGCACGAGGCCTAAATTTGACCTTGGCAACGGACTCGCCTATTGTGCCCGACCTCAGTCGAGGAGTGGCTAGCGCCTCGCTCAGGAGTCTGCGCCTGCATTGACTCTGGGGTGAAGCAGCGAGATGGGGTCCAGAGCAAGTCTTTAGAAGCGGCGTATTCTACCGGCAAGAGGTAATGATGAGCGACAATTCCAGACAGAGCGAGTTGCACATTGATTCGATTGTGAGGCAGGAGGAAGAAGCACTAGAGAGACGGTCCGGTTCAGAACGTCTTGCCGATGGGATAGGGTCATTTGCAGGGAGTCTTCCCTTCGTGGCAGTTCACCTAGCGCTGTTGATCGCGTGGCTGCTGGTAAATAGCGGCAAGATTCCGAAGGCGCGGCCGTTCGATCCTTACCCGTTTTCGTTACTAGGAGTAATTGTTGCCGTGGAGGCGGTCATTCTCTCCAGCTTCATACTTATGCGCCAGAACCGCATGATGCGCCGAGGGGAGCGTCGGGGCCACCTGAATCTGCAGGTTGACTTGTTAGCTGAGAAGGAGATTACGAAGCTGTTACAGATGGTGCGGGCGATTTGCGAGCATTTAGGACTTCAGAACATCATGGCGGATAAGGAAATCCATGAGCTTAGTCAGAACACCTCTATTGAGTCCCTTAGTCAGACATTGGTAGATCGACTGCCCGGGACATAGGGTCGAAACGGGTTCACCGTCTCATTTGGACTTGAATTACTTGAATTCATGTTTCGGACGATTAGCATTCGCAGTTCTGCCCGTGACGAATGCACTGGCTTTGTGGCTACCCCCGCAGAACTCGTTCGTTCCATTTTCGTAACACCGAACAAAATATTGGGGTTGACGAGCCGAACTCGGATAATATAATTGGTTCTCGAACACTGGGGTCCTTGGGCATCCTGAGCATTGAGAGGGGGCCGATCATGACACCCGTGGCGGCTGCAAAAAAACAAAGGCGATTCGATCCCCAGACATTCCTTTCAACCGTTAACGGTGGCAGGATAATCGCGGCCTTTCCCAAAAAGAAGACGATCTTTAATCAGGGAGGCCCGTCCGATGCAGTCTTTTATATACAGACAGGGAAGGTAAAGCTAACCGTTTTATCGAAAACCGGAAAGGAAGCCACGATAGGCATTCTGAACGAGGGCGACTTCTTCGGAGAAGGCTGCCTTTCAGGACAGGCTCTTCGCATGTGCTCCGCAACCGCAATGACCGATTGCACGGTAATGTGCATCGATAAGGAATCAATGCTGGACGTGATTCACCGGGAGCACGCATTTTCCGACATGTTCGTGGCCTATTTGCTGACGCGGAATATCCGATATGAAGAAGACTTGGCTGACCAACTCTTCAACTCGAGCGAGAAACGACTGGCTCGTGTTCTCCTTCTGCTGGCTCGGTTCGGCAAGGAGGGCAAGCCTGAAGTTGTAATTCCCAAGATCAGTCAGGAAACTCTGGCGGAAATGGTGGGCACAACTCGCGGGCGGGTCAATTTTTTCATGAACAAGTTCCGGAAATTGGGCTTCATTCGCTACAACGGTGAACTCGAAGTCCACAGTTCACTTCTCAACGTCGTGCTAAACGACTAGAACCGCCCGATGTGGCGCGGCAGGTCAGCATAACGAAAATCGGAGCGCACCGGGTCCCAGAATACCTCGACGTTAACGTAAGGCAGACGATGGAAGCGTTCCTCGCAGGCCCTTTCGAGCTATGCGGAGGCTTGATCCGTGTGAAACGTCCCGACATCAGCCTTGAAAAAGCCCAAAACGATGTTTTCCATCTCTTTCCCGGTCAGGCCCCTGAAAATTGGGCGAAGCAGGAATCTCGGGACTTTTCTGCCAAGTTTCTCTTCTCGAGACTGCGCATTAATTGTTCGTCTTCAGCGATCAGCGTTGGGCTTCGTTTTTCGTCTCTATGGATTTCCACTAGCCTTTGCATCAACTCGGCGAAGTTGTTCATAACTTCCTCCACGATTGGCTGCGGCTGGTCGATTGACGGAAATCATAGGTGACATCCCAAGGACAAAACTGATCAAAAGTGGCACGTGGGTAATGCAGAATTCTGAGTCCCGCCGCCCACGGGACGGCAGCAGAACTCGTCTTTCCAAGGAGGTCGATATTGCTGACGAGATAACTGCCCAAGCCGTGTATCCGAGCAGATCAGAACGAGCCTGCAAATTCCTCGTCCCATTATTTCCCCAATAGGTTGCCGATCCCGCAAGAGTTCGCAATCTGTAATCGCGCTTGCAGCCCCCATTGCGTAAAGGCTCTGCTGCTAAGGGCACCGGAGCATGAATGCTGACGGTTGCGAATTTAATTTACCGATTGACGGACGCAGAAGACGATCAGCAAGATCAGTGCACCCAGCCCGAGAATCGCCCACGGAAACCGCCACGATTTCCGCCCGTATTGCCATGCCATAGGACCACTCCAAACTCAGCGCCAAAAGCGACTCCATCGAATGGGAAGGAGATCGTGACCTGAGGCGATTATCCGCCTGTGCGGTAAGTCACACTTTCGGATTGTCGCCCGTATGCACTTCTGGATTCTGCCGGAATGGTCACAACAAAAGATGGTCACTTTCGCTCAAAATTGGCAAAGATGCCGCGCCGCCCACACTTCGTCCCGATCACGACCGATTCTAATCGGGCGACGAGAAGGAGACGTTCCTAAATCTGGGTGGGATTCCGCAGGCGCGGAGCACGCTGCTGCGTCGTCGTGAGCCGCGAGGAAGAAGGTTCCCGAATGCTCCCAAGTGCAAGGTGTTATGTCGATGTTCCGGTCCCCGACTCGGTTGTGATTTTGGAGGCCCGCGATTCGAGGCGCGACCGCGAGCCGAAGAAAGTGCCTTCAATCAAGCCACAGGAGCAGCTTTCACCATAAAGCAGTCGCGAAGTGCAGCGCAGTCAGCAAGATGGGAATGTTTGACTTCCGATCCCAAGCGTGAAATCATTACTTTGTCGGGTGGATCGCAGTTTTGCTCGCCAACTCGATGTTGTCCTCGCCTTCTTGCGCATTCATTCTTCTTCGTACAACCGTTAAGGTTTCTGCGCATTCGGAACCCTTGAGAGGAGGCCGATCATGAAACCCACGGTGGCAGCCAAGAAACTCAGCAAATTCGACACCAAGACATTCCTTTCAACCATCAACGGCGGCAGAAAGATCGAAGCTTTTCCCAAAAAGCAGACGATCTTTGCTCAGGGCGACCCATCCGATGCTGTTTTTTATATAAAGGAAGGAAAGGTAAGACTTACCGTCGTGTCGGAGGTCGGGAAGGAAGCCACGATCGGCATTCTGAATCAGGGTGATTTCTTCGGCGAAGGTTGCCTTACAGGGCAGCGTCTCCGCCTGTGCTCGGCAACCGCAATGACCGATTGCTCCGTGATGAAAATTGAAAAGAAGTCAATGGTAGAAGTGCTTCACCGTGAGCAGGCGTTTTCCGATATGTTCGTGGCATATTTGCTGACGCGGAATATCCGATATGAGGAAGATTTGGTTGACCAGCTTTTCAATTCCAGTGAAAAGCGCCTGGCCCGGATATTGCTATTGCTGGCTCATTTCGGCAAGGAAGGCGTGCCCGAGACTGTAATCCCCAAGATGAGTCAGGAGACCCTCGCAGAGATGATCGGCACAACGCGTTCGCGGGTCAGTTTCTTCATGAACAGGTTCAGGAAATTGGGATTCATTGATTATCACGCTGGGGATGAATTACAGGTTCACAGTTCACTTCTCAACATCGTTCTCCACGACTAGCTTCGGCGCAATTTCACAAGCGAAGCGCCCAGACAGCGATGAGCACATCACTCACTTGCTGGATCGAACCCAGAAATCGGTGCTAGTTTCATCGCAGCCAGCACCTCCAACACCG
>JBEKUD010000261.1:0-8241 GCA_049515395.1 Candidatus Sulfotelmatobacter sp. | reverse complement strand
GCTCTTACCGAAAATGGGGGGCGAGCTTGTACTGCGATCCCTCAAGCAAGACCCAACGACTACCAACATCCCAGTCATTGTTGTGAGTAGCCTTTCCCAGAGCAACGCGGACAAACTGAAGAACGACGGCGCAATCGCATATATTGAAAAATCGAAGCTGGACCTGATGACAGGCGGTGAGAACCTTCTGAGGCTTGTGGATGCTGTGCTTCGCAAATCAGCCCTACGGCCTGACGCCTTAGCATTGCTCTAGCTCCGTGACTGCGCTAAACCACTGTTTAGGCGGCCACACGTCCTCTAGGATTATTTGTGGTCAAGCCGCGCTCTTACAAAGAAGAAAACGAACCGTGAAGGATTGTACGGCTCGGGTGCACCAGCAACTTCAGGTAACAAGGTCGAGTTACCACGGTGCCCATTTCTAACACTGGCAGGCTGCATTCTGCACACACGAGCCATTTACGAAGTTTAGGACAGACCCTATCGTTGGAGTCAACGGCGCGGGACTACCAGAACACCCCCTTGAAGTTAGACCCAAATTAGTCGCCGGGAAAAACCGTGATAGCCGACATTTTACATCCGCTAGAAGCAGTACTGGAGACTTCCTTTACCCCGGAAGCGGTCTGCGTAGTTCTGGCTGAGATTTTCCACGTGCAATCGAGCGAAGTGGCACTCTTGCGCTTGGAGCAAGATAGGTTGCACTTTCTTTATCCCAAACATTTGCAAAGCACCGGAGCTATTCCGATCTCCAGTTCGGCAGTGGCGGCACACACCGCTTTAAGCAAAAAGGCAGAAATTTTCAACAACTTCGCCTTCGTGAAACATGCCCGTATTTTTGAGAGTATCCGACCATTGGGAGCAGAGGTCAGCGAGGAGCATCTAGCGTTGCCCATTCAGAAATTGATGTCGGTGCCCATTATCGAAAACGTAGAATCGACCGTGCTGGGGGTAATCCAAATCTCCCGCAAGGGCACGGAGGCACGCTTCATTCCCGATTTCACTCGTGAAGAGATGCATGATCTTGAACTCGCTGCCGATCTGCTGGCTACAGCGCCCTTCTTGCTGTCGCTGCAGCACGATCCCTGCTTCTGACCGTCTTCCGTTGCAATACCGATAAATTCGGAACATGCGTCTGCCCTTAGTTAGGTTCTTGCGGCTCAACCGACCTCACGTTGCAAGAGGCGTGAGACTCTGAAGAAATTGCTTGATCTGATCGAGGTGCGGTTCGGAAATCCCGGTGAATCTTATGCCGATTCCGAGTCCCGGCGTGCTGTGGGTCACTCGCGCTTCCGCCCACACTTTCGTTTGTCCAAGCCAGATTCCAACTTTCAATCTGCTCGCTAGCTGGATGGGAATAGTTGTCTCCACGTAACATCCGCCGATGCTAAGGTCGGCTACGGGTTCCCCAAAAGGAAACTCCCCCGTGAAGATGAACCTCGACCGAGTTTTGGCAACGGACCGAGGATTGCTGTGCCCATCTGCGATCATTTGTTTATAGTCATCGATAGCGTCAGGGCGAAGCGGAAAGTCCCACAATGGTTTGTCCGGAGCGATGTTGAGTAAGCCTAAGCATCCGTCGCTCGACTTAGTGCTTTCGCCCATCCACTTCACCCGGAAAGCGGGCTCGATTGTTGCCGTAGGTCAGTCCAATAGTGTCGGCGAGTCCGAGTGTGGGGTGCACACCATTCAACTTTGCTCCTTTACGGCTGATGTTAGCGGTGAAGACGTTCGCGGAGAAGATTTTACCGCCGCTGTCGGTCCCGAAAATTCGTATTTGAACTTCGGCTGCCTTACGGGGTTGGCTGCGCCTGCCCATCGCTGTCATAGACCTTCGCCTGAGAGTGTTCTAAAGGGGCTGCATGGTGCGCGGAAATATTTAATACAAGGCATTAGGAGCGCGTTCCATCCAGTATCGCTGTATGACGTTAAGAGCCTGAACATCAAGCAAGCACAAATTCGGCATGATTAGATTCCTCCATTATTTTCATGATGGCGACATTGGGATTATCTGATTCTGCGGTTTGGAGATCGCAGTAAGCGACCTACTGACCTTCAATGTTCAGCGACTTCTTATGAGCTTCATTGGATTCTTTGTTCGCGCTCATTCAGACTTAGCAGTTCTTTTTGGATCGCAATTAGCCGAAGCTTTTTCAACTCGTTCCTATTCCTTGCTGAGGCAGTGTGCCGCTCTTGCGACTGGTACGACTCATTGTCGCGCTGAAGCGATGCGATCTCTTCCCTTATCTCTAAAACCCGTTGCCGAGCGAATGTATCCATGGGTTGTAGCCTTCTTCAAACCACCTTTTAGCGCGTAAGATTCCTCCAAGATTAGACTCCAGATTACTCCGTTGCCGAAACCAACGTTGACCGCTCGCGCCGACGGGACGATCTGTATCGTCTGGTTGAACGGTTGAACAGGAAAACGCTGAACACAACCACTATGAACGTGGCGACGATCAGGACGATTCTCTTTGCCTCGATGCTTTCGCTGGCACGCTAAGCGGAGGCGTCAAAGCCACGGGCCAATCTGCTGTAGTGCTTGAGACTGTGCCCGCCAACCCTGCAGGGGCTGCCGCAGTGATCAGTGGTCAAAAGGTATACCCGTGGGCCAGCGACTCGGGCTCTTACTAAATAGTAACTGCCGCGTTGAAAGATAGGCACTTACGGCTCTCCGGGCAGCCCGAAAACTATGCCCTTTTGGGCCAACATTGGTTTTCTTGGGTTTAGGGGGTGCGGAGCCTACTTTGGACGGAACTTGCACACCGAGAAGATCGCGCTCGGACCCAAATGAAGAGTGGGTGAAGTAGTCAAACATCCAGCCCAATCGACCTCATTAGCGCCAGCCCATTACTCTTCGTAACAACGCCTTCTCGAAGCTTGTAATCGAAGAGCATCCTTCCGTTCTCGAATTCCTCTTGGAAATGGACGTTGTACAGTTGCCCGTTCAGTGACCCACCAATGTCGGCCAGCGCCAGATCGTGGGTACTTACCAACCCGATAGCAGCGCGATTGAGCAAGGCACGGACGACGCCCTCGGCCCCGATACGGCGATCATTTGAATTCGTGCCTTGCAGCAATTCATCCAGCAGGAAGAGCAACGACGGATTTCCGCTCGCGAGATCAAAGAGCTTACGGAGTCGTGTGATCTCTGCATAAAAGCGTGAGCTTCCCTCTTGCAAAGAGTCGTTAACGCGGATGCTAGCACCGACGTGCAAAGGAGTCATGCGAAGTCGTTGTGCTCGTACAGGAGCCCCGGCCATGGCGAGCACGGCATTAATTCCAACTGAACGCAGCAACGTGCTCTTGCCAGACATGTTCGAGCCGCTTACCAAGAACACGTGCCTGCCATCAGATAGGCAGACATCATTACGAATACAAGTTGCTGCCGAGATTAGGGGATGCCCGATACCTGTAGCCTCGAAGCAGGCAGAACCTTGGAGGAAATCGGGGGAAGGATCGTCGGGATGCTCATGGCTGTAGGTGGCCAAGCAGATCAGTGCTTCGATTTCCCCAATCACGCTTAACCACGAGCGCACCGCATGGCCGTGAGCCCGTCTCCAGCGTTCTGCTGCAAACGCCACCTGTACCGAATACATAAGAGGAACATCCAAGATGCGGACGATCACATTGTCGCGTGAGTCGATTAAATCAACGATAGTTCTTAGCCTTGCAATGGCACGCGAACCTTCGAGTTGATATGACGAAAGCTCACCTTGCAGTGATTGGAGGCGAGGTGCTCGGAAAGTGTGCTGTTCGATCCGTGCCAAGATGCCAGAAAGCACGTCTAAATGGCGGAATGCTTTCTCGGAACCACGCAGGACTTCTTCCCGTGGCTTGCGTACTCGATAGCCTATAATTGCCTCAATCAAGACGATCAAGAGGAACGGCGTGGCGATTCCAAAATACCCCCAAGCCACGGCACCCACAACCGCCGCAAGGACGAGGATCGGCGCGAACCATTGAAGCCACGGAGGGTTCAACTGGTTCGGAGCTTCAGCCCAGCCCAACAACGCTTCGGGATAAACGCTCACACTGGCATCTTCCCCAAGTATCGCCAAGTCCTCGCGGAGATCGAGTTGATCGCGCAGTTCGTCAATCGCAGCGTGACGTTCCTCAATCTGGTTAACCGCTGAAGGTGAGAGCAGCCATTTCGCGATGGTCTCCTCGCCCATACGCGTGCGTGCAGTTGAGAGAAGTTCAAACAAACTGCCTCGACCAAATAAGTCCAGATCGGCGGCATACACATGATGGGGGTCGTTGAAGCGGTCACCTGTCTGCCCCGTACCCACCCAGCGGTCTTCGATTCGAGCGATCCCCATCCGATAGAAGGAAGCCCCACGTTGTGCCATGGCTCGGGCTCGCAAAACACGCGAATGATAAGCCACGACGGACATGAACACGACTGCTGGTACAGCGAGCCACCAAAACGAGAACGCATGCCGCTCAATAGATTCCCAAGCCATCCCTGCTGCTGCCAATCCCAGTGCAAGGCGAATGGTTCCGAGCCGAATGTGAAGTTTCTCGTGCTGAGCCACACGAGATTCGCGGTCTTTGAGACGCTGCCTATATTGTTCGGGGGCCAGCACAGCTTGAGAATACACTACGTGCTTCGGATGCCGACGCTGCCCGCGTCCGGGCGCTCGCCGCTTACAAAGATTTCCTCACCCTCTGGAAAGACGCCGACCCCGACATTCCCATCCTGAAGGAACCCACTGCTTCACGACCTTGGTTGCCGTGGCGTCGATCCGAGTGAGCGGCACTTCAAAGACAGTCGGCCAAACAGCGTCGGCTCCGTAGCCGATGTCGCCACCCGCACCGGGTATGCCGACTTGAATCGAAGCGATCACCTTTCTGCTTTTTTCATTAACCCGGCTGACGGTTCCGTCGCCTTGGTTCAGCGTCCAAATGGAAGCCCCGCCAGAAGTTAGGAACCGAGGCTTCGGGCCGACACCTACCGACTCCAGCACTCTGCCAGTAGCGGCATCCACGGCAGTCAGGATGCTGCTCTCGACTCCGGTGATCCAGACAATGCCATTACTAAAAAGCGGGTTGTAGGAACCGGGCGGGATAGAAATTTTCTGGCGCACATTGTTCGTGGACGGATCGATCCGAGTGAGCGTGCCCTTCTTGTCCGTTGCCATCCAGACGCTATCGTCGCTAGCTGCGATCCCACCCTCCGGGCCTGCTGGCGCTATAGAGAGGGTCGCTGTGATCGTGTTCTTGGTGGCATCAATTCGAACGAGTTCAGGCTTCTCTCCGCAGATCGGAACCCAAATGCTGCCGAATCCGGTAGCCAGACCGGAGCAAGCCTCTCCTGAGACCTTTACAGTGGCAACAATCTTGTTGGTTGCCGGATCAATTCGGAGCACGGCATTCGGTCTCGTGCTCGCGACCCACACAGCATTGTCCGTGACTAGAACCCAGTCTGCTGTCCCACCAACCTTGAGCATCGCGGTCGGTTTTATGGAAGCAAAGGGAACCTGAACCTCTTTTATCCCCGGCTTTCGAAGGCTCCACTCCACGGTGGCATTCTGAGCCGACACGGTTCCACAGGTGGCGATCAACAAAAGCAAGAGCGATCTCGACATGCCGAAAAAGATACCACTACAGTGATTTCCGCAGTTCGCTTCTCGACTAGAACAGCGTGCTCTGAGTCTAGGCGGGTTCCACGGGTGCGGAGCATTCTTCTTCGTCGTTAGCCACATGATTGATCCGAATGCTCACCGGGAAGCATCGCATCTGTCGAGCATCGCAGGGTCTCAACAAGTCGGACACGGCTTGGACCTTTTTCATGCCCGGATCAAGCCACAGGGCGTAGGCATCTGGATCGAGGATCACTGGCATCCGGTCGTGGACAGCGACGGCCACCGCATTTGGCGTCATCAGGATCGAACAGGAGTTAACGTGCCACTGGAGTCTTTCCAGCGATCGCACAATCCGGCGAAAGCGAACAACTGCCCTTCATTGATTTCAAAGCAGTACGGCTGCTTGGTTTTTCCAGTCCGCGTACATTCGTAAAATCCGTCAGCGGGTATCAGGCACCTGCGGGATTTCAACGCATCGCGGAATGCGGGCTTGGTGGCTGCCGTTTCTGACCGTGCGTTAGTCATGCTGGCAGCGGTAGACGAGTCTTTCGCCCAAGACGGAATGAGCCCCCAGCGCATCAGCGAAAGTTCAACGAATTCTAGGCGGATCACTGGGACAGGTTGTGTTGGAGCGATGTTGTAGCGAGGAGACCACTCGTCTTCTCCTGTGGTGTCGAAGTATTCCTCGACAAGCTGTTTTCGCCGCGACAGTCGGTAGCGCCCGCACATCCGGGAGATTATCGCAGAAGGAACAAATCTCCGAAGCAGCCTCCACGACGGAGGACTACAATTCTCTGCTGCGTGTTCACATTGGACGGTGTTCTGGGTTCCTGTAGCAGGCCACCTGTTTAGCTAAGACGTTCTCTTGAAACCGCGTCCGCACCGGCCTACAATCCGTCCCACGGTTCATTCAAAGGAGGCGCACATGTCCGGAACCCGTAAAGTGATTGATTGTCGCCGTTTCCCTGCGGAGAAGCCCTGCTCGATTACCATTTCTGGAACAGAAGACGAAGTGGTGGAACTTGGAGTCCTGCACGCCACAACCGTTCACGGGCATCAAGACTCGCCAGAACTGCGGGAGCAGCTTCGCTCCATGCTCCAAGATGAGAGTGCCACCGCCGCCGAAGCAGCATGACGCCAGATGGGGGAAAAAGGGGTTGCGCCCGCGCCCCTTTTCCTCTTGAAAACCGCGAACCTCCGCGCTCCACACCTCGCGCAACATCAAAAACCGTAACTGACTAGGGAGAGCATCTTGGCCGCAAAAATTCTCATGGTTGTTAGTGCGAGCATTATCTTTACGCTCGGAGTCGTCCACCTCGTCTATACGTTCTGGGGGCCAAAGCTCACGCCCCGTGACCCCGCGCTGCAAATCAGCATGAGTCAGGTTTCACCTGTCATTACGAAAGAAACAACAATGTGGCGGGCTTGGGTGGGATTCAATGCCAGCCACAGCATGGGACTCATTTTGTTCGGCTTGGTTTTCGGTTTTCTCGCATTGGCTCACAGCCAACTCCTCTTTCGGTCACCGTTCCTGCTCGTTGTCGGGCTGGCAATGCTTGGTGGTTTTGTTGTGCTCTGCAAGGTTTATTTTTTCAGTGCGCCGCTCACAGGCGTCTGCATTTCTTTGGCCTGCTACGTCGCCAGCATTGCGCTATCGCGGGCCTAACAAAGCGCTCCAGCCGACCGCAACCCGAAGCGAAGCGGATGCTAAATGAAGATCGAATTCAGGAAAGCGATACTCCCGGACGAGATTGAAGCTCTCTACGAATTCGATCACATTGCGTTCGCGTCGTTTCCAGCAGACCTGTTCGAGGCAAAAGACTGGGCTCAGTACGAGTCGTATTGGATGATTGTTGATGGGAGGACGGTTGGGCGCTCCGTGGCCGTAGTCATGGAACTGAAGCTTTGATCTTTGCGCTCAGAGAATCCCTCAGTCGGTGGAATGCTGCGACAGCATTTCCTGCCTCTTCCTCTTCAAGTTTTGCGTTTTGGCTGCTATCCCGCACTTCGACACGAGACGCGCACGACTTCCGTAATCTTCGCTCAGTCGGCGACGATGGGTATTCTATTAATTCCCCGATCTCAAATAAAGGTCATCCCGCCAATGCACACTGCCCCAACAATTCGTTCGTCGATCCCGTGGTTCGGGTTAATCACCGCTGCTGTTGGGATCACAGTAATCGGTATGCGGGTTTTTGAAACCGAAGAGGCACGAGCCAAACGTGCCGAGCGGAAGAGGCAAAAGGATTTGCGTTTACTAGCTGACAAGATTTCCGGATATGGTCAGGGCGTGCATAAACGTTACCCGACCGGGGATGTCGTGGTGAGCGTGCCAGATTTGGCTGACCGACTTGGAAAACGTCCCGATGCAGTTGCCAAGGCACTCCATCTGCTGTTGACGGAGCAGAAAGTTCAACAGGCTCCGCTGAAGGGGTATTGGAAATTGAACGTGTGAAAGCAATGGTCATTTTGTAATTCCTATGGTGGCAGCCAAAATAGGCTACGCGTTCCGGTTCATTGCGGGTGCACTCGCAATCCTTAAATCCGGCGTGAAATTCAGTCCTTTCATACAAATTTGGCTGAAAACTGCGCATAAGCACGCGAAATTTATGCAGCAGTCGATGAAAGCTTCACAGAGCTGGCTTCAGCCCTCCAGCGG
>JBEKUD010000260.1:0-6200 GCA_049515395.1 Candidatus Sulfotelmatobacter sp. | reverse complement strand
TAACGTTTATGCACGCCCTGCCCATATCCCGAAATCTTGTCAGCCAGCGAACGCAAATCCTTTTGCCTCTTCCCCTCGGCACGTTTGGCTCGTGCCTCGTCGGTTTCAAAAACCCGCATACCCATTGCCGTGATCCCAACAGCAGAAACGATTAACGCGAACCACGGGATTGAAGAACGAATTGCTGGGAGCGAGCGCATAAGCGGGATGACTTTCATTTGAGATCGGGCAATCAATAGAATACCCATCACCGCCGACTGAGCGAAGATTACGGAAGTCGTGCGCGGCCCGGTGCCGGAAATGCGGGATAGCAGCGCAAATACAAAGGTCAAGAAGCAAAGACTGCATTTGCTCGCCGAGAGTTTCCTGCGGATCACCGGGCAGGAGACGAAATCTGATTCAGTCCCTCGTATCGCGATGAGATCGGGCGATCCGATCAGAGTGAATTAGCGTCAATCTCCACGCTTCATAACGCGGCGAATCTCAACAACTAACGCTCCAGTGCGTTCGTAGTGCATTCGCAATGAACCGGGACGCGAAATGGGCTATTTTGGCTTCCACATCAGCAGAGCATTGCTTTCAGGCGTTCAGTTTCCAATATCCCTTCAGCGGAGCCTTCTGAACTTTCTGCTCTGTCAACAGCAGATGGAGCGCCTTGGCAACTGCCGAAGACGGCTCAATGCACCGGTGCAGCCAGCCAGTGATGCGAATTCATTGAGATCGGAGATGGATAGTGCTAGCCCCAAAACTCAGCCCTGACCAAATCGCTGAAGTTTCTAAACTCGTCGCCGGGTACATTTCGGTACAGCGCGAGAAATATGCGCCTCGCGCCATCCCCTTGTCCACACAGCAGAGAGCGCCTCTGGAACCATTCTTTGCGTGAGAGGTTCTCGACAATGTCCGCGTACTTGTCCTCGAAGGCGAGCGAGTGCAGAATCCTGAGTTCTACCCGATGTTGCGGAATCTAGGATTCAAGAACCTACCCGACCAATCCACCATGGCGGCGATCACGTTCTGCGATGTTGTGGTTTCGCAAGAACCGTTCTCGGACGGCTTACTCTTCCATGAACTGGTACACGTCGAGCAGTATCGACAACTAGGCATCCAGCGTTTTTCTGACCTTTACGTTCGGGGATTTTTCAGCGGCGGAAGCTATGAGGCGATTCCTTTGGAAGTGAATGCGTATTAGCCTCGAAGATCGCTTTCAGCGTGATACGCGACCGGGATTCTCGGTGCAGGCGGAAGTTGCGCAGTCGCTTGCAGACGGAAGGCTATGATGGTGAACAGCGATATCTGAGTCAGTCTTTCGTAACTCTTACCCCGGAATAGGATTGCCTATATACGGCGACAGTCCGAACTTTCACGTCCGATTCTTCGTAACATCACGCAAGACAGGTCTGAATGCGAGCGTGGTGCGTCGTCCGCACTGTGGGGATTTGTTATGCCCTGCTTTGCATAATGCGCGCAGTCTTTCTTGGAGAGTTGGCGTTCCGCCCTCCGCGAATGCCTTTGAGAAACCGCCACTCACCCCAAGCCGTTGCGGCCCGCTTCGGTGCGGATTTGCAAGATGTTTCGATCAGTGCCCGAGATGGAGTTCAACTTCGGGGCTGGTTCGTGAGCCCGGCGAATGCCAACGGAGATGCAGTAATCCTGCTTCATGGTGTTGGAGACAACCGCGAAGGAATGGTTGGATTCGCCGAACTGTTTCTTTCGAAGGGTTTTTCGGTCCTACTGCCCGACTCGCGTGGTGAAGGTGAGAGCGGCGGTAGATTTCCGACCTATGGCATCAAGGAAACTGACGACGTGCACCGTTGGTTTAACTGGCTGGCGGCTCAGAAGCATCCACGGTGCGTTTTTGGGATGGGCGAGTCGATGGGCGCTGCCATCCTGTTGCAATCTGTGAGAGAAGAAACCCGATTCTGGGCGGTCGTCGCCGAATCGCCATTCGCCAGCTTCCGGCAGATCGCCTACGTGCGCGTCGGTCAGTTTGTCGGCACTGGAACGTGGTTGGGCAAAGTGGCACTGCGTCCCGCCGTCGAACTGGCGTTCCTATACGGACGGATCACACGCGGTGTCTCCCTGACTGATGCCTCCGCCGAAGATGCGGTCGTTGGAAGCCGCGTGCCCATTCTCCTGATCCACGGGTTGGCGGATAACAACATCCCCTTTCAGCAATCTGAATGGATTCGTAGCCACAACCCGGCTGATATAAAGCTCTGGGAAGTTCCGGGGCGCAGGTCACTGTGGTGCGGTTAGTGTGGTTCCACAGGAGTTTAATAGCCGGGTAGTTGGTTGGTTTTCTGCCCACGATCACTCACATTCCACCGGGTAAATTCCAAGGTAGAAGCCTGCGTGTCAAAAGGGGTTCTATCGTATGCCCTCCAAATCACTGAAGAATAGGCATCGGGAATTCGCCATTCGGGTGGCCACGAGCGTAAAGGTTGTGCGCCCCTTGGCCATCACCATCCGCAACCCTGTCGGATCAGCCATTTTGTTTGACACAGCCCCGTTTTCGCGACCACAATCGTGCCTATGCAAAACCCGACGCGACGAACTATGGAAAACTGCGATGCCACTCGGAGCTAAATCGTTCCTATTCCTTGTGATTGCAACCGCCAGTGTCGCCCAAACCGCCGCCGACCTCACCGCTCGCTATGGCTATCCCGATGTTGAGCGCGTCGTTGTCCGCCCCGGAATCACGATGACAGCGAGCTATGCCGAGGATCGAACTGCATGTGAAATGATGATCGAACCTAAACATTCAACCCAGCGACCCGATGACAAAGAAGAGGCTATGGCAACGGATGCGGTCACGGAGATTATCGATGAACTAGTCCCGGAATCGGAACGAGGGATTCTGCTAAACCGTATCATCGAAGCGATGGGTGCTGGGGAGTACCAAGTTGCCGAGTATCAGAATGTGACGATCAGCCGATATTTTGTTCGCTACCTACCAGCCAATCACGATGAGAAGTCCGCAACAGTCGTTCGCAAAGATGAGCGATGCAGTTCGGCAATCGCTTCTCAAAAGTATGGGCCTGCCATCGAACTCAACGCCACCGATCTACGCACCCGGTATGGTGATTCCGACCTTGAGAGATTCATAGTTCGTCCCGGTATCACGCTCATGGTTGGCTACGGTACGGATCAGTGCGCTTGCCAGATGACGCTGGAGCCGACTCGCTCGATAATCCCACACGATGAACCCGCCAAATACGTGCGACCGGAGGTCGTAACCGATATTCTCGATGAGGTTCTGCCAGAAGCAGAACGTGGCAGTCTATTGCTCCGCACAGTCACGAAGAGCGGATGCAATGAGTTCGAGATTGCGGATTACCAAAATGTCACAATTTCCCGGTCCAGAAACAAGTGCGATTTGCCAAATCCCGAGATAGAAGGAGCGGCAACCCTTACGCGCAAGACCCCTGCGTGCAGCAATGTCGGGAAGTAACCTCTGTCCACGACCGAATGCCCGTCATCCTCGATCCCGATAGCTACGACCTGTGGCTCGATCCGGGAATGCAGAATGCAGCTGCGGCGTCCGAACTGCTGAAGCCGTGCGATGCTCGGCTGATGCGTTGCTATCCCGTGAGCACGCGGATCAACATATGGCTAACGATGACGAGGAATGCTCCGCACCTGTGGAAGTTGCCCAGATTCAGGATCGGCTCTTTTTGTAATACGGTGTCGCGCCATAGTCACGGGAGTCTCGTGGTGACACCACAATCGTCCGGAGCATAAATGTGGGCATCATCGTGGTGAGCCGACCACCAAGCACTCCACCTCCGATAAATGGCCGCACGTGCGGCAGGATCGCCGGGTGTCGTTCGGTGTGTAAGTCTCGTCAGTGCCTCGATGATTGCGGGTAGTTTGTTGTCCTCCAGCGCCGAGGGAATTGCGGAGATTAATACCGGAACGGCATCGCGACTGCTTGTGTCGCCCAGTGCCTCCGCTCCCGCAAATGCGATGTAGGGGTCTGAGCTTGCGAGCATCGGTGCAATTATAGGAACAGCATCCCCGTGCCCGATCTTGGCAGCGGCAGTTGCGGCAGCCCAACGAATTGCCTGACCCCTATCCTCGGCGGTTATCTCGAACAGCTTTGGTAGAAGCGACGGGTCATTGATGTACTCGATTTGAGCAAGAGCAGCCTGTCGGACACCCTCACGGTGGTCGTTGCCGTTTGGGTTTTCAAATGCCGTCGCTTCCAACTTCTCGATTGCCCGTTTTGTGCCCAACTTACGCAGCGCAGCCATTGCTCCTTGGCCTACGTCGGCTCTATCTGCCCACGCTATGATCTGATCTTCAGCAAAGGGTGGGGCGAGATTAAGCAGTACGGATTGAGCGTACCAGCGGCGATTGAAATCATCGCTATCGACGTCTGCCAAAACGGGAGCGAAAGCTGCTTTGAGAGCACCTGCATCTCCTTCAACCACTGAAAACGTTACGCGTTTTTCGACTTTGAAGTGCCGATAGTCGATATGTTCTGAACTCGCAGAATCTTCAACATCAGGCTGGTCTGTATAAGACAAACTGAATGCTATGTGCGCTTGGTACTCCTGAGGCCGATGGAGGTCGTAAATTAGGTTCATGAGTCGCCGCATGTCGTAAGAAGTATCAGGCTTGATCTCGACCAGTTGCGCTGGCGGCCCGTTGTATGCGCACGCAGCCTCGCTTGGGTCTGAGCAGGCAGGCAGATCAGATCGACGGAGCCCCACGACGGCTACGTCGATTGCTGATTCGCAAGAGTCAGAGGACGGCACGACTATAGTCAGTACCGCTGTGCTAGTATTCGTGATCCTCACGCTGATGAAAACTGGTTCGCCAGCTACATAGACGGTTTTGCTTGCAGCAATCGCAACATCGACCTGCGCGGCAGCACAAGCAAGGAATAGCTCAAAAATGCAGGCGAGACGCAGGTAGTGAAGCGGAGGCATAGAACTGATCATTGTGACTGTCTAAATGAATCCTAACCGAATTGTACCCACGAGCGACTGATCCTACGCCATTGGGGATCATTTGAGGTCATGTAGACCCAATCCCCAGACCTGAAGCAGTCCGCTGTATTTCGCTCCATTGTTTCCGTCGTACTCGAATACCCGCCACAGTCCGTAGGACGGCTCTTTGTCCATATTCCATGGCGCTTGTTGTACGACCCAAGCGCCATTCTTGTGCTGCGAAACGACACGGTTGAGAATCTGGCGAACGGTTGGATTCTTCATCCTCAACGGCCCGATTCGAAATTGTGGATTCCCACTCGGGTAATCGCCTACGATTCCAGTGCTGCGAGGATTCAATACGAAGTACAGCCCTCCCAGCAACTTGAGGCTCGCAGCTTGCAAGGTCACGTCCCGCTTAAGAGTGAACTCCGGGATGCGGCTGTCCAGCAGGTTCTTGCGACCCTGTGGCGCTCCCCTGTGGGTCACCATGACCACATCACCGTCAACGAACCAAGAGTAGCCCAGCGGCTGTGTGATGGTGTCCAACAATTTGCCCACAGCCGTGCCTTGCTCGTGCAGTGTGATCTGGCCTCGAAAAGCAGCGCCGTCAATGTACTCGATTCCAACCGGAATCCGCTGCTCCTGCCCCAACTGCAACAGGGCATCAATCATGTTCAGAGTTCGGATACTGAACGAACTCACTGGACGGTAAGGAATATCGGAGCCGTGAGGCCGAACCTGTCCTGCGGTCGGCAGGCTCGCGCAAAGGCACACGAACACCGAGAGGGTGAAGATTGTCCTCACACGCCGTATAGACACCAAGCATCGAATGACAGTTCCGAGCGATGGTCTGCCAACCCGCTCCAGCAAGTCGGCTGGCCGTTTCGTCCGAATGAGGTGTCAGTTATACTTGCGGAGGTTTATCGCTATGACGCGGTGGAGATTCCTCTCGGCTCTTCTTTTGTTTTGCCCGCAGTTCTGCTTCGCCCAGCACCCTGCCAAGAACAGTGAGGCAGCGTTTGTCGGCTTACGCGGCCCAGTGTACAGCGTCCTCACCGAGACTTTCGACCACAGAGAAAGTCCCCAAACCACACCCACAGGCTCTACCCTCGTTATCTATGATCCCGAAGGATATTTGTTGGAACAGTATCGTTATGAGCCAGACGGATCGCTGCGCTCCCACATCAAGTACACGCGGAAAGGATGGCAAGTCTACAGGACGGAGACTACCAGCGTTGTGGCCAGCGAGAACGGCACGTTTGT
>JBEKUD010000259.1:0-5701 GCA_049515395.1 Candidatus Sulfotelmatobacter sp. | reverse complement strand
ATGCAGAAGCGTTCGTCTGCCCGGTACTGGGTTGAGTGGATTGTCCTGCTGCTGGTAAGCCCAGCAAGAGGATGAGTGAACAGAGAATCGAACCCAGAATGCCGACTTTCATCGCAGTCCTCCGGGTGAATAGCGAATTGTACCTTTCAAAGGATGGCAGCGGCGTCCGAACTGCTCGAAGCCCGTGGAACCCTGCCAGACCCCGAATCGGCTATTCTCATAGCACGATGACCACTGACGAACGCATGCAGCGAGAGTCCAATCTGATCGCCACCATCAGAAGGAAGCTTCCTGAGTTCGCGAAAGCGTGCGCGGATGATGCGGAACTGGTTTTGCTCCACCAAGACGCGTTTGCCGCCGACTATCAAGACGACGAATACACGCTCCTCGGCATGGCGATCAAGTACGCAGGTCTCCGTGGGAAAGAGGTGCGTGTGATCGGGAGGAATCGGAGCACCCTCGGCGAGGAAGAAAAAATCCAGTAAGTCCCATCGAAATCGACTTGCCAGTTGTGGTTGAATTGATCTAACGGAGTCCGCACCGCGATTGTGGGGACTTGGCGCGGAAGATTCACGGTTGTCTTCCTAAAGTGAGATTATGATTTCCTTCGATGCCGCGCATGGGGCAGTGCATTATCCTGAGGATCGGCGCTTCCGGATTTGGGTTCGCCCTTCCATCCTGATCGGCATCGCCGTAGTGGTGCCGTCGGTGATACTCGCGTCGTGGATTGAGCTTGTCGTCGCTGGTTTACCAAATGTCCCGCCCGTCCCCCAAGTCTATCCCAACAACTTCGCTGGGCCGCATGGCTTTCCGCTCTGGGTGCGGTATTGTCATTTCTCCAATTTCCTTTTTGTAATGATGCTGATTCGCAGCGGTCTATCCATCCTGATGGATCATCCACGCCTCTATTTCAATGATGACTGCACACCGGGGAGCGAATGGATCAAGTTCACGCCTCTGAAGGTTCCTCGTGATCGAATCTGGACGGCAAAAGATGACGCCCGCTATATATCTCCGATAATTGGCACACCCGGTTACAGGCACACGGTTGGCATTGCGCGGGTTTGGCACTTCATCGACGTTCACGGGTTCATTATCACTGGGATTTTCTTCGTCGTAATGCTGTTCGGCACCGAGCAGTGGCGACGGATCGTACCTACTTCACCACTCGTCCTCTTACAGGCATGGAATACTTTCGTGCACTACGCGACTTTTCATTTGCCTCCCGAGCCAAACGGCTTTTATGGCTACAATGCACTCCAGCAAATTGCGTACTTCACGGTAGTGTTTGTGTTTGGCCCGTTGGCGATTCTGACGGGCATCGCGATGTCGCCAGCCGTAGTGAACCATTTCCCGTGGTACCCGCGTATCTTTGCTGGCAGGCAATCGGCCCGATCCATCCATTTCCTCACCATGCTCAGTTTCTTTGCCTTTCTCGTGGTGCACGTAACACTGGTGGTGATGACTGGCTTTACGCGCAACATGAACCACATCGTGATGGGCACAGATTACCAGAACCGCATCGGGATGTGGCTAGGGCTCGTCGGGATAGGCGTAGTCGTTCTCTCGTGGGTTGTGGCGCACTATCTCTCATGGCACCAGCGTGGGCTGCAACACGCTTTGAAATCCGTGACCTATCCCATGCAACTGCTCACGTTGAACCGACTCATTCCACAGCAACACTATTCTGAGCAGCAAATTTCGCCATACTTCTGGCCGAATGGAAAGATGCCATTGAGAGAGGACTGGAAACGTATGGCCGAGAGCGGCTTCCAAGATTTCAGGTTAAAAGTGGGTGGACTCGTCGAACATCCGGTCGAGCTTTCACTTGCGGACATCGCAAAACTGGGCCACGTCGAACACATCACCATGCATCATTGCATCCAAGGCTGGAGTGGCATTGCGAAGTGGGGTGGCATTCCGATGAAGATGCTCATCAACCTCGTGCGTCCAAAACCGGAAGCCGAGGTTGTGGCCTTTTTCTCGTTTGGGGAGGCGCTCTATGGTGGTGCATATTACGACACGCAGCGCATAGAGAACTTGCTGAAGGCGGACTGCCTGCTCGCATCGGAGATGAACGGGCGACAACTTCCGGAGGTATATGGCGCTCCACTGCGGCTGCGCGTTGAGAATCAACTGGGCTACAAGATGGTCAAGTGGATTGAGCGCATTGAATTTATCCAATCGGAGAAGCAGTTAGGCGCGGGAGAAGGAGGAAAGAATGAGGATGACGAATACTTCGATCTTCTGCCCAACATCTGAGCGCAACAATTGCCGGGCGGGGACACACGGTCGAGGCGCTGCCGACTGAGAAGACCACTGAGATACTGAAGAAATACGGAGCTATCAAGTGAAAAACGGATTGAAAGAACACCTCGCCCGCTACCGCCAGATCAAGATCAGCGTGATAGGCAGGTCGCTTATTTTGAAGCTTGAACAGGTCAGAAGGTCGAGGGGGCAAAACATCATTTTTTCATCCTGCCTTTGGCACTTGCTCGGGTCCCACCCTGCTCCGATACGGTGTTTACTCTAATCGCTAACTGCACTACAATTTCGTGTCAAGCCCTTCCCTCCCTCCCCTTTTCTCGGGGGCGTAAAATAGCGCTGCTCGCAGGCCCACTGTCTTGAGGTTCATTTTCCGAGGTGCCCTGCGATGAATAATTTATCTGACAAGTGGTGGTTCCGGCGCTTCGCTGAATTTCACTGTGAGGATTGCGCCAGCGACACCGCATTCCGTTCCCGCTGCCGCACGTTTTCCGAACGCTACATTCTTCCTGTTCTTCTTCTGCAGCCAGTGCGTTGCGCGGAATGCTTTCGCAGAAGCTACAGGTCGATTTTCATGCCCGTCAGGGAGCGGGTATTAATAGTTTCCACCGAAAACCCACATCACAGCCAAAAATGCTAACCAGCCGTTTCCGCCTCCCAGCTTGCTTGCAGTCTTCGGTTTGCCAGCAAAACGATGGACATTTCGACTTTCTGCGCGTAGGGTATTCGCCAACGCATCTTTCCGCCGCGCACCTTACGAGCCGGGGTGACGGTTCCTTGCGTAGATCAGCCCTGATCAGGTCGGCAAAGGAGCGTTCGCTATGCCGAAAGACAAATCCGAGTCTATTGTTGTCCCCTCGAAGGCTGTTCAAGAACTCCTGCATGCTATCGCTGTGATGCCACATGTCACCAACTGCGGTAGGTGCGGCACGGAACTTCTGCACGTTGACACAACATTAGTCTCATTTGGAGGGAAGACTTTCACACTCCCATTACCCGTGTGCCCAAATTGCCACCAAGAGGAAGTCACTGAGGCTCCCGCGGCCTAATGCTGGACACCCGCGGCCTAATGCCGGACACAAGGGAAAACGTCCGAATTTTCGGGTCATAGCGAGCGGACAACTGTCCTGCTGATTCTCTGCACACTGGGGCGAAAAATTACGGAGTGAAAACTTGAACTTCGCTAGAGAACCAGTCTTGGTGGCGGGCTACGTCTTTTACATTGTGTACAACTGCAGCGGTATGGAAGCTGGGCTGGAACTGTGATGTGCCCACAGGAGGCGCAGAGGAACCCGCCCCCATCCCGCCCCGTCATACTTCTGAAGTGGTCACCTTCGAGGCAGTAGGGACATCGGATATCGGCAACCACAACCTCCGAATGCCCTTCCATTCTGAGCAAGATGTTCCCCATGGGGAAGATTAATAACTTCTGAACGGGCTTGCTGCAATACGGTGAATACCCGATCTGAAATCGCTCTGATCATCGCGATTAATGGCAACCGAAGCATCCCAGCACTGGCAGGCAGCCACCTTAGCACGCTGGAGCCATTTACGAAGGGTTAGACAAGTTTTAGGTTGGTGTCGAACAGTATCGGGGAGGATGCTGTTTGACGAGCGTCCCGAGACTCGATCAGTCCGGGGCGCTTTCGTCTTTCTCGGTTTGGAACTAGAATGAGCCCCGAATGCAGCTAACTGGGCGTGGGAAGATCGCAAAGATTCAGTGAAACGCTACACGCAAATTCCGTGGTGAGTATGAGTATGCATTCCTTTCACTTTGTGGCTGAGGCCGATTTGCTTTTCGGGTGACCTTGCCCATTGTCCCGCATATCTTTTCCGTCTGAAGCATTTGCAGCCTCCTTCGATTGTGCCTCAATGAGATGGACGACGTGCTTGATTTCGCGGATTCGAGACGCGAAAGCGATCCAACTCACCAAGGCTCCCGAAGCTGCGCCGAGAAGAAAGATTCCGATGATGGCCCAAGGGTCGTTCATCCCCGACTACCTTTGCACGGAGCAGGAGAACCCCGCACATTGGGGGTGATAAGTTTACGAATTCCGAACGAATTGTCCACGTTGTGTGCGCGCTGTTAGGGATGTTTTGTTGCGGATGAAATAGAAAGGCTGGTCATGGTTTCGAGCAGGGAACGTATTGACTTGAGACTCAGCGCTCATAGCGAAACGAATCGGGCATAGTTTATCCGGGCTGCGACTTGTGCATCGGAGCCAATCCTCTTCCATTGACCTACCCCTCGCCCACACCTAACATGCTAGCCAGTGTCCACTCCTCCTCAACCCGTGGGTCAGACGATTTCCCATTACCGAATCCTCAGAATGATCGGCGGCGGGGGCATGGGTGTGGTGTATGAGGCTGAAGACCTCAAGCTCGGGCGCCACGTCGCCCTGAAGTTCCTTCCCGACGAACTCGCCAACGACGCACAGGCGCTTAGCCGCTTTCAGCGGGAAGCCAAGGCTGCATCCTCTCTGAACCACCCGAACATCTGCACGATTTACGAGATTGACGAGTCCGATGGGCGAACCTTCATCGCGATGGAACTGCTGGAGGGGCAAACCCTCCGGCACCGGATCGCTGGCAAGCCGTTGGAGATCGAAACGGTGCTCGATCTGGGCATCCAGATCGCCGATGCACTGGACGCCGCCCACTCGAAGGGCATCATCCACCGGGACATCAAGCCCGCAAACGTCTTTGTCACGAATCGAGGTCAGGCGAAGATTCTCGACTTCGGGCTGGCAAAAGTCACCCTGAAGCCAGAAAGCGTTGCCATGAGCGCCCCGACCATTGAGTCCGAGGAACATCTGACGAGTCCCGGCTCTACGCTCGGCACGGTTGCCTATATGTCGCCGGAGCAGGTTCGGGGAAAGGAACTCGATGCTCGCACCGACCTGTTCTCGTTCGGTGCCGTGTTGTACGAGATGTGTACGGGCAGGTTTGCTTTCGAGGGTCAAACTGCCGGGGTGATCTTCGATTCGATTCTGAACCGACTGCCGATAGCTCCAAGTCGGGTGAATCCTAAACTTCCGCCACAATTAGAGCGGATCGTCGATAAGTCGCTAGAGAGAGAACCTAAGCTGCGATACCAAAATGCCGCCGATATTCGTGCCGACTTTCAACGGTTGAAGCGCGATTTAGAGGGACGTTCCGCTGCTTCGTCGATTGGCGGCTCGCGCAGACCTGCGCCCCGCAAAATCAGCGTAGGTCGAATCAAGTCGTTGGCTGTGCTGCCTCTCGAAAATCTTTCTAACGATGTCACACAAGAATATTTCGCCGATGGGATGACCGAGGCGCTGATTGCCGATTTAGCCAAGATCCGTATGCTGAAAGTGATTTCGCGCACGTCGATCATGCGCTTTAAGGGCACGACTAGGTCCCTGCCAGAGATCGCCCGGGAGTTGGACGTGGATGGGGTGCTAGAGGGTTC
>JBEKUD010000258.1:0-5733 GCA_049515395.1 Candidatus Sulfotelmatobacter sp. | reverse complement strand
GCCAGAACCAGACTGCGTTCGATGACGTTCTGCAACTCGCGGACGTTGCCCGGCCAATTGTGCATGGCCAGAGCGCTCAAGAATCCGGGAGTCAAAGATCGAGCGCGCTTGTTGTGAGTCTTGGCGAACATGCGCAGAAAATATTCCGCGAGAAGAGGAATGTCGCTGCCTCGTTCCCGGAGCGACGGCAGCTGAATTCTTACGACCGAAATGCGGAAGTAAAGATCTTCCCGGAACGTGCCCTCCTGTACCATCTTTTCCAGATTTCGGCTGGTGGCACAAATCACGCGAACGTCAATCGGGTGTGCAACGTTAGAGCCCAGGCGTTCCACGGTGCGCTCCTGCAGGACGCGCAGAAGCTTGGATTGCAAGGGCAGCGACAGATCGCCGATTTCATCGAGGAAAACGGTTCCGCCTCGGGCCTCCTCGAAACGACCTTTGCGGATCTGCGCCGCGCCAGTGAACGCGCCTTTCTCATGGCCGAACAATTCATCTTCGATCAAAGACTCAGGGAACGAACAGGGTGAGAAGGCGATCATGGGGCGATTCGCTCTCTGACTCAGCCGATGAATGGCTTGCGCGACTACGCCCTTACCGGTGCCGCTCTCGCCCGTGATCAGAACATTGGTGAACACTCCGGCAACTTTGCGAACGACTTCGTTGACCTGGCCCATGGCCTGCGAATTTCCCAACAGCCCCTCAACGTGCGCCGAAGGCAGAAGGTTTTGAGCTTCCGTGAGGTCTCGCGCCAGAGCGGCGCGACGGTAGGCCGCGTCCAAAGCAAACTTCAGTTCCTGAACATCCAGCGGATGCTCGAGGAAATCAACTGCGCCCTGTTGCAGCGCTTCCGTGCCTCGCTGCCGCAGCTTATCCCAACCATAGGCGATTACCGGCAGGTCAACAGCTCGTTCGGCGGCTGCTAGCAGCAACGCGCTGGAACCCTGTGCAGTGGCACTATCCGCCGGAAGATCCAGATTGAGCAGAACCACATCCAGCTCTCTGGCATCCAGCTGACTAATTCCTATTTCCACGCTGGCAGCGCGCCGGACCGCATACCCGGCCCCTAAAACCTGCTGCAGCACCTGACCAAATGCTTCATCCCGATCGACCAGAAGTATGCGCTTCACACGATCATTTGAATTTGGCAACTCTTCTCCTCCACTGCAAGTTTGCCTATGCCTTTCGCCGGCAAAAGCGTTCCAGTTAGTGCCACAAGAAAAAGCTATGAAAATGGGGGAACTAATGTAACGCCCACACGTGTTACGAAAGGGAGTATGGGTCTAGGGAGGAGGTTGACGACCCGGTCACAAGTTAATAGCAAATGTCGGACCAAAAAGCAACACAAAATAACCTTAGTAACCGGGAACAATGTCTGCCTACACCAAATAGAGCTGAAATATGTTGCACTCATTCGGCAAATGTAGTCCATTGTTAAGGGTGAGGAACTCTGCGCGCTGCTTTACGATAGGCGGAAAATAGCCGTCAAGAATGGCCGATCTGGAAGCTTGAATTGCGGCCAAAAATAGGAAGTACATCCCCATTGGCCTGGTAATTGCTGAGCAGGAAGTAAAAGCTGGCTGCTCTAACGGATGCGACCTACGGAACAACTCGAGAGCCGAGAGGCTGGCAGCGGCACAGGAGCGAATGGAGGAGCGGTCTCAACACCCTTATCCCCGGTACCGGAAGGGCCCCCCAAGCCCGCAAGCGGAGGGTGGTTTCGGAAGACGTTTTCGTTCATCGTCGTATTGACTACGCTGCTGGTGTCCCTTGCGTTCATGATGGAGAACAAGGGCATACAGGACCCCGATATCTGGTGGCACCTGCGCAACGCCGAGTACCTCTTTCAGCATCATCAGTTGCCCCGTCAAGACATGTTCTCGTTCACCGTGGCTGGCGCGCCTTGGATCAATCACGAATGGCTGGCCGAGGTTCCTTACTATCTGGCCTGGAGGGCTGCGGGGTTGGTCGGGATCAAGAGCCTGACCATCGCGGTGATCGTGCTAGTTTTTCTGGGCTTGCTGTACCTCTGCAATCAGGAAAGCAGGAATTTCAAGGCCTCCGTAGCGGCCTGTTCTGTTTGCGTTTTTCTCGCCACAGTTTCCTTCGGGCCGCGCACCGTCTTATTCGGATATTTATATCTGGTAATTCTGTTGATCATCCTGCAACGCTTTCGCCAGAAAGGAACCGCCCCGCTGTGGCTGATTCCGCCACTGTTCTGCCTTTGGATAAACACCCACGGATCGTGGTCCCTGGGTTTGATTGTCTTCGGCATAATTTCGGCGGCTGGTCTGGTGAAAGGAAAATGGGGGCGGGTGGAAGCTGAGGCGTGGACCCCGGCGCAGTTTCGAAAGCTATTGATTACCGGGCTAGCTAGCGTGGCTGCGCTTTTCGTGAACCCTTTCGGAGCTCGGCTGGTGCTGTACCCCTTCGATCTCGCCTTCCACCAGAAACTCAACATATCGCACGTTGCCGAATGGGTGTCGGTGGATTTCCACGACTCGCGAGGCAAGCTGGTGCTGCTTGTCCTTATCGGATTTTTCTTGAGTGCACTATTGCGCAACCGCCGTTGGACTCTGACCGAATTAGGATTGCTGCTGTTTGCTCTGTACAGCGGGCTCACTTACATCCGCTTTCTATTTTTGCTGGCGGTACTCGCTGCGCCGCTCATGGCAAAGCTAATGGATTTCATGCCGCCTTATCGTCCCGAGGCCGATACCCCTGTCGTTAACGTTTTCGTGATATTGCTGCTGCTCGGTGCCATGGTTTATTACCATCCGAACTCGGCGGTCCTGGAGCGTTCCGTAGCACAGATGTATCCGGCTGAAGCCGTCTCGTTCCTCAAAGCCCATCCTCCCGACGGCCGGATGCTGAACTTTTATTTGTGGGGAGGTTACCTCGGCTGGAACGATAGGGATCTGAAAATGTTCGTCGACAGCCGTGTCGACATCTTTGAGTATGCGGGTGTGCTTCAAGACTACCTCGACCTATTGGCATTGAAGCAACCGCAGTCTCTTCTCGATAAGTACCGCATACGTTACGTGTTATTTCCACCAACGGAACCGCTCACTTACGTACTGGAGCACGACCCCCGGTGGAAGGTGATCTACAGTGATAAGGTGAGTGTGATGTTTGAAAGGACGGCAGAGGCTCCTTTGGGCCCGGCGGGCAAGGAGACACCAAATATTTGAGCCCAGCCCTCCCTCAAGAATCAAGATGCGGCGATCGTCCCATGTCTCTTGAGTACGGGAAAAACCAGGAAAGCCCCGACTGAGACTGGGTTGCGCCGCCGGCTCGGAAAGCGGCGACACTGTCATGGGAAAGCTGCTGATCTTCGTGGTTCTGTTGGTTGGGGGCGGATTCTTCATTCAGGAGTCCACCCAACCGATCTATCGGCTGCGTACGAACATGCCGGCGGATTTTATGTATGTGCCCGACTCATGGCCGGCGGAAAAGCGGGCTGCAGAGGAGAGGATTGCGAGGGCCTATTGGGCCTGTGCCATCAACACCATCCAGTGGAGATACGGATACAGTTATCGTATTCCCCAAGAGCCGCCGAGCGATTTCATCGTTACGTCGCCGGACTTAAAAGACGTTGCGGACGATCCGGTGGTTCGAGCTCGCTATTGGAATGCACTGCAAAGGCTCTGGTACGTCCCAGACAATTGGACGAAGAGTTACCAATGGGACACAGGATGGTTAACCTCTTGGCTTGATTCTGTCCGGAGATTACATCCCGACTAGCGTGAGCCCAAAAATAGATGTATAGCCTTGTGAGCCTTATAGGACCCGAGAGTTTGCTCGTTTCTCTCGCGCTGTTGTTGTCGTTTACCTATCCCCAGCTCGGCTCAAATTTCTTTCGCAAAATCGAGAGAGCGCTCGAACCGCTTGCCCGGAATCGAAAGGCAAGTATTTTGTTTTGCGGGGTTGCAGCTCTGACGTTGAGGGCCGCGCTGTTACCCGTTTGGCCTGTTCCCTTGCCTTTCGTGAACGGCGAGTTCAGCTTTCTTCTCGCTTCCGATACGTTTGCCAGGGCGCGACTTACCAACCCGACTCACCCCATGTGGGTTCATTTTGAAAGCTTCCATATCATTTTCCAGCCGACGTATGCCTCCATGTATCCACCATTGCCGGGACTAATTATGGCTGCCGGCAAGCTTATCGGGGGCCATCCATTTTGGGGCGTGTGGTTCAGCGCAGGAGCGATGTGCGCCGCGATTTGCTGGATGCTTCAGGCATGGCTGCCGCCGACGTGGGCTTTGCTGGGAGGCTTGCTGCCGCTCATGCGCTTCGGAGTATTCAGTTATTGGGATGACAGCTATTGGGGTGGGGCCGTGGCGGCCACTGGGGGCGCACTCATTCTGGGAGCGCTGCCGCGGATTATGCGTCGGCAGCGTGTCCGCGACACACTCATCATGGCGTTGGGCATCGCCATTGTGGCCAATTCCAGGCCCTATGAAGGCTTTGTCCTTAGCCTGACCGTCGTGACGCTGCTGCTATCTTGGATGGCCGGGAGAAAAGCACCGCGGGCGCAAGTTTTGATACGCCGCATCGCCATTCCGCTCACGCTGTCAATGGCCCTGGTAGGTTGCGCGATGGGTTATTACTTCTGGCGCGTTACGGGCAACCCTTTGCGCATGCCCTATGAGGTCAATCGCGATACCTACGCCGTGGCGCAATACTTTCTTTGGCAGCATGTTAAGCCGGAGCCTGTCTACCATCACCAGGCGATCCGTGACTTTTATCTTCAGCGCGAATTGCCTCCATACCTTGAGGCTCGTACTCTCGGCGGCCTGCTGATCACCATTCTCATAAAAGTGGGTCGACTTTGGATGTTCTTCATCGGTCCTGCGCTTACCATTCCGCTCTTCTTTCTACCTTGCGTGTGGCGGGATCGACGAGTTCGATTGCTCGTAATTACTGGGGCAGCTTGCTTCCTCGGGACGCAATTCATCGTGTTCTTCATGGCTCACTATGCCGCACCCATGACTGCTGTGATTGTAGCGTTACTGATGCAAGGAATGCGGCACTTGCGGGTGTGGCGCTGGCAGGGCAAGCCAACCGGATTGTTCCTGGTACGTGCGTTGGTGGTGATATGGATATTGATGGTACCTTTCGAAGTGCACCACCTCGCGGCTTCCCCACCACCGGGAAACTGGATGGCACTGGGCCCGGAGCGTGCGAAATTGCTCGCGCAATTAGACTCCTTGCCGGAGCAGCAACTGGTTCTGGTGCGGTATAAACCATCGCACGATACCATGGCCGAGTGGGTTTATAACGGAGCTGATATCGACGCCTCAAAAGTGGTTTGGGCCCGCGACATGGGCACGGCGGAAAACAAGGAATTGCTCAAGTATTACAAGGATCGCCGGGTCTGGCTGCTTGAGGCTGATGAGACGCCGCCAAAGTTGTCTGCATACCCACCCTCTGAGCAAGCCGGATTTCCAACCGAAGCCGCGCAAGAGCGATCGAAATGAACTTGGGAAAACAGTGGCGGTGGAGCGACTGAAGCGATGCTCCTGATCGAGTGTGGCTTGGTGATGGTCGCGTTGGTGCTCGCCCTCATCTTTCCGAACGCGGGCTCGCATTCTTTCGAGCGCTTGGAAGCGGCCTTTAACCGACTGGCGCAGAGACGCGGCCTCGCCGTCGCGCTTGTCGGGTTGGTGACGCTCGCGGCCCGGCTGGCCGTGCTACCCATTCTCCCCGTTCCTGAACCGTTTGTGCACGACGAGTTCG
>JBEKUD010000257.1:0-5743 GCA_049515395.1 Candidatus Sulfotelmatobacter sp. | reverse complement strand
TCCGGGCTGAGCGCGTCCAGTGCATCAACCACGGCTTGGGCCAAGTCTTCACGGCTGGAGGTCACATCGTTTGCCGCGTCCAACACGTCGCGAGCGGAATCGATGGAATCCTGTAAGTCGTCGATCACGTCTTGTAGGTCGTCGATGGACGTCTGATCGTTTTTTGCCATCTTGATTTTTTCCTTTCAAAATGATTATGGGGGCGAACACTTCAGGACAATGACGGGGGTCGCAATGTCCGCCGGACAATCGCGAATCCTAAGGTCCCCTGTTCCGGCGAGCGCGCATAAGCGGCGCCCGCGTGACAGCTTCCGCGTTGCTTTTTAACCTCAATTTTGAAAGGAGCGCGGACGCAGGAGAAGGGGGATACAGCGACACGCTAACCGAAGTGTATAGGTTCTTGCCGCGTGCAGCCCATTACAATCGAGGTTCGGAGGCTTTGGCGTGACCCACAAAAGGCAAGTCCGCCTACTGTTTGGCGGCGGCTTTGTCTGCATACTCGCCGCTATCATGGGCGCCCGTTCCGCCTGCGCCCAAGATGGCGAGACGCAAGGGCAAAGGCAAGTTCTTTTCAACGGTCAGGTGCAGGTGCCTGCGGGCAAACGTTACGTAGTGACGTTTACGACGCGCTCCAATTTCAGGAATGCTCGGATCGCCGGCAATGTGCAGGCGCAAGGCGGCGCGGGAAACGATATACGTGTTGCTGTCGTGAAGGGACAGTCTCTTGTGTACGACTCGGGCCGGCGCCGGTCGGTCGTGATGAGCGTGGATTGTAGCGAACCGGCGCAGTACCTGCTGATATTCGACAACAGCTTTTCTTTGGTATCGCCGAAAATCGTCGCCGGCACGATTTCGCTTGTGCACTGGGGCGTGGACTCTGCGCAAAATGAGGCCGACAATGAAGAGGCGATCACTCATTACAGGGAGGCTTCCAGCGTTATGCAGCGGCTCTATGCAGCACTAAAAGCCGATGAGCGCGTGTGGGGCACAACGCAACTCTCTGCGGTCCCTACTATCCGGCTCAGTAACGAAAGCTCGATCAATGCCGTCGCCAACTGGACCACCAACAGCATTCAGGTTAACCGGGGGCTGTTCCGGCTCACGGACAGGGCGGGCGACAAGGGCGAGGATGTTCTGGCCGCGACGTTGGCGCACGAGATGAGCCACATTTTCTACCGGCATCCGGGATACGGATCTTCGAGCGTTGGTGTGAAGGGGCTTTTCGATGAGCTGCGCGGCGTGACGGTGCTTGATCGCGTTCAGGAAAAGGAGGCCGACGTCCTTGGCATCCGAGTAGCGTGCCAGGCCGGATATGATCCGCAAGGAATGCTGATCCTGATGCGGGTATTCGCGCAACTCGACAGCAGCGCTAGCAGTTTCATGAAGAATCATCCTACGGCCATCGAAAGGTACAGCTATGTGCAAGTAGAGGCTGCGAAATGCCAGGGCATCCAAAGCCACGAAAGGCCGGCGCAGGAAACGCCGTCCGGCGGCGAGGCAATGTGGAGGCTGACGCAAGACCCGAACAACCGCTGGACGTTCAAAGTGGGAGACCAGTTTCTCTATGGCGAACACGCCCTTCCCGAAGAGCAGCGCAAGCTCGGCGACTTCGACACGGTGGATGTGAAGAAACAGGGCGACGGTTTTGCAGGCACCCAAAGGATGCGGCACACCTACAAGATCAAAGACGCCTCGACGCCGCAGGGCTTCCGCTACACGGCCTGCCTGTGGAGCTTTGCGGTTGAACTGACCTCCGTGACCGAAGACCGCATCGAGGGACGCTGGGAAGGATATCCGCCCGACTCACATGTCAACCCGCTAACCTGCGAACGCTCGGGCGAGCGCATCTGGGAAGATGTGGCCTGGCTCCACGAATAGCAGGCCCCGTGTCGAGTCAGTCCTTGCAGCAATGCGGTGCGGCGAGCCAGGGCTTTTAACGCAGCCTATTCCGTTGGCGTCGTCGTCCATTGCACTTGGTAGTCCCCCGATTTCGCATCCAACACGACACGCATCTGGCTCCCTGCGGGAGCCTGAACAGCAATCATGGTTCTTGTAGTGTCTCCCTGCCTACAGTTTTGCTTGTTGAGAAGTATTGAAGCCATGGCAGACTCCCGCTGGCGAGCTCCTATCGAAGGCGCATCTGTCCAGCGCTTGAGAGCAAGGTCGTAGAGTTCCTCGGCTTCGCTGAATTTCTTTTGTTCGTGGAGTAACTCCGCCAACTGGAGAGTCGCTTCAGCGGTCTGCTGGTGGCACGGTCCGAGTTGCTTCTCGGCGCGGAGCATCCAGTCTCTACACCCGCGCTCCGCTTCGCAGTACCAGTCAGGGTCTCGAAACAGTTCGCGGAACATGGCAAATTCGAAGTCGAATAGCTGGGCAAAGCCCACACAATCTCTCTTGAAACTGGCAGCCTGAACCCGAATTGTCTCGACCTCCGGGTCGTGAGATAAGCAGTGTTTCCCTTTCCTTTTCTTGCGGTGCCAGCGACGGGTTGCGCCGATTTTGACCGGAATGCGTTTGTGCGGAATCCCCAGTTTGCTCCAACGCGCCTGCTGCTGCCCGGACAGCCACGGTACTTTCCGCAATTCCGCGTGTACCAGACGGGCGGCATTCGTGAACGTTACTCCGGAACGTACGAAGGCTTCCGTCGCCAGTGCCAAGCGACGGGAGAAATCGGATTGCCGAGGTAGTTGCTTTCGAAAATCCCTTAAGCGCGCCGCGAATTGCTGTTCGGGCTCGCCCTTCCAGCGCACTGGAAGTGGCCACTGGATAGAGAGGTGGTTGGCAGAAAACGTGATTCTGTCCTTGTGCTCAGTGACTGTCCTCTCGGCCAAATCATCCAACTTGTAAGCCGCGAATTCTCTATAAGGTAGAGCCATTTTTCAGCCTTAAGTTACAGCGAAGCTCTGGCTTTGCTGCCCTTTTTGTAGGATACCTGAGTTGTACGACAAGTTTGTTGGTGGTGTTCAAATGAGCGGATCAAAAATCAGAGAGAAACGCGTGATAGCGGGCATAGCCGGCAGACTGTTGTGTGCGCGTGCGAAGATCGACCGCGGCCGCTTGTCACATATCGAGCGTGGATACGTTGAGCCGTCCGACGCGGAGCTTGCGAGGATTGAAAACGCTCTTGATGAGTTGGTTCGGGCCAAACGCGCGCTGGCGAAAACAGCAGCGAGGCTCGGTTGGCCTCTGTCAGCCCTATAGAAATGCTTCAGCGTAAGGTGGCGAGGAATGAGGCAGCGCGAGTGCCCGGCGCTCGGCGCAAGAAAGCATCGAAGAACCACGGTGACTACCTATGTGCGATCACCACGGCCTTAAGACTTACGTACAGGTGCGCACGCTGGACATGAATGCTGCGCGGCGATACCTCCACAGCGTCGAGAGTTTGTGCAAGGAAGCACAGACCAGCGCCGATCCCCGCGTCTTGCTCACGGCGCTTCGCGTGCTGAGGCTGGCAGTGGCGCAGATGTCGGAGATTTAGAACATATGGACCCAGTCTCGCGCGTCGATCTTGCCCACGGCTTGCCAGTTAATGCCGATGCCGAGCGATTCGTGCTCGGATCAATCCTGATGGACGACATGTTCTATCCCGCCGCAGCGGCGGACCTCTCGGCTGATGATTTCTCACTGGAGAAACATCGCCGGATCTGGCGACGAATGGCGAACCTACAGGAACGCGGTGAAAGGATCGACCGCGTCACGGTGGCGAACGAACTTCATAACCACGATGAGCTGGAAGCGTGCGGGGGCCTGAGCTATCTGGTTTCATTGGATGATGGTCTGCCACAGATCCCGAACCTCGACAGCTACGTCCGCATCCTGCACGACAAGGGGACGCGCCGACGGATCATGTACGCCTGCCGCGATCTCAACAGCCGGTGCGCCTCGGAGTGTGAGGATCTCCGCGACATCATCGACAGCGGACAGGAGCTATTCACGGGCATTCCTGCACGCGCGCAAGGCTCTCGGTCGATTGCCGATATTCCATCTGTCCGTGATTGTGCCGGCGGGGAGGTGGCGTATATCCGCGAGCCGGAGTTACCTCGCGGTTCGCTGGTCGCCCTCACTGGCGACGCTAGCTCAGGCAAGAGCACTCTAGCGACTGCGTGGGCGCGGGATGCTGCCGTACCGGTGCTGATTCTCGACCGTGAGAATCCGCTGGCTATCATCAGGGAGCGGCTGGCCAGGCTGGGCTCACCTGATGGGCCGATGCTGCGAATCTGGGGCGGCTGGCTCACCGCAGAGGCACCATTGCCAGATGCGGCCGTGGTCGTGGATTGGGTTCGCACATCTGATCCGAAGCCCCTGGTAATCATCGATTCGCTGAGTGCGTTTTATTGCGGTGATCAAAACGATGCTGGCGAGATGCGTATATTCCTGCATCGCTGCCGACGTCTGGCGGATCTGGGCGCCACAGCATTGCTGATCCACCACGAGGGCAAGGCAGACACCGCCAAAGATTACAGGGGGTCCAGCGATTTCAAGGCGGCTATCGACTGCGGCTATCACGTTGCCAACTTCGGCGGCGATGGTCGGCTCGACAAGCTGGTGCTCCGCTGTTTCAAGTCCCGGTTTGGATTCAGCGGAGAACTGAGCTACGAGTATGCTGGCGGGCGATTTGTCCGTTGCAAAGCGGCCGAGTCGCAGGAAGCGCCCATCGAGCAATTGAGAAGGATTTTGAGACTGCAACCCGGTATCACGGCCAGACAATTTGAAGAATTGGCGAACACGCGGGGACTAGGCCGCAACCGTGCCAGGAATTATTTGGCCGATGGCGTACTCAGCGGTGCCATTCAGCGGCAAACCGGACCAGGCAAGACAAAACGTCACTATCTGAGCGTTTCGGAGGGGTCGGATGCAGACTGAACTCCGTGCTGGTTTGCTTGTGCGCCACCTTGCCCCCTATAGGGGTGCAAGGGGTGGCGCACATACCAATTATGCCAATGTGCCGCCTGCGCCGATGCATGGTGGCACACTGGCACACGCAGTCGAATCAGCAGATTGGCGGATGTGCCGCAATTTTGGTGCGCCGCTTGGTTGGAGTGCGCCACTTGACGCGAAGCGGCGCACGCCACGGCGCACCGAAAAAGCGGGGGTGCGATACGGCCGCAATTCGAAGGCTGGCGAGTTTTTTGGGCGGTGAAAGAGACAGTGGCGCGGTTCAAGACCAGTCTCGATGAGAAGGCGGAATGGATGCGAGACCGCTATGCTCCGGCGGCTTCCTTGTCCGTGGCCGTGTCATCGAGTTTCGCGGAGCGCCACTATTCTGTTGGGGACATTGCGGAACTATGGAGCCTGAGTGCAGACGCGGTGCGGAAGGTCTTTGAAAATGAGCCGGGCGTGTTGGTGCTAGGTGGCCAAGGATCACCGAACAAACGCCGATACACGACGCTGCGCATCCCGGAATCGGTGCTCCGGCGCGTCCATCGGCGGATGACTAACATTTGAAAGCATCACACGCTTGACTTCGATGAATTTGTGTCACAAAATCGTCAGCATGACAGCGAACCCAACCAAACGAGGGCGGGGCAGACCCGCGAAGCCTGTGGATTGCCCATTCTGCCGGCGCTCGTACAGCACGCGGGACCTGCGGACCCATCTCCCGAAGTGCAGAAAGAGGCCGAAATGCTGACTATCTACCGACGACACGTGCAGAATTGCGCGCACAAGAACGAGGGAAGGAAGTACCGGCGCTGCCGATGTCCCATTTGGGCAGACGGCTTTCTGAATGGTGCTGAAGTGCGAG
>JBEKUD010000256.1:0-5756 GCA_049515395.1 Candidatus Sulfotelmatobacter sp. | reverse complement strand
GCCGCAGTAAGACCACCGATGCCTGATCCAATGACGATTGCATCCCAGGTGTCGCCAAGAGTGACTTGCTTGTAGGCGGTTCGATTAATTGCTTCCACAATGTTCGTCTCCAAGGCCGAGGCACAATTAGCAAGGTGCCGCTAGCGAGCAATCTTAACCCGGTAGGTGCTGGAGTCAAATAGATCGAATCAGCGGTTTTGACCGGATCGCCGGCTGGATTGTTGGCGGAGAGAGATCGTTCGCAGTCTTTAGGGTCAGATAGTGAGAACTGGGCGCTGCCGGAAGCGGTTCGAGGCAGGCAAGCGCGCACGAACTCCGAAGTGCAAAAGCCAAGCCTAGTACTGTCAAGACGTCGGAGAGCCCGACGCTGATTTAACCCGCTGAAGTGGCATGCGCGAAACATCCGAAAGTGGCTATTGTGTTCCGCCACTCTCGCGCTTAGCTTTCCTACTCGGAGTCGTCTGCCAAGAGCGAGAGTGCGAAGATCAGGACACACCAAAGCTGGTGTGGTCTCTAGGCAACTGCCGGAGCTCAAATCCTTGTGGTCTGGGAGAAGTTGTGAACATACGAACGAGGACAAAAGCATCTCTGCAATCGACCAACGGCGATTGCCTGATCCAGCCGCTCTGGTTAGCAATCTCTCTGCTCTTGTTTGCCATGCTGCCCGGCGCGATTCCGGCGTGTGCGGAGGGTCGGTACATCGCCAACAATACGCCTCGCTATGTTTCTACGGCGGCAAAATTGGGTCGGGAGGACATTTCCAAAATAATCGAGATCAGCATCTGGCTGCAGCCCAACAACCGCGACGCACTGGATAAGCTGGCGCAAGACCTGTATAACCCAAACTCGCCCAACTACCGCCACTGGCTGAACAATGCCGAGATTGCGGCCAGGTTCGCGCCTACTCCGACGGATGCGAAAACGGTCGAAGACTTCGTTGAGTCAAAAAACCTGAAGGTCGTCAGAGTCGGACCGAACAACTTTTATATTCGGGCGCGGGGTTCGATCGCCGATGTAGAGAATGCTTTCCAGGTGCAGCTAAACGACTATCAGTTAGGCGACCGCACCTTTCGCGCCAATGCAGGGGACCCTTTTGTCGAGGGCCCGGCAGCGGCGATCGTTCAGGTTATTTCTGGACTCGATAACGCTGGATTCCAACACCCTTTCACCGTGCGCCCTACGATGATTCCATCTTCTAGCGTGACCAATGGAGCGCATTTAGTCCCTGCGTCCTCTGCCGCGGATTCAAGTTTCTTCGAGTCGGTTTGCTTCCCCGGTCCGGCAATAGAGCAGTACACCTCGGGCGGGGGTTATCCAAAGGCGACTTACAAAGGGAACGTCTACTACGAATCAGGATCAGGCTGCGGTTATACGCCTTCGAATTTGTACGAGGCCTACAACCTGAGCGCCCTGTATGCGGAAGGCTACAACGGTGCTGGGCAAACCATCGTCATCATTGACGCGTGCGGCTCGCCAACTATCTTGGATGATGCCAACGCGTTTTCGAAAAAATTTGGGTTGCCCAAGCTTACGGCGTCCAACTTCACTGTCATCAACTATCCCACTCCCTCCTCCTGTGCTGGTGTATGGCCGAACATCAACGTTGATGTGGAGTGGGCTCATGCCGTTGCTCCGGGCGCAAATATTATCAACCTGATCGTTCCCCAGCCGGAACCGGATTTCGAGGACACAGACGAGGCGGAATATTATGCCGTCAGTTCCGGGCTTGGAAATGTCCTCTCTGGTGGTTTCTTCTCCCCTGAGGTGTGGGCTTCGGGCGCTGAACTAGGCAAAGAAAATCTGATTTCAGAAATGGCCGCTGTTGCCGGCATTGCTACGAACTTCGCTTCCGGTGACTATGGAAACTGGGGTTTCATCCCCGGCTGCGGCTGCGTCAGCGTTCCGGCAGACCTTCCCTACGCTACCGGGGTAGGCGGCGTCAGTCTTGCGTTGAACTCGGACAAATCGATTGCTTTCCAGACAGGATGGGAAAACCATGTCTCCATCCTGATTGACCAAGGTGTGATTTCGGATCCTCCCTACCCACCGGACTTTAGCGACTACTACAGCGGGTCTGGTGGAGGACCCAGTACGTTTTTCGCAAAGCCTTCGTTTCAGAAGAGGGTGCCCGGAAAGTTTCGCCAGGAACCGGATATTTCATGGGTCGGTGATCCGTTTACCGGCGCCTTGATCGTTGTGAGCCAACCTGAGCAATATCCTCCCCAAGTCTGGTACGCCTCCGCGGGTACCGAGCTATCGACGGCTATGTTCTCGGCATTGTGGGCTATCGCCAATCAGGAAGCGGGAACTCCCCTCGGTCAGGCCGCTCCTTACTTGTATTCCATGCCTCCGACAGCAATTACTGACATCGTTCCGTACAGCTCCGCCGACGATATCACTGCAGTCGTCGAAGACTCGCCCTCAGTCAATCATCGCTACGATGCCCCCTTAACGATGGCCTTGTTCCCCGGTTTGCCGTTCGGCAAGTTCTATAGTGCGATCGCGGATGATCCCAGCGGTGGCGTCTTTGGAATCTCCTTCGGCGGAGACTACCACTTAAGAGTACGAGTGGGATGGGACGAGGTGACTGGGCTCGGAACTCCAAACGCCAAGGCGTTCGCGGATTGGTTTGCACCAAAGTCCAAGAAGTAAATCGAAGGCGCCACGCCTCAAAAAGACCTGACCGGACAGGCAGCGTGAGGGCAGAGGCGTTTGACAATTTTCGCGGGACTATCCTTGGGAGGAATTCATGTTCGAGGAAAAAGCAACACCTTACCGGGTAACCCATCGCTACCTGCCATGCAATATTCGTATGAAACTTGCCGTGCTACCTCTGATTTTGTTTACGACTCTGACGGCCCGCGCCGCGACGGGCACGTTAGTTGCACATAACACTCCTCCCTTTGTGTCCACGGCCAAGAACCTGGGCGCTGTAGATCCAGCGAAGACCATCGAGGTCAGTGTTTGGACGAACGTGCACAACCGCTCCGAGATGGATGCGACGGCGCGTAATTTATATGACCGCGCTTCGCCTATCTACCGTCACTGGCTAACGCGATCCCAAATTGCCGCGCGTTTTGCGCCCACCGCGGAAGAGACAAAAACAGTACAGCGTTTCCTTGAGTCGAACAACTTGAAATTGGTGAGGATCGGCGCCAACAATTTCTTTCTGCGAGCCAGAGGCACAGTGGACGATGTGGAGAAGGCGTTTCACGTGCAACTCAATAATTACCAAGTGCACGACAAGGTGATCCGAGCGAATGCCAACGATCCTTATGTGGAAGGACCGGCGGGCGTGCTGGTAAGAGCAATTTCGGGGCTAGACACGGGAGAGTATGAACATCCCGTAATTGCGCGGCCGGCGAACGCAAGTGGTAAGTCGGATTTTTCGACGACCCCGGCGGTTGCGGATCCTGATTTTTATTCCTCGGATTGCTTTGACATCGAGACGCAGGAATTCTCCACCAACACTGATGGTGAGCTTCCAATCGGAACCTACACTGGCAATCACATAAATCTTCAAACCCTGACCAGCGCGGGATGTGGCTACACGCCGGCTCCGATTCAAACAGCCTATAACCTCAAAGGACTATACGCCGAGGGGTATACGGGAAGTGGCCAAACCATTGTCATTCTTGACTGGTGCGGTTCCTCGACCATTCAGCACGATGCGAATGCGTTTTCACACAAGTTTGGCTTGCCCTTATTAAGTTCCTCGAATTTCCAGATCATCTATACTCCGACCAAGAGTACGTGCATTAGCGCGGATCAGGTAGAAATCAATCTCGACGTCGAATGGGCTCATGCCATCGCTCCGGGGGCTAACATCGATCTGGTGGTTCCGCCTTCTGCCAGCTTCCAGGATGTGGATCAGGCCGAGTTTTATGCGGTAAATTACGGTTTGGGTAACTCGGTCTCAGGGAGCTACGGTTCTAAAGAAAACGAGACCCCGCCATCGGTACTCGAAACGGAGAACCTGATTTCAGAAATCGCCGCTTTGTCGGGCATCTCCACTAATTTCTCCTCTGGAGATTACGGCGATTTCAGCGCGTCCGGAGGAACTCCAACGGTGAACGCTCCAGCGGATTCTCCGTGGGCAACTGCAGTTGGGGGAGTAAGCCTGGCATTGAATTCGGACGAGTCGATGGCATGGCAGGCGGGGTGGGGTAACAACGAGAGCTTGCTCGCCGAGTACGGTCAGATATCCGATCCGCCGGCCCCCCAGGGATTCTATTTTGGATCGGGTGGAGGGCAAAGTACGTGCGCTGTACAGGATGAAAACGGAAACTGTCTTGCGGGATTTCCTAAGCCTGCATTCCAAAAAAGTGTGGCTGGAAAATATCGGCAGGTACCTGACATTGCTTGGCTAGCGGATCCGTTCACCGGCGCAGTGATCGCCATTAGTATTCCCGGCCGGTCCCCGGAACTGGTTTGGCAAGTGGTTGGAGGCACGAGCCTTGCTTGTCCGATGTTCTCGGCTTTGTGGGCGATCGCCAATCAGGAGGCAGGAGAATCTCTTGGCCAGGCGGCCCAATACATATACTCTTTGCCCGCAGGAGCGGTCACCGACATTGTTCCCTTGCGCAGCGTCAACAACCTGACAGCTTCGATTCAAGAGTCTGGCGGTACGAACCGCTACACTCCAGCGGAGGTGGTGGGAGGGACACCGCCCACGGAGACGCCCGCGAAGTTTGTCAGTGCACTGTGGGACGATGGCACGGGCTACGACACTGCGCTGGTGGTCTCTTTCGGAACAGACTGTTCCGTTCAGCCCGCCGATTCCGGTTTCGGAACCCCCTGTAACAGTCCCTCCGCGCTCCACACAAAAGTGGGATGGGATAATGTAACCGGAATGGGAACGCCGAATGGCCAAGTGTTCGCCGATTTCTTCAACCCCGCAACGGCTACCGTAAAGTAGGATTGAGCATCGCACAAACCACACGTCGGGTCCAGAAAACCGAGAGAACGAGGAGTTCATCACGATTGGATGCGGTCAGTCCCTCATGCTCGGCCACAGGGTCGTCTATGACGAGAACGGCAACGCTGCGAGCGCTGGCAGAGCCCTTTCGCTCCAGATTTACATCAACTGAACAGGGCTCCGGGATGCATCGGAGCGATCGAATTCGCATTCCCCATTCATGTCTTCGCAAAGGGCATTCGGGTCCTGGAACTGAACCCGGCAACCGTTGCCGCACCGCAGTGCGAAACTTCCGGCTGTCACTCTTGGAATGCGTTGGCCATCAAATCCTGTTCTGCTTTTGGAATGTTGAGCCGGGTTGCTTCTTCTCGCCAGCCGGCAACTGCGTCTTGCACCTGCTTCAATAACTCGTTCGCTTCGCGTGGGTTCAATCCATAGTTATGGGACGCCTCCATCGCGATCGAAACGTCGCAGGCAGTCTCTACTTCGTCGATCGCCAGCGTCAGTTCCTGTCGATCGACTGACGGATTGATGTCGTAAGCGGGCGACAGCCGGATACCGCTTTCGTCGACAAAGAAACCGTGGTTGCGAAGGTGATCGTCCGTGTTGTGAATAAGGATGTTGAAGACCACGCGTCGAAACAACTGTGCGCAATCCGAGCGTGTATTCGCCCCTCGCGACTGCAATAAATCGACCAGTTCGAGATAGCTTGCTCCAGGTTCGCCGTCAGTATGCTGAGTCAACGTCATGGCGGAAATGAACGCCAGACGGCCTCCGCTTGCCGTGCGATCGAAACGCTTCACCAGAAACGTGGTATAGGGACTCTCAGCGAAGCGGA
>JBEKUD010000255.1:0-5853 GCA_049515395.1 Candidatus Sulfotelmatobacter sp. | reverse complement strand
GTACTTCGAGCTCCGCCTCCCGGCGTCAAAGCGGCGGCTCTCGACTCACCGAGAGCAGAATGTCCGCTGCCCGTTTCACGACGACAAACTTCCGTCGTTCTCGATCAACATCCAGAAGGGAGTCTGGAATTGTCACGCCGGTTGTGGCGGAGGCGGGATCCTCGACTTCGAGATGCGCTTCATGAAGTGCGATCGCGAGACTGCGAGCGCGAACGTCGCGGACGTGCTCGGGAAAAAGCAGACGGCGATGTTCAAACAGGAACCGGAGGCCACCTACGAATATCGCGACGCCTTCGGAAAGTTGCTGTTCGAAAAGCTCCGCTATCCCGGGAAGAGATTCGTCCAGCGAAAGCCGGCCGCTAACGGCCGCGGCCATGAGTACACGCTCGGCGACATCGAAAAGCCGCTCTATCGGCTTCCCGAGGTCCTGGTCGCGAACCATGTCGTCATCTGCGAAGGCGAGAAAGACGTTGAGACCGTTCGCAATTTGAACCTCAGCAAACGCGAGAAAAATTGGTTTCTGGCGGCGACGACAAACTTCGATGGCGCGGGAAAGTGGCGCGACGAGTACAGCGTCTTCCTGGTCGGGAAAGTCGTCGTCATCCTCCCCGACAACGATGAAACTGGACGACAGCACGCCGAGCAGGTCGCTCAATCGGTTTATCGACACACCCAGCAAGTGAGAATCGTTACGCTCCCCGGACTCCCGGAACACGGTGACGTCACGGACTGGATGAACGCCGGCCACAGCGTCGAGGAGCTCCTCGAGCAGATCCGACTCACAACGCAATGGCGGCCGCACGACGCCGGCGAGCCGAAGTTTTTCGTTTCGATCGGACAGTTTTGTAATCGTCCAGAAGTCGAGGTCAATTGGCTGGTCGAGGGTCTCCTCGAGCGCGGAGCGAACGGCGCGATCGTAGCCGAGCCGAAAGTCGGGAAGAGCTGGCTGGCCGCGGATCTCGCCATTTCTATCGCACTCGGCGTCCCCTTCCTCGGATTCAAAGTTCCACAGCCGGTGAAAGTTGCTTTCGTCAGTCGAGAGGACAACCCTACACAGACGAACAAGCGGCTCCGCGCTCTATTCGCGGCGAAAAACGGAGGCGATCGTAATGGCTTCGACAAACGTGTGTGGATGAACACGCGCGAGGAGATGAAACAACTTCTGCTCGACAACCCAGATCAGTTCGCGCAACTCCTTGCCGATCTACGAATCGTCAAACCGGAGTTTCTGCTGCTCGACGTGATGAACACGCTCCACGAACGAGACGAAAACGACAATCGGGAAATGCGGCAAGTGTTCGCCCGCCTGGAGGAGATCCAGCGTGAGATCGGGTGCTCGATTGGCTTGTGCCATCACTACAACAAAAACGGGGCTGGATCGATGACACAACGGATCCGCGGCTCGAGCGCGATCGCCGGCTGGTGCGAATGGATGATCGGGATCGAAATCGAGGATCCTGAGACGCAAATTCGCAAGACGCAGTTCGAGCTGAAAGCCGCTGAGCCGCCGCATCCGGTGCGCTGGACGATCGCGAGCGGTTTAGGAACGGCGGAGCTTCGGCTGATTACGGAACACGACGAGAGCGACGCCGGCGGCCGCGTGATGTAACAAGGCGAGAGATCTGAAACGAGTTCCCGACGCGGCACCTCCAAGCGTCGGGTGGCCGAGTTCTCATTTGCAGCTTCCGCCGGCAATGGGGAATCTCGGCCGTGGCGTACGTCGCGTAAGGGCGGCGACGCCGAAAGGCGGGACGGGGAGTGAGCTCCCTCGTCCCGCTGATTTAGCAAGTGTTTGAAAGCAGCAGAGCAAAACGTGGAATCCGATCACAACTCGTCGGCGGCTAGTCACGGCTACGCGGAGATAATCCGTGATAAAGTCCTGCCGGCACCTGAATGCCAACGGCTCCGACGACGAGGACACTCAATGAGCCGAAGAAAGGGGCAGTCTGGATGTGTAGTTCGGAAAGGACCATCGTGGTTTGTTCGGTTTTGGGAGGACGTCGCGGGACAGGAGAAGCGCGTGCAGCGGAGCGTGCGGATCTGTCCGGTGACTGGGCCTGGGAGCTTACGAACTAAATCGGAGCGTGCGCGCCGCGCGAAGCAAATCATCGCAGAGAGCGGCGTCGATACTGAGGAACACTTCCGGCACGTCGAGGCAGTGAACCTCGGGACCACGTTCCGACAACAAGGCGAGAGCTGGTTGCAGCATGTGCAGGAACGGAAACGAAGGCCAGTGAAACCACACACCGTCTCGACGTGGAAGAGTCACTTGAAGTGGATCAATCCGCGCCTGGGCGATGCACCGCTTTGCTCGGTCAACAATCTCGCGCTGAAAGGGCTGGTCACGGAAATGTCGGACGCGGGCTTCTCGCCGAAAACAATTTCGAACTACGCCCAGGTCGTGAAGATGGTCGTGGCATCGGCCATCGGAGACGACGGCGACGAGCTCTATCCGCGCAAATGGAATCACGACTTCATCGATCTGCCCGAAGTGGGTGATCAGCGGACTCCGATGTTCACCGCGGAGGAGATCGAACGGATCATCCAGGCGGCCGAAGGCCAGCACAGAATGCTGTACACGCTGCTGCCGGCTAGCGGTCTGAGAATCGGGGAAGCGCTCGCTCTCGAAGTTGGGCACTTCACCGCGGATGGAACCCTGAGAGTTCGTCAGGGCGTTTGGAACGGCAAGCTACAGTCCCCGAAGACCCGAAATGGCATTCGGGAAGTAGACCTGCCGGCCGGCGTCTCTCTCGCGCTCGAGGAGTTCATCGGCGAGCGAAAGGAAGGATTCATTTTCCGTACGCCGTCAGGGAACCCGCTGGGACAGTCAAACGTACTGCGGCGCAACCTGCATCCGATTCTCGCGGGCCTGGGCCTGGGGAAAGCCGGATTCCATTCCTTCCGTCGCTTCCGTGTTACGCATCTTCGAAAGCAGGGAACTCCAGAAGATCTGCTGCGCTTCTGGCTCGGCCACGCGGACAAGAGCATCACCGATGGCTATTCGAAGGTGAGGGAAGACGTGAAGTTTCGCAAGGCGATCGCGGAGCAAGTTGGGATCGGTTTCGTTCCAATTGTTCCCCAAAATCTCCAATTGTTCCCCAGCGATCAGGGGAGCGATGCTCGCGAAGTCGTTGTCATGTAAAGGGGAAGATGGTGCGCCCTGAGAGATTCGAACTCCCGACCTTCTGGTTCGTAGCCAGCCGGTGGATGATTCTCTACATTTTTGTTGAAAACAAAGGGGAAGGCTTCGATTACCGAACGTCTCAACGTTTTGCAACCGTCTGGTTACATCCTGCCGGTTATGAGTGGGGCTGTCAACAGGGAAGTGTGGTGCGCCCGAGGTGACTCGAACACCTAACCCCCAGCTTCGTAGGCTGATGCTCTATCCAATTGAGCTACGGGCGCATATCACCGACCAAAGAATTTTACCATGAAACAAAAATAGCCCTGCCTGACGCCTGAGCTTGGGAAGACGCCCGACAGGGCTTGGATTTCAACCACAGTAAACCTCAGATGCTGCTAATCACCTTTTGCTCGGAACTTTCCCAGTCATCTTCTCTAGGTAAATCCAGAGCCGTTTTCAACTCATTCAAAGCCTCTTCAGATTCATCCTTCTCTTTCCAAACATCATCCTCGGTGCTTCCTTCGTATGTGTATTGCGTTTGCTTGGCTTCTCCAAAGCGTTTCCACTGGGTTTTGCTGATTGTAATCCCACCATTTTCCTGAATCACCTCTCTCTGATCTGCAGCCCAACGCGCTTCTGCTGCGGTTACTTTGCTCGGTTTTTCTCTGCTGCCATTCACACCAGCCATACGCAACGCAAATGCCTTGGAAACCCACTGCACAAACTGTTTGCTGTTCTTCTGGGATTCACAGAACTGAAGCACAAGGCGCAGGAAGCGATTAAGCAACTCTTTGTTGTCGCGCAGATACTTAACGTCTTCCTTACACTCGGTCTTCCAAAATCCCATGATTATTCTTAGCCCAGACGCTGCCTCTTCCTTCGTTTCTGCCCAAGGTCGGCTGCTTCGCACAGGCAAACTGAGAAGTGCTAATTTGGCATCTGCTCTCTTCCTTCCTGCGTTCGGTGATGTTGTTCCACCTTCCCAAATCCAGTGCCCCCTATATTTCCCAACCCAGAGTCCACCTTTAGATGGTTTCTTCGCTTGCTTAACCTTCTGCAGGTAGAATGTGGAATTGGTTTTGTCAAAGATTAACGTTGCGTCTGCACGCCCCAACAATCGAGAACCTTCTATCACGCGCCCGTCTTTGTATTGGACGTGTGGCAGAAACATTTTACCTTCCTGCCCTTCGTCCAAGGGCATCTCAAAGAATGCTTTACCGAACTCGCCAGCAGGCTGCTCATAGGGCTTCGCACAATTGAAGCTATCTAGAAGTTCTGCCGGGTCCTCCTGCCCTTTTAACGACGGGTACAAATCATAGCTGTTTTTGTAGTAAAGCTCAGCTTTGCAACTCCCACAGGGCGTACCTGATTGTTTGCAGGGTATGGACCTGTCTACAATAGGCGCAGCTAAGGGGCTTGGGTATACAGCAGGAACGTGCTCACGATCACGAAGATCAGGCCAACACGATATGCTCTGATCGAATTGCACCACAGGGCGCGGCAGGTCACGATAAGCAAGCCCTTGCCTGTAAGATGCTCCGTTAACCTCAGGAGCAGCAGGAGCAGGCTTCCACAGATAAGAAGGGAATAGAGCATCTTGCAGTTTGCCTTGGTACAGCTCGTAGTTCTCTTCGATTGCTCTCCTAATTACTTCCTTCCTCTCCATTGCCTGATATTGGACTGCAGGGCTGGATTTGTCAGTGAACGCCTTCAGGGCTTTGCTTACTGTTTTTCTGTAAGCTGCGAACAACCTTTGACGCCTAGTTAATGTCCAGTAATCATTTTTGTAATATGCATCCCAATCAATTCCATGCCTGAAAATCGAGTTAGGTTCAAACGTTGGCTCTTCGTCGTGCTTCCACTCTACGTTCGCCTCCGTTCTCTGCGGCAGGTACAATTCTGGGCTTGCGTATTGAGGTGCGCCTATGCTTTCAAATGCCTCCCAAAGCAAGTCAATGCCGTGCCGTGTGAATAGGGATGCGGGGCTTCCTGACAAAACGTTTCGTATTCTGCGTGGTTTTTTACCCTCACCAAAAGAGCAAGAGCTGTGCTGTAAATGCTCGTACTCGCTGCCACGCCTATAAACAGGCTTTGCTGTGCCTTTCCCAGTGATAACCCAGTAGCTAATTGCGACGAAACGCGGAACCTCTTCATACATCTCATCATTGCGAATGGCAGTCATCCACTTGTCAGCAGGAACCGCACGCTGTGCCTCTGACAACTTGTCCCACGCTTTGGTTGTGTGTTTGGTATATGCGTTGAGGAACTTCTTCGTTACGCGCTGTTTCAGCTTCTGTATAGTGGGGTCAGTATCAGGAGCGTCCCATATGAGTTTTCCTGTCCTCATCTCGCGTGCACATTTGCATTCTTTGTCTCCCTTGACGTGCCCACCAGAGGCACATGATTTCCACTCTGGTGCACAGCGTGACACACTTCTCCGCACATCGTCTGCTGCTTCCTCCGTCGTCTGCACCCAAGGTTTGCCAAGTCTTGAGATTAGCGGAAATGTGCGTTTGCTAAGCATGGTGTTTCTCCGTTCTAATGAGGGTTGAATTGTCAGTCCGATACTTCGTTCCAATAGACAACCACATACTGGTTAACGTCACCTTCTACCTTTGTAACCTCTACTACCTTTTCAAGGTGACACTCTTTATTCCCTATCGGAGCCTTGTCCCAGTCGCAGTGATGAGACTGTGAGTTGACAGCCACGTGCTTGCTTGTGGTTCCGT